>NZ_KB906103.1:0-192990 GCF_000381185.1 Thioalkalivibrio sp. ALMg13-2 | reverse complement strand
CCGACTGGGCCGAACAGCGCGGCGTGGAACTGAGCTTCATCCAGCCGGGCAAACCGATGCAGAACGGCTTCATCGAACGGTTCAACGGCAGCTACCGCCGCGGGGTCCTGGACCTCTACGTCTTCCGAACGCTGACCGAAGTCCGGGAACACACCGAGCAGTGGCTGCAGGACTACAACGAAACCATCCCTCACGATTCGCTGGGGGACCTGACGCCGGTCGAATACCGGCAGTTACACACCCCGGAAACCTCTAGTTATGCGTGGACCTAATCCGGGGAAGTCGACACCATCTCCAGCGACGGAGATCCCGGATAACCGCTGCGCGGTTTCCGGGATGACGCCCGCTGGGTCGGAAGCCCGAAGGTTCGTGTATACGGGCTCATGCGCATGCCGCTTCCCCGTCATCCCGGCCGAAGCGCAGCGGAGAGCCGGGATCTCCTGCGCCGGAACGCCCTTGACGGCTGTGCCACCTTCGGCGGTGGAGATCCCGGATAACTGCTGCGCGGTTTCCGGGATGACGGAGGGGGGGATGCTCGTCGCAGGCTCGAGTGGCGGGCGGGTGCCAGGTTCTGGAGATTGCTTCGCTGCGCTCGCAATGACGGGGTCTTGCGGGGCATCAAGTCAGGGGGTGGCATACCGATTTTGAGGCGGTTTTCCTGCGGCGGTCTCAAGTTTTGGGCTAGGCTGTCGTAAATAGAGATATCGCACGTGCAAAGGGTCCGAGACGTCGGACACCGAGGAGCAGAAAGACCATGGCCATCAGTTCATTGGGTGTTGGATCGGGACTGGATCTGAATCAGATCGTCGGTGATCTGATCAATGCCGAGCGGGTACCGAAAGAGCAGCGTTTCGATCGCCGCGAAGGGCGGATCGAGGCCCAAATCTCCGCGTTCGGCAACCTGACAAACAGTGTGGAGCAGGTCGGTGGCAGCCTGAGCCAGTTGGCGGGCTTCGAGCTGTCTCAGTCCGCGGAAGTTTCCGACTCCAGCGTGGCTAACGTGACCTCTGACGGCACCGCGGCGAACGGCAATTTCTCTTTGCAAGTGGATCAGCTGGCGCAGGCCCAGAGCGTGGCGACGGCGGCGGGCCAGTTCGCCGATGCGGATGCCGAGGTGGGTGCCGGCCAGCTGGAGATCAGCGTGGGTGGCGGGAACGCCATCAGCATCGATGTCGGGGAGGGCGATACCCTCCGGGACGTGCGCAACGCGATCAACGAGGCCGGTGGCGGTGTGACGGCCTCGATCGTGAATGACGGCAGTGGTGCGCGGCTGGTGCTGAATGCAACCGAAACCGGTGCCGAGAACACGATCTCGGTCGCGGTAAATGGTGGCACTGGGGCCCTGAACGAGGGTCTCGGCCGCCTGGCCAGCGACAACCTGGAAACCACTCAGGAAGCCCGGGATGCCGTGGCGGTGATCAATGGCCTGACCGTGACCAGCTCGACCAATACGCTGGACGATACGATCGAGGGCCTGAACATCGAGCTTCGCGGGACGTCCGAGTCTCCCGTTTCGGTCTCCGTGAGCGAAGACCAGGACCAGTTGCGCGAGGCCCTGCAGGGGTTTGTGGAATCTTACAACTCTCTGGTGGGGCAGACCCGCGAGTTGACCTCCTTCAACCCCGATTCCGAGGAAGGCTCGGTACTGACGGGCGACAGCACGATTCGCGGTATTCGCAGCCGCCTGGGCAACGCGCTGATCCAGCCTGCCCAGGTGCCGGACGCGAACGCCCAGACGCTCGCGGAGCTTGGGATCGTGTCCAACCGCGATGGGACGCTGGCCTTTGACGGCGCGCGCTTCGACCGTGCGATGGAGACGGACGGTTTTGACCGTGTCACGGAGATCGTGCGCGAGATCGGCGGGCGCATGCAGGAAGTAACCGATGGCTTTATCGGGCCGGAGGGGTTGATCAATGCGCGCACTGACGGTCTGCGCAACGATCTGGAACGCATTGGCCAGCAACGCGAGAATCTGGAAGTACGCTTAGAGCGGATGGAAGAACGACTGGTCGGTCAGTTCTCGCGGATGGACAGTGCCGTGGCGCAGATGCAGAGCACCGGTGATTTTCTGATGGGGCAGCTGGCGAATATGCCGCTGGCCCAGAACAATTCTCGTCGATAGTCGCCCCGGGTTGGGCGAACGGATAACGGAGACCAACGCATGTACGGACCGGGCATGAATCGCGGAGTGAACCAGTACCGGCAGTCGGGCGCACTGGCCGAGGCCCAGGTGGCGGACCCGTACCGCCTGATCCAGATGCTCTTCGAGGGCGCGCTGGAGCGGATTGCCGTGGCCAAGGGTGCCATGCAGCAGGGCAACGTGGCCCTGAAGGGCGAGAAGATCGGCAAGGCGATCGACATTGTCGAGTCCCTGCGGGCGGTGCTGGACCACAAGCACAACGGTGAGCTGGCCGGGAACCTGGATTCGCTCTATGAGTACATGAGCCGCCGCCTGCTGGAGGCCAACGCGAAGAACGATCCGGCGGCACTGGACGAGGTGGCCAAGCTGCTGCGCGAGATCAAGGCGGGCTGGGACGATATTCCGTCCGAACAACGTGTTGCCCGGGCGAGCTGACGGCCCCCTATGGACTTTCCCTCTGATTTCCAGGGCAGCCGATGACAATGACCGGCACCGATAGCCGGGAGGCGCCCGAGACCACAGGCGCCACCCTGGAGGATGCGGTCGAAGCGATCCGCGCCCACATGGCGCGGGCCGTGGCCGAAGAAGACTGGGAAGAGCTGCAGGAGCTGGACCGGCAGACGAGAGTCCTGGTGGAACGAGCCTTCGGGACCGAGCTAGTGCCGCTGCGCGATGACTCCGGTGCGGCGCTGCGCGCGGCCCTGGAGGACTTGGCGCGCTTCTACGAGACCTCCGTACAGGACCTGTCGCTACGACGGGGCGAGGTCGCGCAGCAGATCCGCGAGCTGAAGTCCGGCCGTAAGGGCACCAACGCCTACGAGACGACCCGCCGGCACTCCATGCGGACTGGGCCGGGCCACTCGGCCGACTGACGGGGCTCTGTGCCCGGTCGGGGCTTTTCGACTCTCACCAAAACCCGAACGCCACCCCTCCCGTCATCCCGGAAACCGCGGAGCAGTTATCCGGGATCTTCACGGTGCGGGCTGACCGTACGTTGGGGTGAATCTGGCGTGGGGAGATCCCGGCTCTCCGCTGCGCTGCGGCCGGGATGACGATGAGGGGGAGCGTCTAGCCGTACAGGCGTTGCGAAAAGCACTCGGAATCGCTACGAACCTTTTGTCATCCCGGAAACTGCGGAGCAGTTATCCGGGATCTTCGCGGTGTGGGCTGCCCGTGCGTTGGGGTGAATCTGGCGTGGGGAGATCCCGGCTCTCCGCTTCGCTACGGCCGGGATGACGATGAGGGGGAGCGTCTAGCCGGACAGGCGTCGGGAAAAGCACTCGGAATCACCACAAACCTTTTTGTCATCCTGGAAACTGCGGAGCAGTTATCCGGGATCTCTGCGGTGTGGGCTGCCCCCGTACGTTGGGGTAAATCCGGCGTGTGGAGATCCCGGCTCTCCGCTGCGCTGCGGCCGGGATGACGGGTTGGGATGTCGCTGTGGCTAGGAGGACGAGTCTGGGGGTTCTAGTGAGCGTATAAGCCGATGTGCCATCGACTTATGTCATTCCGGAAACCGCGCAGCGGTTATCCGGGATCCCCGTCGTTCGGGGTGGCGCAGATGTCGGGACGTTCCTGTGTGGGGAGATCCCGGCTCTTCGCTGCGCTACGGCCGGGATGACGGGTTGAGCGGGTGCCCTGCCAACTTCGAGTCTGCCACTAAGCGAATCGGCTAGAAGAGGTTGTCATAGAGGTCTCTCCAGGTGGGGTTTTCTGTTTCGACAAGGTCGATCTTCCAGGGGCGTCGCCAGCGTTTGATCTGCTTTTCGCGGCGGATGGCTTCGTCCATGGACTCGTGTTGTTCGAACCAGACGAGGCGGTGGAGCTTGTAGCGGCGGGTGAAGCCGGGTACGAGGTCGTCGCGGTGTTGGGCGATGCGGCTGGGGAGGTTGCTGGTGACGCCGGTGTACAGGGTGCCTTCTCGCCGGTTGGTCAGTATGTAGACCGCCGGGTGCTTTTCCATGGTTCGCGTCCTTGCGAAGCCAGGTATTGAGTTTGCCATGGATGTTGCGGTGGTCGCGCGTTCACCGCGTTTCGGGTGCCCTTGATCCGTGGGAGGCACAAGGGATTCCTCTGAATCCTACTCGTCATCCCGGAAACCGCGGAGCGGTTATCCGGGATCTCTGTGGCGTGGTGTGCCCGTGCGTTGGGGTGTGTCCGGCGTGGGAGATCCCGGCTCTCCGCTTCGCTACGGCCGGGATGACGGGGGGGCTCGCTTGTGGTCAGGAGGGTGAGCCTGGCGCTGGTGTGAAGGGCCAAGAAGCAGGTCGTAGCTACCGACGTCATCCCGGAAACTGCGGAGCAGTTATCCGGGATCTCTGCGGTGTAGGCTGCCCGTACGTTGGGGTAAATCCGGCGTGGGAGATCCCGGCTCTCCGCTTTGCTACGGCCGGGATGACGGGAAAAGGGGGCGCTGCGGTCGGGATGACGGGAAGGGGTGGCGCTGGGGCCGGGCGGGATGACGGGCCGGGTCGGGCGCGGCCGGCGCTACAGGGTGGGAAGGCGTACGGGCGGGATGACGTGGCGGGGTCAGGGGTTTGGGGGTAGGCGGCGGACGGTTTGGACGCTGCTGAGGGATTGGAGGCGGTCGAAGAGGTGGCTGAGTTCGCCGAGGTCGCTGAATTCGGCTTCCAGTTCCATGCGCACACTGCGGTCTTCGCGGTTGGTTTCGGTGTTTACGCGCAGGAGGTTGATGCCGCATTCGGAGAAGGCGTTGCCGACTTCGCCCAGCAGGCCGGGGCGGTCGTGGGCATCCACCTCCAGGGTGATCGCCTCGCGTTCGGGCTCTTCGCCCCAGGAGACGGGGATCAGGCGGCCGCGTTTGTCTTCCGGCATGTGCAGGATGTTCACGCAGTCGCTGCGGTGCACGGAGACGCCGGCGCCGCGGGTAATGAAGCCGATGATCGGATCCCCGGTCTGCGGATTGCAGCACTGGGCGCGCGTGGTGAGCAGCCCGCCGACGCCGCGGATTCGGATGTCGTCCGGTTTGGCTTCCCCCTCGTGGCGGCGCGGCCGCTGGGGTGCAGGAGTGGTGGCCGGCTGTTCCCCCGTGCGGGCGTCGCGCAGCTGGTGGGAAATGCGTCCGGCGATCTGGGCGGTGGTGACATCCCCCGCGCCCAGCGCAATCAGGAGTTCGTCGAAGGTCTGATACTTCATTGCCTCGGCCAGCGCGCTGCGGTCGAGGTTGTGGCCGCAGCCGAGGCGCTGGCATTCGCGATCGAACAGGTGCTTGCCGGTCGCCAGGTGTTCGTCCTGGTGCTGCTGACGAAACCAGGTGCGGACCTTGGAGCGCGCGCGGGCGGTGTTGAGATAGCCCAGCGCGGGGCTCAGCCAGTCGCGGCTGGGTCCGCCTTCGCGGGTGGTCAGGATCTCCACGCGCTCGCCGGACTTCAGTTTGTAGGTGAGCGGGACGATATGGCCGTCGACCTTGGCGCCTCGGCAGCGGTGACCGACCTCGGTGTGGACGGCGTAGGCGAAGTCCAGCGGAGTCGCGCCCTGGGACAGGTCCAGCACTTCGCCCTGGGGCGTGAGCACGAACACGCGCTGGTGCAGCGGTTCGCTCTGGATCTCGTCGAGCAGGTTCTGGTCGGAGTTGTCCGCGGCCTCAAGCAGTTGCCGCAGGCTGTTGATGGCGCGGTTGAGGGCCTGATCCTCACGCCCGCCTTCCTTGTAGCGCCAATGCGCGGCGACCCCGAGTTCGGCGAAGTCGTCCATCTCGCGGGTGCGGATCTGCACCTCCACGACCTTGCCCTCGGGCCCGAGGACGGCGGTATGCAGCGACTGGTATCCGTTGTCCTTGGGGTTGGCGATGTAGTCGTCGAACTCGCTGGGCAGGTGGCGCCAGTCGTTGTGCACGATGCCGAGCACGGTGTAGCAGGTGGCCAGCTGGTCGACGATCACGCGGGTGGCACGCAGGTCGTATAGCTCGGACAGGGCCATGCGCTTGCGCTGCAACTTCTTCCAGATGCTGTAGATGTGCTTTGGCCGGCCGAACACCCGCGCCTCGATGCCGTCCGCCTGCAGGCGCGTCTTCAGTGTGCGGGCGAATTCCTCGACGTAGGCTTCTCTTTCGGTGCGGTTTTCTTCCAGGCCAACAGCGATGTCGCGGTAGGTTTCCGGTTCCAGGATGCGCAGGGCGAGGTCTTCCATCTCCCACTTGAGCTGGCCGACCCCCAGACGGTTGGCCAGCGGCGCGATGACGTCGAGGGTCTCCTGGGCGAGAACGCGGGCGCTGTCGTCGGGCTCGCGGACGACCATGCGCAGATGCTGGACGCGAAACGCCAGCTTGATCAGCACGGCACGCACGTCGTCCACCATGGCCATCAGCATGCGGCGCAGGCGTTCGGCCTGTTCCGGACGCCCGGCCGGGGCCTCGAAGCGGCGGCGGACCAGCGCGGCAACGTTGGTCGTCAGCCGGGCAACCGCGGCACCGAAGCGCTGCTCGAGGTCGGCCGGCTTGAGCAGATCCGCCAGATAAACGGGCACGAGCAGGGTCGCGATCAGGGTCTGCCGATCCACATTGAGATGGCGCAGGATCTCCGCCACGTCCAGCGGATGCGATTCGAGCCCGGCGGTATCGACGGCCTCCAGCGCCTGATCCAGTGCCTCGGCCAGCTGCAGGCCGGTGGCGTCGTCCAGGGGCTGGCTGCCCGCGAAATGGCGCAGTAACGCGTCGCGGTCGAGCCCCTGCAGATCGGTATTGGTCAGCAGCGAATGGCGCATGAAGGCAATCGTCGAAACGGAGCGAGGCCCCTATTGTACGGGAGCGTAAAGGCCGGCGAGTGGCTTGCGAACGGCACGGACGGGGGGCAGGATCGGGGTATGGCCAACTTGTTCAAGATCCTGGTATTCGCGGGGCTGGGTTATGTCCTGATCACCGGGTTGATCTTTATCACCCAGGACCGCCTGATCTACATGCCTTCCAGCACCATCACCAGCACGCCGGAGCGCATCGGGCTGGACTACGAGGATGTCGAGCTGGTCACCGAGGATGGGGTTCGGATTCATGGCTGGTTCGTGCCGGGGCCCGGGGGCGACACGCCCGTGCTGCTCTTCCTGCATGGCAATGCCGGAAACATCGGCCACCGGTTGCATTCCCTACGGCAGTTCCACGAGTTGGGAATGGCCGTGCTGATCATCGATTACCGCGGCTACGGGCGGAGTGCAGGGCGCCCGGACGAGGCCGGCACCTATGCGGATGCCCGCGCCGCCTGGCAGTACCTGATCGACGACCGTTCGATTCCGCCGGAGGAGATCGTGCTGTTTGGCCGGTCGCTGGGGGCGGCGGTCGCGGCGGAACTGGCAACGGGCGTGGAGCCGGGGGCGGTGATCCTGGAATCCGCCTTTACCTCCGCGGCGGATCTGGGGGCGCGGCATTACCCCTGGCTCCCGGTGCGGGCGCTTCTGCGGCACCAATACGACACCCTGGGCCGGGTGGGCGCGATCTCCGCGCCGATCCTGCTGGCCCATAGTGCCGAAGACGAGATCGTGCCATTCGAGCATGCCAAACGCCTGCGGGCCGCCGCTACGGATGCGTGGGTGCTGGAGCTGGAGGGTGGGCACAACGACGCCTTCCTGACCACGGGCGACGACTACACGGAGGGCCTGCGGGCGTTCCTCCGCGATGCGGGCGTGTCGGTCGACGGCCCTCAATGACGAACGGATCAAGCGACTGGGCAGGGCAGGTCGTTGGGAGAATCCGTGTTTCGATCGTGGGAGATTGGTAGACTCCGCGGTTGTTTTGGCTGGAATGGATCTCCCTGGCGCCTGGAATGAGCGAACCTGCCGCAAAATCCCCCCTGACCCTTACCTACTGTGGTGACGAGCCCCCGGAATGCGCGTCGGCACCGGTGGTGATCCGCTTTGGCGGGGTGAGCGGCGTGGAACGCAAGCCCGGGCGTCTGGATATCCGCGTGGGGCTGGAGCCTCTGGGCGTCGAATCGGGCTGGACGGAGTGCTGGTCGCTGCCGGACGGCGCCGAGGGCGAGACCGGGGTGGATGGGTCCCTGAGCTACCTCCGCCATAAGGATTGCCTGATCGGTTGCTGGATTCAGCCGCTGGATGCCGCAGGCGACCCGGATCCCCTGACCGAGCGCGCGTACCGCGAGATCCTGGCTAGCTGCCGGTCGCTGGGTTTCGAGCACCTGGTGCGGGTGTGGAACTATCTTCCCGCGATCAATGACCCGGTCGCTGGCCAGGAGCGCTACCGTGGTTTCTGCAGCGGGCGGGCGCGGGTGTTCGAGGCATTCCCGGAGTACGAACAGTTCCTGCCGGCGGCGACGGCGATTGGCACGCATTCCGACGGCTTGCTGATCTATTTCATTGCCACCCGCGAGGCGGCCGCGCGTATCGAGAATCCGCGCCAGGTCAGCGCGTATCACTACCCGCGTCAGTACGGGCCACGCAGCCCTTCGTTCGCCCGCGCCAGTCTGTGGCAGTCGGGACCGGAATCGGCCGAACTGTTTATCTCGGGCACCGCCAGTATTGTCGGCCATGAAAGCCGGCATGTCGGGGATCTGGAGGCGCAGATCGACGAAAGCCTGCGCAATGTCGGTGTCCTGCTGGAACAGGCCGCCACGGATCACCCGGTTCGGGTGGAGAGGCCGCGCGACCTGTCGCTGCTCAAGGTGTACCTGCGCCATGCGGCCGATGCATCGGCCGCGGAACGTCACTTGCGCGCGCGCCTTGGTCACGATGTGCCGTGCCTGTTGCTGCACGGGGATATCTGCCGCGAGGAGTTGCTGGTGGAGATCGAGGGACTTTATTCGGAGCGTCTGACCACGACGTTCGCGACACCATGAAGGATTGATGCCGGGCCGGTCAGGCCGCCGACTTGCGGTGGCGCCGGTCCCTTGCCTGGGGAGTACACGCAATGCAGCCAACCACCAAGAAGCCACACCCGGTCCTGAAGGACTACTACGGGGATGAAGCCAGCCGGCGCGCCTACGTCGACGACCTGTTCGACCGGACTGCCCCGTATTACGACCGAATCCTGCGGGTCGGCTTCTTCGGCACCGGGCAGTCGTATCGCCGGTTTGTCCTGAAACAATCCGGTCTCGAGGCCGGCATGGAGGTGCTGGACGTGGCCACCGGCACCGGCCCGGTTGCGGAGGAGATCCGCAAGGTGGTGGGCGATGACCACCTGACCTGCGTGGACCCGAGCCGCGGCATGATGGATGTGGCCCGAACCAAGATGGATGCCACGTTCGTGCAGAGCCTGGGCGAACAAATGCCCTTGCGCGACCAGCAGTACGACCGGTTGTACATGGGGTATGGGCTTCGCCATGTGCGCGACCTGCACGAGTTGTTCAGCGAGTACTTCCGTGTGCTGAAGCCGGGCGGGCGCTGCACCATTCTCGAGGTCTCGCGGCCACGTACGAAGTTCCAGTTTGGCCTGGCGCGTTTCTATTTCCGCGATTTTGTGCCGTTCGTGGGCAAGGTGCTCACCCGCGACCCGGACGGGCAACTGTTGATGCGCTATTTCTGGGACACCATCGATCAGTGCGTCCCCCCGGACGACATCATGGAAACCCTGCGATCCGTCGGTTTCGAGGACGTGCAGCGCAATGTGCAGCTCGGCGTCTTCAGCGCCTACATGGCGACGCGCCCGGCCGGGTAGGGTTTTTGGGCCGGTTGAAGGTCAAGGTGGCGCCCGGGAGCAAGCGCAACGCCATTGGTGACTGGATGGGTGACACCCTCAAGCTGAAGGTGCAGGCGCCGCCGGAGAAGGGCCGTGCGAACGAGGCCGTGGTGGCCTTGCTGGCCGCGGAACTGGGGTGTTCGAAGTCGGCCGTGCAGGTGGTGGCCGGTGCGACCTCGCGCAGCAAGACCGTGGTGGTCGAGGGCTGGTCCGAGGCCGAGTTGCACCGCGCGTTATCCTCATGACTCATACACTGTGACGGGGCCCAGTACCGGACGGCCCCCCTGCGAAGGGAACTACGGATGAACCGCCTGACCCTGACCCGACCGGACGACTGGCACCTGCACCTGCGCGATGGCGATGTGCTGGCGACGGTACTGCCGGATACGGCGCGCCGCTTCCGCCGCGCCATCATCATGCCCAACCTGAAACCGCCAGTGACGACGGTGGAGGCCGCCGTCGAGTACCGCGACCGCATCCTGGCGGCGCTGCCGGAAGAGGCGGACTTCGAGCCCCTGATGACGCTGTACCTGACCGAGGGCACGACACCGGGCATGATCGACGCGGCGAAGGCCTCCGGGTTCGTGCACGGGGTCAAGCTCTATCCCGCGGGTGCCACCACCAATGCGGCCAGTGGCGTGACCGATATCCGCCGCTGCTATCCGGTGTTCGAGGCGATGCAGCGGGTGGATCTGCCGTTGCTGATACACGGCGAGGTGACCGATCCGGACGTGGACATCTTCGATCGCGAGGCGGTGTTTATCGAGCGCCACCTGGAGCCGCTGATCCGCGATTTTCCGGAGCTTCGGGTGGTGCTGGAACACATCACCACCGAGTCGGCCGTGCAGTTCATCCAGGACGGGCCGGCCAATGTCGGCTCCACGATCACGCCCCAGCACCTGCTGTACAACCGCAATGCGCTGTTCGCGGGCGGCATGCGGCCGCATCACTTCTGCCTGCCGATCCTGAAGCGCGAACGCCATCGCAAGGCGCTGCTCGAGGCGGCCACCAGTGGCCACCCGCGCTTCTTCCTGGGGACCGACAGTGCTCCGCATCCACGCCACGCGAAGGAGTCGGCGTGTGGCTGTGCGGGTATCTATTCCGCGCACGCGGCCATCGAGCTGTACGCGGAGGCCTTTGCCGCGGCGGATGCACTGGACCGGCTGGAGGGCTTTGCCAGCCATTTTGGCCCCGATTTTTACAAACTGCCGCGCAATACCGACAAGCTGACGCTGGAGCGGTCCCCGTGGACCGTACCGGAGGCCGTACTGTTCGGGCATGATCCGGGTGTGCCCCTGCGCGCGGGCGAGACGATCGCCTGGCAGCTGGCGTAGTCCAGCCTCCGGAAGCGGCCGGCGTGGCGAACCCTGTAACGGCTCGGCGGTCAGCAGGGTAGACGAGTACGGTACAAGACGAGGATGGAGACATGACCGAACCCAATGTGCAACGCGGGACTTTGTTGTTCTGGATGGCCATCAGCCTGGGGGTGGCGTTGCTGATCGTGGCTCTGGGGGTCGGGCTGGAGCCGGCCGGCGCGCCGATCCTGCGCGCGCCGCTTAGCTCGCCGGCCGCCGGTGCCCTGGGCTTCGGTCTGCTGATGGTATGGGCCGCGTATGCCTACGCGCTGTCCGCCGGACGTGCCGCGGGCAGCCAGGAGATGGGGGTGGTGATCCTCAACCTTGGGCTCCCGGTGGCCCTGATCCTGCTGTGGCGTGCCGAACTGAACGCGCTGGCGTTCTTCGTCGCGCTGGGCTGGGCGCTGACCCTGGGTGGCATGGCCGTGCGTCTGTTCCGGCGCGAGGCCCTGGCCGGCGTGATGATGTTGCCGCTGATCGGAGTCAGCCTGACGGCGATCCTGCTGTCGCTGACGCTCTGGGTGCTGCCGGCCGCGACCGGCGGGGCCTGAGGCCGGATTCCTATCCGGCGGCCGGCGCCGCTCGATTGGTGTCCGGCTTCAGCGCTGGCGCGCGGCGGCAGTGATCGAAAAAGGCATTGGCATCCATGGGCCGGGCGAACAGGAACCCCTGAAAGAGCAAGTCACCGTGGGTGGTCAGCCAGCGGTACTGGGCCTCGGTCTCGACCCCTTCGGCCACCACCGCCAGACCGAATTGGCGTGCGATGTCGCAGATTGTGCGCACCATGGCCTGGTCGTCCGGGTCGTGGTCGACCTGGCGGACGAAGCTCCGGTCGATCTTGAGTTCGTCGAACGGAAGACGCTTCAGGTAGCTGAGCGAGGAAAAGCCGGTCCCGAAATCGTCCATCGAGAAGCGCAGGCCCATTTGCCGCAGGGCCTGCATGATGTGGATCACCCGGTCGGTATCCTCCGCCACCACGTGCTCGGTGATCTCGAGCGTGATGCGGTGGGCGTGTTCACGGCCCAGATAGCGGGTGATCAGGTCCTGGATGCGGTGGACAAAGTTCAGGTGTACCAGTTGCCGCGGGCTGATGTTGATTGCGAGCTGCTCCAGGGGGAACCCGGCGCGATCCCAGTCGCGCAAGGCCTGGAACGCTCGCGCGATGACCGCGTCGCCCAGTTCGCTGATATAGCCGGTCTGTTCGGCGATGGGGATGAACTCGGCGGGTGATACGGCGCCCAGCTCGGCGCTGTGCCAGCGAATCAGGGTCTCGGCGCTGCGGATCCGCCCAGTGGTGTCCACCTGGGGCTGGAACAGGACCTCGATCTCGCGATTGTGCAACGCAAAGTGCAGGCAGCGCTCGATCTGCAGATGCCGCTCCACCGCCCGCGACAACTCGTCGCTGAAGACGACCACGCCGTCGCGCCCGCGGTCCTTCACTTCGTACATGGCGATATCGGCCTCGCGCACGAGCTGATGCGAGTCGACCGGCTGCGCGGGCTCGATCAGGCGGATCCCGATGCTCGCGCTCACGTGCAGGTGATGGTTACGGATAATGTAGGGCGTCTTGACCACCTGAAGCAGCGAATGCGCCAGGCGGCGCGCGGCGCGCTCGCAGGTCTGGCGGTCTTCCTTGCCAGGGGCCACGATGACGAACTCGTCGCCGCCCAGGCGGGCGAGGTGGTGGCCCGGGGGCAGGGTGTTGGCGAAGTCGCGCGTCACGGACTTCAGCAGTTCGTCGCCGATGTCGTGCCCCAGCAGGTCGTTGACCGTCTTGAAATGGTCCAGATCGATCAGCAGCAGGTACGAGTGCTGTCCGTGATGCTGCAGGACCTCGAGGCTTTGTTCGAGATGCTCGATGAAGGCGGCGCGATTGTTCAGTCCGGTCAGGGCATCGTGGGAAGCCTGATGGAAGCTGTTGCGGAGCAACCCGAAGCTGCTGTTGGCCGCGTAGAACAGGACCAGGGCAAGGGTGGCCGAGAACGCCGCCAGGACATAGCTGTACCAATCCCCGATCAGCAGGAAATATCCGGCCAGTGGCGCCATCATGGCGGGGATCAATGGCCGGAAGACCCAGGGGGCCGGATAGAGCAGCGCCGCAACCACCGTGGTGGCGCCGATCTGCGTGAAAATGGCGATGTAGTGGAGATTGTGCGAGTCCAGACGCACAAAGATCAGGAAGATCGCGGTCCACAGCGCCAAGTAGAGATACAGGAAGAGGGTGAGGTGCAGCCGCCAGCGGAGCCGTTGCTCCGGTGACAAGGGCGAGCGGTGATAACGCCAGTACAGCTGCAGGCCCCAGAGCGATGCGGCAAACATCACGCTGTACCAGGCTGCAGCCGCGGTGAATGCCCCGTGCAGCGCACCCAGCAGGATGTAGCCCAGGCCGGGGACCAGGGACAGCGCCACCAGCACCGGGATCTGGCGCGTCAGATAGGTGTCGAACTGGGGATCGGCGCGTAGTGCCTCGCGGGCCGGAACAAGCGCGCGTACGCTGGAAGCCGGTGGATTGTCTCGCGGGGTGAGTGCCATCGGGGTCCAGACGGAGATGGTTTGTGGAAGGGCTGGACGTTACGGTAAATCAGTCGGGGGCTCAACAGGCGTGGCCCGGCGCATGAACAACGGACTATGGGATGTTGCTGACCGAGTTACAGATCGAGGCCCGGCTGGCCGATGCGGCGCGCCGCGGGGAGTTCGATGACCTCCCGGGGGCGGGTCGACCCCTGGAACTGGATGATGACAGCGCGGTGCCGCAAGAGCTGCGCATGGCCTTCCGGGTGATGAAGAACGCCGGCTATGTCCCCGAGGCCGTGCAACTGAGGGGCGAGATCGCCTCCACGGAGGCGTTGCTGCAGGCGGCGGACGACGAGGCGGCGCGCCAGCAGGCGGCCAAGCGTCTGCGCTTGCTGCTCGACCGGCTGAACCGCAGCGATGCGGGTCGGGGCATGCTCTCCGAGTCCGGCTATTTCCGACAGCTGTGCGAGCGCATGGATGGCCCCAACGAATGAAACCGGTCCATGGACCGACCAAGGGCCGGGGCGCGACCATCGATCCCCATGCCCGCTTCGAGTCGACCCGGAACGAACCCTTCGACGACGGGTGGGTCGGTGATGGCGAGGCACCGGCGCCGCTGCGCACCGAGGTGACGGTGGAGCACCCGCGCAGCGTCCTGTCCTGGAATCAGTCCCCGGATGTGCCATTCGAGCTCTCCCTGAACCCTTATCGTGGCTGCGAGCACGGCTGTGCCTACTGCTTTGCGCGGCCGGCCCATGCCTATGTGGCCCTTTCGCCGGGGCTCGACTTCGAGAGCCGGCTGTTCGCCAAGGTCGGCGCGGCCGACTGCCTGCGGCGCGAACTGGCGCGACCGTCCCATCGGGTGACGCCGTTGGCGCTCGGGATCAACACCGATGCGTACCAGCCGATCGAACGTGAATGGCGGATCACGCGCGAGCTGCTGGAGGTGCTGGCCGAGACCGGGCACCCCGTATCCATTGTGACCAAGTCCGCACTGGTCGAGCGCGACCTGGATTTGCTGGGTCCGATGGCGGAGCGCGGACTGGTGCAGGTGGCGATCTCGGTGACGACCCTGGATCGCGGGCTGTCGCGACATCTGGAGCCGCGCGCGGCGGCCCCGCAACGGCGCTTGCAGACCGTGGAGCGGCTTACGGCGGCGGGCGTCCCCGTCAGCTTGCTGGTGGCGCCGTTGATCCCCGTGCTCACGGACGGGGAGCTGGAGGTCTTGCTGGATGCCGGGGCGGCGGCGGGCGCAGTGGCCGCCGGCTATGTACTGCTCCGGCTCCCGCGTGAGGTGGCCCCACTGTTCGAGGACTGGTTGCGCACCCATCACCCGCTCAAGGCGGAGCACATACTGCAGCGCCTGCGCGAGGCGCATGGGGGCAAGCTCTACGATTCCACCTTCGGTCACCGGATGCGCGGTGCCGGGCCGTATGCGGAGCTGTTGCGGCAGCGCTTCCGGCTGGCGCGGCGCCGGGCGGGCCTGGCCGGACGTCTCGTGGAGCTGGACTGCAACCAGTTTGTCCCGCCCGCGCGCCCGCAGGAGGCGCGGTCCGAAGGGCAGCTCGATCTCTTCTGACGTCCGCGAATGCGGTCCGGCGGGCGCCATTGTCCCGAGGATGCTTCTCCCGCGGACGGGGTGTTCTGGTTTACAGTGGCGCCAACACCACGACAGGGCGGACGATGCCGCAGAATCCAACCATGAGTACCGACGATGCGGCCTGGTGGGGGCGCCGGGCACTTGCATCGGGGCAACATGGACGCTGGTCCATCGGCCCCCTGGACCTCTGGCTGCTGCACGGCGAGCAGGAATGGCAGATGGTCCTGGAACGCCCGCGCGACCCCGCCGATGCCACACTGGCGATCGATGTTCCCTGCGCCGATGCGTTCCCTGCCGACGCGAACGACCTGCTGCGTTTTGCCGGATCCCCGGCGGATTCGGTACCGGAGCTGCGGGTGGCCCTGGCGGATCGGCCGATGGTCAGCCGGCCGCAGAACCCCTTCTATGTGCCAGCCCGCGGTCAGGTCACGCTTTATCTGAGTTCCCCGGCCTGGGTGCAGCTGCACCTGGGCGAGGCCATGGTGCAGGAGTTTCCGGTCTATACGCCGTCCGATACCTGGTTCGGCCCGAATACCGTGAACGGGGAGCTCTGTTATGCCACTCGCACCCAGGCTCGCCTGGACCTGGCCGACGTGCCCGTGCGCCCGCACCGCGTCATCACGCCGCTGACCATCGAGAACAAGGCTTCGGATGCCCTGTTCCTGGAACGCGTGAACCTGCCGGTGCCGCGCCTTCCGGTGTTCGCCGACGAGCACCACCGGTTGTGGACCCCGGCGGTGCGCATGGAGCGCGAGGAAGATCGCGACATGGCAGACATGAAGATCGACTCCGGGCCCCCCGGCGTGGCCGGCGGGGCCCAGCGCATCGCCGAACCCCGCCAGGCCGGGGGGCGGCATTTGATGGTCAGGGCGTTCACCGCCCTGTTTCAGTAGGGAGCTTCCGGCGCGATGAATGAATGGCTGCAAACCGCTCAGACCTTTGTGACCAGCGAGGCCTTTCTCGCCGCCATCCGCGCCGCGGTCTATCTGCTGGTGGGCCTGTTGCTGGCGCGCCTGCTGTCGCGCGGTCTGGCGCGCGCGCTGGAGGATAAGCTCGACGCGCAGCAGGTCATGCTCACCCGCCGCATCAGCTTTTACTTGATCGTTCTGCTGGTGCTGGCCTCGGCGCTGCGCGAGCTGGGCTTCGATCTCACCGTGCTATTGGGCGCGGCCGGCATCCTGACGGTCGCGCTTGGCTTTGCATCGCAGACCTCGGCCTCGAACCTGATCTCGGGGCTGTTCCTGATTGGCGAACGCCCGTTCTCCGTGGGGGATGTCATCAAGGTCGGGGATGCCACGGGCGAGGTGCTGTCGATCGACCCGCTGTCGGTCAAGCTGCGCACCTTCGACAACCTGATGGTGCGCGTGCCCAACGAGACCCTGGTGAAGACACAGCTCACCAATCTCAGCCGCTTCCCCATCCGCCGTCTGGATATGCAGATCGGGGTGGGCTACCGGACCGATCTCAAGCAGTTGCGTGACGTGCTCATGGGCGTGGCCGAGCGTAATCCGGTCTGTCTGGAGGAGCCCAAGCCGCTGTTTATCTTCCTCGAGTACGGTGATTCCGCGCTGAAGATTCAGCTCTCGGTGTGGGCGCGGCGGGAGAAGTTCCTGGACCTGCGCAATTCCATGCACGAGGGTGTGAAGGCCGCGCTGGACGAGGCGGGGATTGATATCCCGTTCCCGCAGCGCACGCTGGGTGGCCTGGATGGAAGCCCGTTACCCGTGCGCATCGTCGACAACGTGCCGGAGGCCGAGGCCGAGGCGGAAGCGGAAGCGTCCGCGCGCGACTGACCGTCAGGCCGCCGGAGCGGGGTTGGGCCGTCACTCAATCCAGGCGGAGATCCGCCCAGACCGGGTCGTGATCCGAGGCGCGCCAGGGCCCCGTGGCGGGCGCGCGACCGTCAAAGCCGAGGAAGCCGGGTTCGTCTGCATTGACCGGCCAGGTCGCCCCGTCGTGCACGGCGTCGCGCAAGGCATCGGGACCCAGCAGGTAATCCAGCTGTCCGGCCCGGCCGCGAAAGACATAGGTATGGGCGGACGCTGGATCGTCATGCACCAGGTCCCGCTTGCCGGCCGCGGCCAGCGTTCGCACCGGGTCTTCGGCGGCGTAGGCGTTCAGGTCGCCGAGGATCAGTACGGGAACATTGGCAAACTCATTGCGTTGCTGTTCCCGGATCCATGTCACCAGACGTTCGGCCTGGGCCGTGCGCCGTTCATTCCAGCAACCCTGGCCGCGGTCGATATCGCCCGCGTCGGGGCAACCGCTCTTCGCCTTGAAGTGCACCACCACGGCCCCGAAACGCTTGCCACTCCCGGGCTGCTGGAACCAGCCGAGCAATGGCGGGCGATGATGCACGGCATCGCGATCGGTGGCGGACCCAACGAGTTGCAATCGGTCCGGACGGTAGAGCAGGGCCACCTTGATCGCGTCGTCGCCCGGCCCCGGGTGGGCGATGGCCGCATAGTCGCCGCGCGGCGGAGGGACGGCATTCAGTCGTTCGACCAGCTGCCGGCGCGCCGCCTTGGCGTTTTCCAGTTCGACCGCGCCCAGCAGGTCGGCGTCCAGCGTTTGCAGCAGGGCATCCAGCTTGGCCGTCTGGCGCTCGCGTTCCGCCCGGTTTTGTGCGCCGCGCTCGCCCAGCGTCACGAAGTCGTTCTCCAGATTGGCGGTGGCGATGCGCAGGTGGTCCGTCCCCGGCGTCGACGGCGGTTCGGGGCGCTCGCCGCCGAGCCAGTCCAGCGAGTGGGTGGGATGGATGCGATGGTCGCCGAAGGCGTGGGTCAGGATCCCGGTCAGGCCTTCCAGCGTGCTGCCCACCCGGCGCGTGCCATGATCGTCGCGATAGGGGATCGGGTCGGGGTTCGCGCGATAGCTGCCATCATCCAGGGTGATCCGGCGATTCTCGTCCCGGGCGGTTCCTGCGGCCCCGGTCTGGCCGGGGTGCATGAGCCGCCCCCCGGCCGAGAGCGTCAGGCTGCCATAGCGCGCGAGTTCGTGGTTGGCGGTCACCGCCAGCGTCTGCGCAAAGCGAACACGGAGGTCGGCGTACTCGCCGAGGCGGCTGGCGTCGTCAGGCAGGCGCACCTCCAGCGGTGCCGGCAGTTCGCCGTGCCCGCAGCCCTGGATGCCGTCCAGCCGAGCGATCTGCGGGCGTCCGCGGTGGCGGCTAAAGACCCCGTGTACTTGCACATGCTCGCCGGTCGAGACCGGCTCGCGCCGCGGGGCATACACGAACATACCGGCCGAGTCGGGCCCGGCGCCCTGCTGCAGATAGAACCCGCCGAGTTGATCGGGCCCCATAAACACGCCCGTGACGATGCCCTCCGCGATGACGGCATCCCCCTCGGCGACCGCGCCGGCGCGGAGCTCGGCGAGAGGGGCGACCTCGGCCCCGGGGGAGGGGCAGGTCACCCGGGCATCGACCGGGGAGGCTGCGAATAGCAGAACCACCAGTGCGCCCCCCAGCGTGCGGCGCACGCACGGGGCCGGGTTGGCGTGGCGGCGGGGGTGCGTCAGCCGATCCATGGCCGCATGAGAAGAATCAGGCGCTCTTGCTGGGGTTCAGCAGTTCGTAGAGATAATCCGGCGCCTGGGTGACATCGGCGATGGTGTAGCGGTCGAGGACGTCCAGGAAGGCATCGCGCGCATCGTTCAGTACCCCACGCAACTGGCAACCAGGGAGAATCGGGCAGACGGGATTCTCGCAGTCCACCACGTTCAGGTTCGGCTCCATGTCGCGGATGACACTGCCTACGTTGATCTCGTTCGGCTCGCAGGCGAGCGAGATCCCGCCCCCCTTGCCACGCCGGGTGATGATGTAGCCCTTCTGGCCGAGCTGGTGAACGATCTTTACCAGGTGGTTGCGCGGGATCGTGAACTGCTCGGAGATATCGCTCACGGTCACGCGCTGGTCGCGCGGTTGCACGGTGAGGTACATCAGGACCCGAAGGGAGAAATCAGTATAGCGAGTGAGCTGCATAGGGAAGGAATCGTCGGTTCGCGGTTTTGAAGGATATGCATGCGCGCATATGTCTTGGAACCTTAATCGCTCCGGACACCCGTCACAAGTTCGGTCGTTGCCGCTGAGTGAAGGCCGGGGCGTATTCGGGGTTCAGAAACCGCACAGCCCGGCCGTTACATGCCAATAATAACAAGGCTTCTGAAGCCGAAATACAGGGGAATTCAATGGAGTCGATCAAGGGGTTGGGCCGGCTGTCACTCGCCGGACGGTTCTCGCTGGCCCTGAGCGCGATCGTGGGGGTGTTCTTTCTAATTGCCGCTGCCGCGGTGTTCTGGCACACCGCAACGCTGAAGGGGGGTATGGAGGCGACGTTGACGGGGGTCATGCAGGGCCACGAGACGACCCCGGCACTGGAGGCCGAGGTGGCGCTCGAGATCAATCGTCTGCTGGATCTTGCGGCCTGGCAGGTCAACGCGATGATGCTGGGTGTCGCGATCGGCGTGGTTGTCGTGGTGTATTTCCTGTTCGTGTTGATGATTCGCCGGCGCCTGGCGCAACTGGCCTCGCAGTTTCGCGTGGTATCGGAGGGCGAGGGCGATCTGAGCCAACGGATCAACGCCCCGCGCAATGACGGGATTGATCGCCTGGCGCGTCTGTTCAACGCATTTATCGAACGCTTGCAGGGGATGGTTTCGGAGATGGTGGAACATGCGCGTGAACTGGGGGAGTCCGTCGGTACCCTTCACCGCGTGGCGGAAGAGACCAACCAGGAGGTGCAACAGCAACAAGCCCGGATCGGCCAGGTTGCTACCGCGATGAACCAGATGACGGCCTCGGCCGAAGAGATCGCGCGCAATGCCCAAACCGCGTCGGAAGCCGCCGATCAGGCCGAGAGCGAGACGCGTACCGGGTCCGATGTGGTGGACGCCTCGGTGCGCACGATGCGTGAACTGGCGAGCGAGATTGGCACCGCAAACGAGCAGGTGGCGCGCCTGCAGTCCGAGTCGGACAGCATCGGTTCGGTGCTTGACGTGATCCGTGGGATTGCCGAGCAGACCAATCTGCTGGCGCTCAATGCGGCCATTGAGGCCGCGCGGGCGGGGGAGCAGGGAAGGGGATTCGCTGTCGTAGCGGACGAAGTGCGGACCCTCGCCACGCGTACACAGGACTCCACCACCGAGATCCAGGCGATGATCGAACGCCTGCAGGCCGGCGCCCGGGCGGCGGCCAGCGCGATGGAGCGCAGCCGCGAGAGGGGCGAGGCCGGAGTGGACCAGGCCGCTGGTGCGGGCGACGCCCTGCAGGCGATCCGTTCAGCGGTGGAACGCATCCGTGATCTCAACAACGAGATCTCCGGGGCGGTATCGCAACAGGCGGAGGTCGCGCGCGAGGTGGATGGCACGCTCACGGAGGTTAGCCAGGGGGCCCAGATCACCGCGGGGAATGCCGAAGCCACGGCCAGCGAGACGGACGCCCTGGTGGGGCGGATCGAGCGGCTGCGGGGACTGACCACCCAGTTCCGGGTCTGATCCACGCCTGCCTCGGCGTGCGACCGGGGTCCCGGCGTCTCCCCGGCGTTTTCCGTATACTGCGGCCCGCCTCGGGTTCATGGAGCGGTATCTGCAATGACAGTCTGGGTCGCTGCCCTGCTCGGGGTCGTTCAGGGCATCTTTATGTTTCTGCCGGTCAGTTCGACCGCGCACCTGGTCCTGACCCAGCACTGGCTGATCCGTCAGGGCGAACCGCTACCGGCGCCCGAGAGCCCCGAGATGATCCTGTTCGACCTGGTGGTGCACGTGGGCACCCTGGTCTCGATCGTCGTCGTCTTCCGCAAGAGCCTTACGCGGCTGACCGGTGGCATTGCCCGCGAAAGCCTGCAGTGGGCATCGGCCCGCGGGTCGGCCGGCCGCGAGATGCTGTTTCTGCGTCTGGGGCTGCTGGTGGTGCTTTCGGTGTTCGCGACTGCGGTGGTCGGATTCACCCTGAAGGCGGGCTTCGAGCAGGTGTTCGCCCACCCGACCCTGATCGCGGGCACGCTGAGCCTGACCGGGGTATTGCTGTGGTGGACGGACCGGCTGCAACGGCGCCCGTTGGGGCTGCGCCAGCTGAGTCCGAAGATCGCCACCATCATCGGCGTGGCCCAGGGCTTTGCACTGATCCCGGGGCTCTCGCGCAGCGGCATGACCATCACCTTCGCCCTGTTCACCGGGCTCAAGCGGCGCTGGGCGGCGGAGTACAGCTTCTTCCTCGCGATACCGACCATCCTCGCTGCCACCGCCGTGCAGTCACTGGACGTGCTCAATGGCGACGGGCTGGGGAATCTGAACTGGACGGCGCTCGCGGTGGGGTTCGTGGTGTCCGCCCTGGTCGGGATCGTCTCGTTGAAGATGGTCCTGTTCTTCCTGTACCGCGCCAACCTCAAGGTCTTCTCGTTCTACCTCTGGGCGCTGGCGCTGCTGGTCCTGTTCGGATTCCTCGACGTGGACATCATGTACGGGAAATGACGGGATCCCCGGGTGTGGAGTCTCACGAGGGGGAACCCCCATTTGCTCCGATCCTGCGCTGCGTCCCAATGATCGACGGCGGGACCGGAGAGTGCTCAAGGCGCTGCGGACACCGCCTTGTCTCGAAAAAGTGGGGTACCCACGCAGACGGGTGAATGAATCGGCCGCTCCCTGGATTCCTCGGCTTACTCTGGTCCGCGCAGGACCGCCAGGGGCGCCTGATCCAGCACCCGCCGGGTGCCCAGCCAGCCCGCCAGGGCAATGCCCAGCGTACCGCCACCGATGCCGTAGACGAAGGTCAGCGGATTCACGCTGTAGTCGAACCCGAAGACCTGCCAGGCGAGCAGGGCGCTAACCGCCGTGGCAATGACGGACGCCAGCAGCCCGGCCAGTAGCCCCAGGGCCCCAAATTCGGCCAGCAAGCCGTTGCGGATCTGGTCGCGGCGTGCACCCAGGGTGCGCAGCAGCGCGGCCTCGCGCCGGCGCACATCGCGCGTCGCCTGCACCGCCGCATAGAGCACGGTCAGACCCGCAATCAGCGTGAACAGGAAGACGTACTCCACCGCCCGGGTGGCCTGATCCATGACGTCGCGCACCTGCGCGAGGATCGCACTGACGTCAATTGCCGATACCGCGGGGAATTCGCGCAGCCACTGGTTCTGGGCGGAGCGCTGTGCCTCGGGGACGTGCATGGCCGTGATGAAGGTCCGGGGCTGCTCGTCCAGCAACCCCGGCGGCCCAATGACGAAGAAGTTCACCTGGAAGCTGTCCCAGTTGACCTCGCGGACACTGGTGATCGGGCTGCGAATAGCCTGACCGCCGACACGGAACGTCAGGTGGTCCCCGAGTGCCAGGTTGAAGCGTTCCATCAGCCCGGCCTCGACCGACCATCCGGTATTGGGGGCCTGCCCCTCCTCGCCAAACCAGTCTCCCTCGACGATGGGGTTATGGTCCGGGGGCGACTCGGCGTAGGACAGGTTGAACTCGCGATCCACCAGCCTGCGGTCGCGATCATCGTCGAAATCATCCGGACGCACGCGCTCGTCGTTGATCTCGATCAGTCGGCCGCGGATCATCGGGTCCAATTGCGGACGCTCGAGACCGGCCGCCTCGACGCGGTCGGCGAAGGCCTGCTCCTGTCCCGGCTGGATGTTGATGAAGAATTGATTCGGGGCATCCTCGGGGATGCTGGCATCCCAGGCCTCCAGAAGGTCTACCCGGACAATCGCAAGCAGCAGCAGTGCCAGGATGCCCACGCTGAAGGCCACGAGCTGCACGGCACTCAGGCCACCCCGACGGGATAGATTGGCCAGGCCGAAGCGCAATGCCATGCCGCCGCGGTTGCGCAGGGGCCGCAGGGCCAGCACCAGCGCCATCCCGAGTGCGGCCAGCACCGCGATCGCAACGGCCGTGCCTACCAGCACCCAGGCGGCCAGTTGGGGATCGGCGGCCTGCCAGTACAGCAGTCCGCCGAACGCCAGCAGAGCCAGTGCACCGGACAGCCAGACCGAGGTGGGCGGCAGACCCAGATCGCGCCGGAGGACCCGCAGCGGCGAGACCTGGCCGATCCGCAACAGAGCGGGCAGGGCAAAGCCCACGGCCGTGATCAGCCCCACCCCAAGGCCGGCGATGACCGGGCGTGAACCGGGCGGAGGCAGGTCCCCGGCGAGCCAGTCGCCCAGCAGCGCCGCGAGGACAAACTGGGCCGCGAAGCCGATCGCGAGCCCAACCCCGCTGGCGAGCAGGGCGACCAGCACAACGCGGCCGAAGTAGGTGAGCAGGACCTGGCGTCCGCTGGCTCCCAGCGCACGCATCACCGCCGCCGGGTCGGCGCGGCGCTGGGCGAAGTGATGGGCCGCGACGGCGATCGCGGCCCCGGCCAGCAGCACCGCCATCAACGAGGCGAGGCCGAGGAAGCGCTCCGCACGTTCGATCGCGGTGCGCAGTTCCGGGTTGGCGTCCTCCAGACCCAGCAGGCGCTGGCCGGACTCCAGGTCATCCTCCAGCCAGTCACGGAACTCCGCGACCCCGGCGCTGGGTCCCGCGGCAAAGAACTCGTAGCGTACGCGGCTCCCGGGGCCAATCAGGCCGCTGGCCTCCAGGTCATCGAAGGCCAGCATCAGTCGCGGCGCGATATCCAGCAGGTTGCTGCCGCGATCGGGTTCATGAGTGATGATCGCGGCGACCTCCAGATCGAGGTCCCCGACCTCCACCCGGTCGCCGACCTCCAGTCGCAGGGCCTCGAGCAGCGCCGGCTCCAGCCAGGCCGTACCCGGTTCCGGACCGCGGTCGCGGACTCGCTCGTCCGCCTCGCGGCCAGGACGGACACGCGCCTCGCCTTTCAGAGGCCAGCCCGCCTCGACCGCGCGCAGGGCGGCCAGTCGCGACTCGTCGTCGGCGGTAAAGACAACGCTGGGGAGGGAGGCCGTACGCGCCGTTTCCAGTCCGTGGCTCGCCGCTTCGGCAGGCCAGCCTTCCGGCAGCGGGTTGTCGCTGACGACGGCCAGGTCACCCCCCAGCAGCGCGGTCGCCTGCTGGGCCATGCCCCGATCCACCCGGTCGGTGAAGAAGCCCACCGCTGCGACGGCTGCGACGGCGACGACCAGGGCGGCGGCGAGGACGCGCAGCTCGGCCGAGCGCCATTCACGCCAGGTGCCACGCAGCAGGGCGCGTAGATGGCTGCGGTCGGTTCCCCGGGTGGCGATCATTCGAGCACACCATCCTGGATCGAGATTATGCGATCACATTGTCCGGCCAGCTCGGGGTCGTGGGTAACCAGCACCAGGGCCGTTGCCGGCCCATCACTGTCGGGGTGGCGCGCGAGGCTGAACAGCAGCTCGATGATGCGGTGCCCCGTCCGCCCGTCGAGGTTCCCGGTGGGTTCGTCGGCGAACAGCACCGCCGGGTGATCCACAATGGCGCGGGCAATCGCCACGCGTTGTTGCTCGCCACCGGAGAGTTGATGGGGGTAGTGTGCGGAACGTTCGCCCAGACCCACGCGCTCCAGGGCCTGTGAGGCCCAGTGGTTCAGGGTTTCCTGACTCTCTTGCGCATGGGCCGGGTTGAGCTCCAGCGGGAGCAGGGTGTTTTCCATCGCTGTCAGTGCCGGCAGGAGCTGGAAGGACTGGAACACAAACCCGACCCGGCCGGCGCGCAGGGCGGCACGGCCATCCTCGTCCAGTTCGCTGATGGTTTGCCCGAGCAGCCGAACTTCTCCCGCACTCGGGGCGTCCAGACCTGCAAGCAACCCGAGAAGGGTGGACTTGCCGGAACCCGATGCGCCGAGAATGGCCACCGTCTCGCCCGCCTGGACCGCCAGCGAGATGCCGCGCAGGATGTCCAGCGGGCCGCTGGGTCCGTTGATCCGCTGCTCGAGGTCCCGGGCCTCCAGTACAAATGACGAGGATGCATCCATGTTGCGTATTCCGTTGGTCGTGATGGGCTTGATCGCGTTGCTATGGAGTCCTGTTGCGGCTGCGAATTCCCTACCGGACGAAAATCGTTCGGCCGAGCCGCTCCGGGTCCTGGTATTCGGAGACTCGCTGAGTGCCGCGTACGGCATGCCGGATTCCGCCAGCTGGCCGGCCCTGCTGGGCGAACGGCTGGCCGAGCGAGAGAAGGACTGGAAAGTGGTCAACGTATCCATCAGCGGTGATACCACTGCCGGTGGACGGAGTCGCTTGCCCGACGTGCTGGAACGCGCAGCGTTCGAAGTCGTCATCCTGGCCCTGGGCGGCAACGATGGCCTGCGCGGCCTGCCGCCGCAGGCCATGCGCGAAAACCTGGAGGCCATGGTCGATGCGATCGAGGCCGTCGACGCCAACACCCTGTTGCTGGGTATACGCATCCCGCCGAACTACGGCCGCCGCTATACCGAGCGTTTCGAGGCCGTATTCGCCGATCTTTCCGAGGAGCGGGGACTGGCATTCGAGCCATTCTTCCTCGAGGACATCCTGCTGGAAGACGGCATGTTGATGGACGACGGCATCCACCCCAGCGAGGCCGCTCAACCCCATCTGCTGGACGCTGTGTGGTCGCGGCTGGAACCCATGGTGGAGGAGGCCGAAGCCCGATCGCGCTCATGCAACGGAGCCGGGTAAACCCTCACTCCGTCAGCAAACCCCGCAGTTCGGCCACGACGGATTCCGGGAGCAGCTGTCGCAGGACCGGGTGCAGGTCGCGTTCAACCTCTGACAGCAACGAGAGGGTGCGAATTTCCGAATGGCGACAGAGGGGGTTGCCGTACTGGTTGGCCTGGATGCTGCGCTCGGCGCCCATGCTCATCAAGGCGACCCCGGGCAAACCCCGAGGCCCCTCGTCCAGGACCTCGACCAGTTCCACCATGCAGCCGTCCACCTCGCCCTGAATGCCGATCAGCGGGGCGAGGAGATCGATCATGCGGGTGGACTGTTCGGTCGTCAGCATGGCCATCCGCCTACCTTACGACCGATGCGGGCACGGCGCCAGACCGGAGATCGACGCCCGCCTTGTGAATTTGGTGTCCCCGGCAGGATTCGAACCTGCGACCTGCCCCTTAGGAGGGGGCTGCTCTATCCAGCTGAGCTACGGAGACCTAGGGAAACACTGATCAATGTACACGCTCGCGCTCGAGTCGCTTTTGCGTGCGAACAAGGCGCGGTGACTGCCGTGCAGTCATTCTGCACAAGGGAACCGCAACGCCGTTCCCACGCAAAAGCGGCCGAGCCCCTGCATTCAATCGCTTGTGGGGTTGGTACCCCAGGTTCCCCGATCCTGCGTTGCGGCCCTTGCCGGTAGAACCACTACCGGCTGCGCACCGCGCCTTGTCTCGGAAAACCTGGGGTGCCAACGCGAGCGTGTACATTGATCAGGGTTTCCCTAGCGCGAGAGTATAAGCGCCGGGCAGGGGCAGCCCCAAACGGTTCAGTCGACCGGGGCGGATTTCGGGTCGAGCTGGTGATGGGCCCAGGCGGAGAATTCCTCCAGCGTGGCGCGGTCCTCGCCAGGGGTGTCCGGCCCCGCAAGGTTGCGGTAGGTCACTTGCCCGTCGTCGATGCGTAATACGCGCCGCACGGCCCAGTCGGCATCGCTCTCGCCATTGCTGAAACAGTGATCCGGCTGGATCGCGTCCGGCGTGATGGGGTCGGGGTGCTGGTGATGGCGCCGGGCCAATAGGTACAGGCGTGCGAGATCGTCTTCCGTGAGGTCGAGATACAGGTTCATTTCGCGCATCGCGTATTCGAGGTCGTCCTGGCCCAGTCCTGCTCGCTCCAGGGCAGCCAGGGGACCTTGCTTTGGGGCTTCGGGCGTCGGCGTCAGGCTGGCCGGGTAGCGCCGCCAGGGAAACGGGTAGTTGATGATTACCGCGACAACCAGCATGACCCCCACGCTGGTCAACACGGGATCCAGGAGGAACCAGGGGCCCAGGGCATGCACCGACTCTCCCCCGAGCACCGCATAGAGCGCGGTGGCGCCGCCGGGGGGATGCAGGCAGCGCAGGTAGTGCATCAGCCAGATTGCGAGCCCGACGGCGACCGCTGCAGCCAGCAATGGGTGGGGCAGAACGTCGCGCACCAGCACCCCCACGATGGCGGCGACGGCATGACCACCGAGCACGTTCCTGGGCTGCGACATCGCCGCGTGGGGCGCAGCGAAGAGCAGCACGGCGGTGGCACCCAGAGACGCGAGGATCAGACCGTTGATCCCGTTCTCGGTGACCGATGCGGCGACTTCCAGTGAGAGGTAGAGGCCGATCACGCCGCCAATCAGGGCAATCAGCTTATCCTTGTGGTCGGTGGTATCGAGCCAGTCGCCCAACAGGGATCCGCGTCCAGAGCGCAAACCGGCCTCCTCATAAGTGGAAAACGGAGTATATGTTCTGCGTACGCCGTCTCCGGGTCAAATGGCATCGCTTTGACACGGACTGACCGAGGATGTCAGCGGGGCGGGTCTATAACGCGGCCGCACCCCGGAAACGCTAGTCGCAGGTTTCTCTGGAGATCCAGTTTCCGCTACGAGGACCGCTCGCGAGCAATCACATCCGGGAAATGCCTGCATGAGCTTGCAGGACCCGTGGGAGGCCTTGCGAAACCGGGGCAGGGTGCCCGAGATGGTAGCCCTGTGCGAAATCGAACTTCAGGGCGTGTACCCGGCTGAGTTGTTCGGCGGTCTCGATCCCTTCCGCCACGGTGGTGTAGCCCACATCGCGGATCATCTGGACCAGGCCCTCGAGGATGTGGTGCTGGTCCGGGACATCCAGACTGCGTATCAGGGTGATATCGAACTTGACGGTATCCACGGGCATGGAGGCCAGATAGCGGATGGAAGAGTAGCCACTGCCGAAATCGTCGAGGGCGACGAGAAACCCTTTCTGACGTAGTCGCTGGAGATTTTCCGTCGCCAGTCCGATCTCGGTGATCAGGGCGGTCTCCGTGACCTCGAGGATGATGTGCCGATCCTGCAGGAAGGGGACGAAGGCCTCCAGCCACTGGGTAACCCCGGCATTCACGATGGTGGGGCCCGACAGGTTGATCGAGATACCGACCTCAGGCGGGATGAGGGAGGCTCGCAGATCGCCGAGGATGCGGGTTAGTACGGCCCGGTCCAGGTCGATCTCCAGGCGGCGCGCCTCGACGACGGGGAAGATATCCGCGGGTCCGATAACCTCGCCCTGGTGTTCGATACGCAGCAGGGCCTCGACATACGAGGGATGGTGCTCGTTGAGCGCAACCACTGGCTGGTAGGCCATTCGGATCCCGGTTCCCCGGGTGATGGCCTCGTAAACGGCATTGTTGATCCAGTTCGAATAAAGGCTCTGGGTATCCTTCTCCAGTTCCGGGGTGAACAGCACAACCGGCGAGGATCCCGGGCGCTTGGCCTTGTACATGGCAACGTCGGCCTGCCACTGTAGGGCAAGCATGGCCGGGCCGTTGTTGCCGGGTGCAACGGCCAGGCCGATACTGATCTTGATGGGTTCCCGCACCCCGTGCTGGGTGAAATCGGTGGCCCGGATCCGCTCCTGGCAACGCTCGCCCAGGCGCTGGGCGCCCGATTCGTCGCAGTTGAGGAGAATCGCGGCGAATTCATCGCCGCCGATGCGAAACAGGTGTTCCCCCTCCCGCAAGACCTCGTCGATGCTGCGCGCCACACTCTGCAGGACTGCGTCGCCCGTCTGATGGCCGTAGCTGTCGTTGATGGCCTTGAAGTGATTGATGTCGAATAGGGCAAAGCACACAGGATAGCTGTGGCGGGCGGCCAGTCGCGGAAGGGTGTCCCAGTATTCATCGAAGGCCCGGCGGTTGCGCACGCCGGTCAGGGCATCGTGATGCGCGATGCGCCAGAATTCGCGGTTCTTCTCCTCCAGGCTGGAATGGACGTCCTGGAGCCGGGCCTGGTAGGAATTCAGCGATTCGCGGATCTTTTCCGTCTCCGCGACGGGCAGCAGCCCGCCGACGCGTTCCAGCACAAGGCCCCCGGCGCTTTCGCGCAGCCGGTCGACGTGGCCGGAGATGTCGCGCAGGGGGCGGACGATCAGATAGGCCAACGTGGAGAACAGGACAAGCGTGATCACACCCAGGATGGCCCCGAGATTGACCACCGCGCCCGACAGCAAGTCCTCCACCTGATCGGCCATGGGATTGGGGCGCAGATCGAACTGAGCATGCTGCAGAAGCTCCCTCGCGGGGATGGCGTTCCGCTCGCCGAGGTCGAATCGGATCGATTCGGGATCGACATGGCGGTAGACACGGCCCTCGCGGAGGGCATCCAGGAACCGGCTCTTCAGACCGACGAAGCCGGGTGGGGACTGGGCTGCGTCCGGCGCGGGAATCGGCTCGATGACCATCAGGAAGGGCTCGGTGTCGCCCCGTACCGCCCGTGGAGCGGGTGGCGGGAGCTCGAGTTTCCCGGGCAAGTGGTCGCTGTCCGAACCGGGCAAGGTCATTCCCTGGTGATCATAGATCCCGGCGTCCAGGATCCTGTCGGTCAGGATCCCCGCCTGGTGCATGCGATGATTCTTCCAGTAGGCATAGTAGTGCGGCCTGCCCAGTTGCTGGCGCACTTCCTCCCAGCGGGCGAACCTTGATGCCTGTTCTGCCGCCTGCGTGAGGACGTGCTCGAGCGTGCCGGCAAGCTCCTGGCGGGCGGCCTCGCGGCCACTTTCCTGGATCTCGCCGCGTAGCTGGTCGACCTTGTACCAGGTGTAGAGGCCAAAACTGGCGAGGGTGACCAGGGCGATCGCAGCTAGCAGCAGGGCATAGTGCGTGATTGACGGGGTTCGGCCGGAAATCATTGCGCGCGGTATCCCTGGAGGACGTGCTCGATCTCGTCCAGCAGGTCGAATTCGTGAAACTGATCGAAGAAGTGGTTGGCACCCTCCACGATGCGGACCTCTGCGCCATGCTGTTGCAGGGTCTCGATCCATTCCAGGTCGATCCGGTCATCGGCGCTGCCCGCGATCAGGGTGGAAGACACACCGCACGACTGGAAGGCCCGGTTGGTACGTTGCTTGTCCCAGTCGTAGTAGGACAGGTACGGCGCGGGCGTGGTGACGTACTGGCGACAGAAACCCAGGGCATACTCCGCCAGCCCGGCCTCACCACGGGCAAGGGCAGCGCGGGCACGAGCGGCATGTTCGGGGGATTCGAACGCGGCCTCGCCGTGCCCAAAATAGGTCACGCTAATGAAGATGGCGTGGGCGACGGGGCTGCCCGGGGAGTGCGTAAGATAGTCGAGAAGGTTGATGCTGCCGGCGCTGTGTCCGATGACGACGGGTTCCTGGCCGGTCTTTGCATGCAGCCAGTCGACCCAGATCGCGATCTCTTCCTGGGTGTGTTCCATGGTGTGGGTATGTACGGCCTCGCATGGCAGGCTCGCCGTGCGCCGATCGATCCCCAGTGTCAGTGTGGGGGTCAGGACCGTGAACCCCGAGTCCGCTAACGCCAAGGCGAGGCGGCGCACGGTGGGGAAGTGACGGGTCTGCAGGAAACCGTGCTGGATCAGGATCGCGGGCATGTCCGGTTCGCCCGCCCAGTACGCCGCTTCAGCCGAATCCCCGGACGACATCTCCAGGATCACGGATGTTTCCTTGGCGGTTGCAACCGTGTTCAGGCTCAGGAGGATCACGGTCGCAACCGCAGCCGCACTTCGCAAGAACCATCTAGACATCCTTGTATCCCCCTGTCCTGACACGCAAACCGCTAGCGAAAATCCCTGATCGCAATGTACCAGCATCCTGCTGCGGCGGCATGCGTTGGCTAATAAACACGCGTGGATCGTACCGCGCTGTCGCGCGATCACCGCACCGGCGATTTTCGTCGCGGTCGAGCAACGTTGCCTGAGCCGAGCCTACTGGCCGGGATCCGTGTGTGGCACCGCATCGGTCTCCAGCATGAGTGACACACGACGGTTGGCGGCGCGGCCTTCCGGGCTGGCGTTGTCGGCAACCGGACGAGTGTCGGCCAGCCCGACCGCGCGGAGCTGGGCTGCGTCCAGCTCGCGGGCCACCAGGTAGCGCACGACGCCGCTGGCGCGAATCGAGGATAGCTCCCAGTTCGACGGGAAGCGCTCGGTCGCGATAGGGATGTTGTCGGTATGGCCTTCCACGGTGATGGTGCCCGGGTGGTCTTCCAGGATGGGGAGCAGGTCCTGGAGCAGCGACTGGCCATCCGGGCGCAGGTCTGCCTCGGCGGTCCCGAACAGGATGTCGTCGCGGATGCGCAGCTCCATCCGTCCAGGTTGCTCGACGACGTCCACGCCCTCGGGGGCGCGCGCGCGTAATCGGCCGGCCTCGCGGCTTGGGGGCTGTTCGGCGACCACCTCCGGGCCGGAGCGCTCACCGACCGGCGCTTCCTCCAGGGCGGGCCGATCCAGCAGAGAGGAATGGACCAGGGGTTCGATGAGGGCGCTGCGGTCCGGGTGGGCCAGGGCGATCGGGCTGGCCGAGACCGCCCTCGGATCATCGTCACGCGGGTCCATGAAGGTGAGCATGATGACGAACACCACGATAACCAGGGTCAGAACGTCCAGATAGGTGAGGATCCAGGCGTGCTCGTCGTCGCGCTGGCGTTCGCCCGGGTAGGAGCCGAGAAAGGCCTGCTCCGGACGCGTGGCGGCGTGGGCATCCATCTCTGCCTGCAGCGCGGCGCGTTCGGCGGTGGAGGGGCTGGGTCCGGACATGGACTCAGCGCCGCTCCGTGGATTCGCCGCTGGCGCGTTCGTCCGCCTCGGGTTCTTCCTCGCCATTTGGGGCCGCCTGGCGGATCTCGTCGCTGTGATTCTCCATGAACGAGCGCAGGGTCTCGCGGATGTAGCCGGGTGAGCGTCCCTTGCGCATCAGCATGATGCCCTCCAGCACCATGGTCATCAGCACCACGCGCTCCTCGGTCCGGCGCTCCAGCTTGATGGCGATGGGCCGGAAGACCAGGTTGGCGAGCAGGATGCCGTAGAACGTGGTGATCAGGGCGATGCCCAGGTTCACCGCGATGACGGTGAAATCGTCGTTTTCGGTGGTCAGCAGCAGGTTGATCAGGCCAATAAGCGTGCCGAGCATCCCGAACGCCGGGGCATAGGTGGCCATGGTTCGGAACATCTGCGCATCGGCCTGTTCGCGGGCACGCAGGCGCGCCATGCGCCAGTTCAGCAGGTCGGAGACATCGTCCATCGGCGTGTCGTCGATGACCAGCTGGATGCCGGTGCGCAGGAACGGGTTGCGGATCTGGTCCAGCCGATCCTGGATGCGCCGCAGATTCTGGGAGAACCAGTAGCGCGAGACCTGGACGATCTCCTCGAGATCCTGGGTGACGTCGTAGCGTTCCTCGCGAATCGCATTGGCGCCGGCGCGAAACACGCGCATCACCTCGTGGAAGGGGTAGCTCATCAGCGTGGCCGCGATGGTGCCGCCTACCACGATGCCGAGGCCCGGCAGGTTCAGAAAGGCGTCGATATTCTGCGAGGAAAACGCGATGACGCTGCCGAACACCAGCAGACTGCCAAGGATGCCGAGGAGGGTGGAGAGATTCATGCGTACTTCCGGAAGGAGACCGGGGTCAGCATAAAACACCGCCATCGTGAGCGTCTGCCTTGTCGTGCTACCCGCATTCCGGCGTACACTCGGCTCGTCGACGATCAAGGAGTGTGGCGGGATGGATATGACTTGGGTGGTACTGGGGATCCTGGTTCTGTTGGTGATCTGGGGGGTGTGGACGTACAACCGCCTGGTGACCTCGCGCAACCGGTACAAGAACGCCTTTGCCCAGATCGACGTGCAGTTGACCCGCCGCTATGACCTGATCCCCAATCTGGTCAAGGTTGCGGAACGCTACATGAGTCATGAGCGCGACACCCTGGAGGCGGTCATCCAGGCCCGTAACAATGCGAAGGAAAGCCTGCAGGAGGTCGGCGGTGATCCAACCAACACCGAGGCCGTGCGCAAGCTCTCGAGCTCGGAACAGGGGCTGTCGGGGGCCTTGGGGCGGTTGTTCGCGCTGTCCGAGAGCTATCCCGACCTGAAGGCCAACGAGAACATGATGCAGCTGTCCGAAGAACTGACCAGTACCGAAAACCGCGTGGCTTATGCCCGCCAGGCCTTCAACGATGCCGTCATGCAGTACAACATCCTGCGCGAGATGTTCCCCAACAGCCTGATTGCCAACAACCTGGGGTTCCGCCCGGGGCAGCTGCTGGAGATCGAGGACCCGCAGAAGCGCGAGCCCGTGCAAGTGAACTTCTCCTGATCCCCGAGGCGTCATGAATTTTTTCGAGCAGCAGGACCGGGCGCAGCGCCGGACGCGCTGGTTATTGTTTCTGTTCGGTCTGGCGGTACTCGCCATCGTGTTGGTGATGAATGCCATCGTGCTGGTGGTGTTCGGTCAGGCAGAGCCTGTCGCTGCGGGCGAACCCTGGCTGACCCGTGAGTTCCTTGCCAGCAATGTCGCCGTGATGGTCTGGACGACCGTGCTGACCGTTGGCTTGATTGGCCTGGGCAGTCTCTACCGCACGCTCGGTCTGCGCGATGGCGGCGGGGCGGTGGCCCGCGAACTCGGCGGGACGCGGGTGGATGGCGATACCCGTGACCCGCTGCGGCGTCGCCTGATGAACGTGGTGGAGGAGATCGCCATCGCCTCCGGCGTGCCGGTGCCCGAGGTCTACGTGCTCGAACAGGAGGCCGGTATCAACGCCTTTGCCGCGGGTTACTCGCCGGACGACGCGGCCATCGCCGTGACCCGCGGGGCCCTGGAGCAACTGGACCGCGATGAGTTGCAGGGCGTGGTGGCGCACGAGTTCGGGCACGTACTCAACGGCGACATGCGCCTGAACATCCGCCTGATGGGGATGCTGTTCGGGATCCTGGTGATGGCCCTGATTGGCCAGCGTGTGCTGCTTGCCATGAGCCTGTCGCGCAATAACCGCAACGCCGGGGGCATCGTCGCCGCGGGCGTGGCACTGATCGTGGTGGGCTATATCGGGCTGTTCTTCGGGCGCTGGATCCGCGCATCCGTTTCGCGTCAGCGGGAATACCTGGCGGATGCCTCGGCGGTGCAGTTCACCCGGCAGCCGGAGGGTATTTCCGGAGCGCTCAAGAAGATCGGCGCCGCCCATACCGAGCTCGGGGCGGACACCGAGGAGGTCGGACACATGCTGTTCGCCTCCGGAGCCGTCAGTCAGATGTTTTCGACCCATCCACCGCTGGTTCAGCGCATCCAGGCGATCGAGCCGGGATTCAAGCCGGAAGAACTGGAGGCCATCCGCGAGCAGATGGAGAAGGATGCCCAGGCGCGTCGTGTCGAAAAGGAGGCCCAGGCCGAGGCGGAGGAACGCGACCGCGGCTCGACGGAAGGCCCGGGTGGTCTGCTCCTGAATCCGGAGCGGCTGATGGAAAACATCGGCGATCCGGGGCTTTCGCAGATCCTCGGGGCGGGGCTGCTGGTGGCGGCGATGCCGGGGCCGCTGGAGCGCGCGGCGCATTCCGATGCCTGGGGTGTCGATGTCTTGTTGTACCTGCTGATCAGTAACGACCCGGAAGTACGCGATCACCAGCTCCTGCGGATCGCCGGCACGCGGGGGGCGGAGAGCGAGACCCACGTCCGCACCCTGCTGGATGCCGAACCCGAGCTGCGCCCGGACCTGCGCATTCCGCTGCTGGAGATGAGCTTTCCGGTATTGCGCCATCGCCCGCGCGAGGAACGCCGGCAGCTGGAAGGCCTCATTGACGAATTGATCCGCGCCGACGGCCGGGTATCGGCGTTCGAATACGCGACCGGCCGTCTGTTGCGGCGCCAGTTGCGCGACCTGGAGCAGCCCGAACGTGCCCGCGCGGGCGGACGCGACCGGCTGGCTCGCCATGCTGCCCACGCGCAGGACACGCTGGCCGTGCTCGCGCATCACGGACACCCGGACGACCCCGACAAGGCCCGGGCAGCCCTGCGCGCGGGCGTTCTGGCCCTGGCGATCGAGGATCCCACCGACGAGGCGATTGCCGCGGCTCTGGAGCGGACTGCCGATGAGGCCGTCTGGGCCGAGGGGCTGGATAGGGCGCTGGAGGCCCTGGATGCCCTGCGCCCGGCGGACAAGCAGACCCTGGTCACGGCGATGCTTGCCACGATCACGCATGGCGGCCAGACGGTGGTCGCGGAAGTGGAGCTGTTGCGGGCGATCGCCGCCTCGCTGCACGTGCCGTTACCCGTCGCGGAGATGCCCGCCGCCGACGCGGAATAGTGCGGCCCGCTCCCGCGGGTGCGACGATCGGGGCCGCGCGGTATGATGCGGCCGCTCCGGGGGCGTGGCGGAACTGGTAGACGCATCGGACTTAAAATCCGCTGGGCGCAAGCCCGTGCCGGTTCGATTCCGGCCGTCCCCACCAATCATTTCTACCCGGGTGTGTGATCGTGGCCAGCCCCCAACCCTGGTACGTCTATCTCCTGGAGTGCCGCGGTGCCCGGATCTATACCGGGGTTACACCGCGGCTTGCGGCGCGTCTGGCCGCTCATCGTGCGGGGCGCGGGGCGCGTTTCACCCGCATGTACCCGCCGGAGCAGCTCCTGGGGGCGAAGGTGTTTCCCGGCCACGGCGAGGCATTGCGCGAGGAACAACGTATCAAACGCCTGCGACCCGCCGAGAAGCGACATCTCGCGGCGACCTGGAAGAGACAGAACGACGGGTCCGAGGGCACGCTCGATCACGAGGCGTGAGGCGAAGGTTCGTGTTACATCCATGCAAACGGTTCAGCCAGGCCCGGGAAAGGCGCATAGTGGGGCTCTGAGCGTCCCTGTGAAAAGATCCGGCATGCCCCAGTCCACGGACACAACGGAAGGATCCGAAGCGCGGCCAGCGGCCCAGCCGGCCGACGCCCGCACCACCGAACCGCATATCAGCGGCCCGGTGGTGGCGGCGCTGATTGCCGGGTTGCTGTTTGCCCTGCTGTTCGTGGCCATCGACCAGGGCTGGAAACAGCAGATGGCCGACCGCTATCAGCAAGCCGTGGTCTCGGAGGCAAGCAGCCTTCGGACCCAACTGGAAAGCGTGCTGAATGGCACGGTCCATGCGACGATCGGGCTTGCCGCCTATGCCTATGTCCACCCGGACCTGACCGAGGATGACTTCGACCGGGCAGCGGACCGTCTTTATCGCAGCCAGCCGGAACTGATTCGCTCTCTGACCCTGGCGCGCGGCGAGATCCTTGCGCTGGTCTACCCGCGCGATGGCAACGAGGACGCGATCGGCCTCAACCTGGCGGAACATCCGGAGCAGGGCGCCTCCTATCAACAAGTGCTGGAGAGCCGGCAAACGGTCGTCGCCGGGCCCTGGACGTTGGCACAGGGCGGTCGGGGGCTTCTGGTGCGCGCCCCGGTCCTGACCGATCCGGAAGATCCGCCGGCGTTGGCCAATCCGTGGACACTGTCGAGTATTGCGCTGGATTTCGAAACGATCCTTAGCAAGGCGGGTCTGGCCCCGCGCCCGCCCAGCCTGCAACTGGCCCTGCGCGGCCTCGACGGGACCGGCGCCGACGGTGAGGTCTTCTACAACCCCGAACAGATCGACGTGGCCAGCGCGCCGCTCGCGCTCGACGTGACCTTTGCCGGGGGCCAGTGGCAGATGCTTGCACACCCTGTCCCCAACCCATCCGCCACGGAGCGCCCGGCCGCCTGGTGGGTGATGGGCGTGGTCGGGCTGCTGGCGGTTAGTGGATACACCTTCCGTGTGGGGGAGGGCATCCGGCAGCGGCGGGAGGCCCTCACGCGCTATCAGGCGCTCGTGAATCGTCTGGCGGATGCCACTCTGGTGGTCGCGGGGCGCCGGGTCCTTTGGGCCAATCCGGCCTTTACCCGCATGACCGGCCTGTCGCCGGATCCTGGCCAGACTCTTTCGGCGCTGGGGGTGATTCAGGCCGACGATCGCCGGCGCCTTCCCCCTGCGCTCGATTTTTCAATGGCATTGGAGGAGCCGCGCGGGCGCGAGATTCGCGTACACACGGCGGACGGAGACCAGCGGTTTCATCTACTGCGTTGGGTGCCGATTGACTGGGAAGGGCAGCGGGCCTTCCTGTTGAGCTTTGTGGATGTACACGACAACCGAATGCTGTTTAACGCGTTGAGCGAGGCCCGTGATCTTCAGGACGCGCTGTTCGAGGCCATGCCCGGCGATGCCCTGGTGATCGACGACACTGGCCTCGTTCGCGCGGTCTTTGGCGAAGCGCGGCGCGGCCAGGCACCCCAGCACACGGCGGCCGGGCACACACTGGCGGAACTGCTTCCGGATGAGGTCGCGCAGCGCTTTTCCGGCGTCGTGCGCCGGGCCTTGCGCGAAGGCGAATTGCAGGAGATCCAGTACCGCCTGCAGGCGAGCGTGTTCCACGGAGGCGACACGAGTCCGTCAACGGAGGAAACCCGCTGGTATGAGGCGCGGGTACGCCCAATCGACGCACCGTTCGAGGGTTCGTCGGCCGTGGTGTGGCACGCACTGGACGTGACCGAGCGCAAGCAGCTGGAAGACCGCATGCAGGCCCTGGCCTGGGAGGACCCGTTAACCGGAACCGCGAATCGCGCGGCGCTGGATCGGGCATTTCCGCGGCTTGCGGCGCGCGCGGATCGCAAGGAGGGACAACTGGCGCTGCTGTTCATTGACCTGGACCGTTTCAAGCCGGTGAACGATCAGTACGGCCATGCCGTAGGGGACGAGCTCCTGCGCCAGCTGGCGCAACGGCTTGCGTCCAGTCTGCGTCCGGATGACCTGCTGGTGCGCCTGGGCGGGGACGAGTTCATCGTGCTGAGTGCGCCGTTGAATCGATGCGAGGAGGCCGGGGGGCTGATTGAACGGTTGCAGGCGGATTTCCGGCAGCCATTCGAGTTGCACCCCGGCCATATGGAACCGGTGGAGGAGACCCTCTCGTGCAGTATCGGGGTCGCCTTCTACCCGCGAGATGGTCAGCGCCTGGCGGACCTGATGATGGCTGCGGACCATGCGATGTACCGCGTCAAGGCCGCCGGGCGCAACGACGTGGCCTACGCGTCGGAGGCGGCGCCGGAATCCGGCACGGAGTGACGCGCCGGGGCGAACCGAGCCGCAGTTTGCGCCTCGAGCGGCTCGATCAGACCCAGCAGGTGATCGGCCAGCCATTCGCCGGCCAGCGGGGCATAGAGCAGGCCGCGCGAGCCATGCGCCAGGCTCAACAGTACACGGCCACCGGGATCCAGCCGGCTGCGCCCGACGAGCGGCAGGCGATCGCGGACCACGGCGCGCTCCCCGGTCCACTGCGCGAGGATCTCGACTGCCTGGGCATCCTGTAGCCCTGGAACCCAGGCAAGATGCCGCAGATTGGTCTGATCATCCTCGGCCTGCGGTGCCTGTTCATTTTCGGCCCCGGGGCCCTCCGTGCGGCGATAGGTCGCGCCAATCCAGGCGGTGCCGTTGTCTCCCCGGATGCAGTAGCCCTGACCTGTTGCCACAAAGCCACCCCAATCGGGGAAGGCCGCCCGGACCCGCGTCATCTGACCGGTCACCGTGGAGATACCCGCCTGTTCCGGGCACAAGGTGGTGCCACTGCCGGCGGCTGTGGCCACCACGACCGCGTCGAAGGGTTCAGATCCGGTGTCGCTCTCGACCTGCACGGGACCGGCGTTGGACGACGGTTTCAGCGCCTGTACCGATTCCTTGCGCAGCGGCGGCAGGTCGTCGGCCAGGCCCTGGCAAAAGGCCCGCATGTCGATCGCCAGACCGTCTGGGTAATAGAGGTGTGGGGCCGCGGCGGTGCACCCGGGACCGCCAGGGTCGAACAGCAGGGCCGCATGTTCGGGACCGACTTTTTGCAGGCGTTCCACGCGCTTGCGTCCGTGGGCGCTGATGCCATGGAAGGCCACGCCCGTTGCCAACCGGGTGCCGTATCCGCCGATCGCGTCGAGCTGTCCGGAAAGGAAACCGGTACGGCGTATCCCCGCGAGTGCCAGGGTATTCAGCTCCCCGTCGCGAGGATGAAGGTTCGGCAACAGGACGCCCGCCGGGTTGCCGGAGGCGCCACCGCCAACACCGTTCGGGTCGAAGACCGTGACCTCCACTCCTCGCGCCTGCAGGGCATGGGCGGCGCTGAGCCCGGCAATCCCGGCCCCCACGATGGCGACACGTTGCGGTACCTCGCGGGGCGGTGACTTCGCGGGCGACTGGGTGTCCCGAAGGGTCCCCACGAGACGCTCGCGTTTTGGGCCATGACCGCGCACCCGGCGTACCTCGAACCCCGTGCTCTCCAGGTCGCGGCGAACCTGACCGGCTGCGGTGTAGGTGCCGAATGTAGTACCCGGCGCGGAAAGCCGCGCCACTTGCCGGAACACCCCGGTGTTCCACAGGGCGGGATTGCTGCGCGGCGCGAACCCGTCAAAGAACCAGGCGTCCACGGTGCCGCGGATCTGTGCAAGAAGTGGAGCGGCGTCACCCAGGCCCAGGGTCAACGCGGCCCTGGCCTCGGGGAACTGGATTCGGTGGAGTCCGGGAACCGGTGGTGGATACTGGGCCCGTAGCTGGCGGGCGTCGGCATTGTCGAGGCCCAGGCGTTGGTGCATTGCCGCAAGGTCGGCGGGTGCGAGCGGGTGGGCCTCGAGGCTCAACAGGGACAGGAAGGCGCCGGGGGGCGCGTGGCGTCGCCACTCCTGCATCGCCAGCAAGAGGTTGAGCCCGCTCCCGAAGCCGGTCTCGGCAAGCACGAAGCGCTGACACTGGCGGAAGCGCCGGGCGAGGTCGTTGGCCTCGATGAAGACCTCGCGCACCTCGGCATGCGGATCGCTGGAGCCGAAGTAGCCGTCCCCGTAGTCGGCGGCGAAAGGCTGTCCGTCACGCCATTCGAGGCGTGCCCAGTCGAGCAAGGGGGGGGAGAGCAAGGGTGTCGCCAAGGAGCGGGCCGTCACAGCCCGCCAGGCGCGATTGCGCGAGACGGGCCGTAATGGGAGGTTAGCGGGCCAGTTCTTCGAACGGGGTGAACGCCACCTGCTGGTTGCGCTGTCCGTTATCCAGCTGGGCCAGCAGGGTCTGGCTGATGGACTTGAAGCGGTCGAGCTCGTCGCCTTCCAGGGCGTCGCTTTCCGGCAGTTCCACGCGCATCGGGTTCTGGGGGCGGCTGTTCACGTGGATCTCGTAGTGAAGATGCGGCCCGGTACTGCGACCGGTATTGCCGGACAATGCGATGCGGTCGCCCCGCTCGACGGTCTGACCCGGGCGCACCAGCTGGCGGTCCAGATGCAGGTAGCGGGTGGAGTAGCCTTGACCGTGCTCGATCACGATGAAGCGACCGGCATACGGGTGGTTCTCGACGCGGGTTACGCGACCGTCGGCGGGTGCCTGGATCGGAGTTCCGATTGGCATGGCGAAGTCCGTCCCATGGTGCGGGGCCACACGTCCGGTCACCGGGTGACGACGGTTCGGGTTGAAGCTGGAGCTGATGCGATAGTTGCCGGAAAACGGGCGGCGATCGAACGGGGGCAGAAGGCTTTCGCCATCCGGGGTGTAGAAGCGCCCGTTGACGTTGCGCGCCGCACGGATCTCGATGCGCTCGCCTTCGTAGTCGAATGCCAGCAGACGCAGGTTGAGCGGGGTGTCGTCGCCCACCAGGGTTTCCTGCTCGACCAGCAGGGTGAACTGATCGCCGGTACGGGCGTGGGTGCGCACCGGCAGGTAGCGGTCCAGCAGCACGGCCAGGGCGTTGGCCGCACGCGCGGAGATATCCGCCCGTTCGGTCAAGGCGTTGGCGATGTTGCCATCGATCTCGGCCGTAATGATCAGGTGGCTGACCTCGCGGCCGTTCTCGACTTCGCCGAGTTCGAACTCCCAGCCATCGGCCTCGCGGACCCACTCATGCCCACGGGCCCGGTCGGTCCACAGGCGCAGGCGAGTCAGGTAGCCCTCGTCGTCGACCTGCCATTCGATCTCCTGGCCGGGGCGCACACGGTTCAGGATCGAGGCGTTGTCGTCGTCGTCCAGCAGGCGGTAGAGGGTCGCCAGCGGGAGTTCCCATTCGCGTTCCCAGAGGCCCGTCAGACGCTCGCCTTTCTGCAGGGTGTGGGTGTACCAGTCGGTGTCGGTCGCTTCGGCGTCAGCGGCGACATCGGAGTCGCCGTCGAGATCGAAGGTCTCGTAGGACGTCGGGGCCTCGGCGTCCGGGTCGATTGCGGCGTCGTCGTAATCCGCGGCGGGCTCGCCCGGCAGGTCGGAGGCAAAAGCCACGGTCTGGGCGCCGCCCTCGAATGCGGCACCATGCGCCGTCCGTATCGACGCGCCGCCAGCCGGATGGTCCGTACGGGCGAGCGCGAGCTGGGATGCGGGGAGCGGATTGCCGGCGCCGATTTGCAGCGGTTGGGACGTCTCGGAGGGCTGGGAGGCAAGAAGCAGGCTGGTGCCCACCAGAATGGTGAGTCCGGCGGTCCCCGCCAGAAAGAAATGCAAAGTCTTTCTGTTGTTACCCATATGGCTGTTGCCCTGCAGAGTTTCCGCTTTATACCACGTTTTTTCGGGCAATAAACAGCGTCGGAAGGCGGTCTCCCGAAGTTTCGCGGCCTGCGCGTCTCAGGATCGAATCCCTACGCCCCGATTGAGCAGGACCAACGCAACCCCGTACATGACTGCAATGAACCCGGCAATGATGGCGAAGGACATGGCGATCGGGAAGTCACTATGGCCCAGGCTGCCGTAACGGAAGGCGTCGACCATGTAGAGGATCGGGTTCAGCATGGACACGCCCTGCCAGAATTCCGGCAACAGGCTGATCGAGTAGAACACCCCGCCCAGATAGGTCAGCGGCGTCAGGATGAAGGTCGGGACGATGGCGATGTCGTCGAAGGTGCGCGCGAAGACGCCGTTGATCAGCCCGGCGAGGGCAAACAGGATGGACGTCATCAGCACGATGATCAGCATTACGCCGGGGTTGTGGATGCTGAGTGGGCTGAAGAACAGCGAGACCAGCAGTACGGCCACGCCGACCGCCAGCCCCCGCGCCACGCCGCCAAAGACGAACCCAAGAATGATCACGCTGTTGGGGATGGGCGAGACCAGCAGCTCCTCGATGTGGCGCTGGAACTTGGAGCCGAAGAACGACGACACCACATTGGCATAGCTGTTGGTGATCACCGCCAGCATTATCAGGCCCGGGACGATGAAGTCCATGTAACGGTAGCCTTCCATCTCCCCGATGCGCTCGCCGATCAGCCCCCCGAAGATAATGAAGTACAGCGCCGTGGTAATGACCGGGGGCAGGACTGTCTGCACCCAAATCCGGGCAAAGCGCAGCACTTCCTTGCTGACGATGGTCCGGAAGGCGGTCCAGTAATCGCGCAGATGGGAGTCGCTCATGCCTGATTCTCCGGCTGCTCGGTGGTCCCGCTGGCGCCGGGGGTCAGATGGCTGGGGTCCTGGCCGGGGCGGGTCATGCGGATGAAGAGTTCCTCCAGCCGATTGGCCTTGTTGCGCATGCTCTGGACGCGAATCCCGGCCTGATCCAGCACCCGGAACAGGTCGTTCAGGTGCTGGCCGCTGCGGATATCCGCCTCCAGCGTCATCTCGTCGACCTGACGCAGGGCAATCGGGGAATCCAGCGGGATGCCGGGTGGCGGCTCGCTTAGATCCAGCACCATGGTCTCGGTCTCGAGCTTGGCCAGCAGCTGCTTCATCGTGGTGTTCTCGATGATCGCACCGTCATCGATGATCGCGATGTTGCGGCACAGCGTCTCCGCCTCTTCCAGGTAGTGCGTGGTCAGGATGATGCTGCGCCCGTCGGTGTTGATACGGGTAAGAAAGTCCCACATCGAACGCCGCAACTCGATGTCGACCCCGGCGGTGGGTTCGTCGAGAATCAGCAGGCGCGGCTCGTGGACCAGGGCGCGGGCGATCATCAGGCGGCGCTTCATGCCGCCGGAGAGCGTGCGCGCCATGTCCTTGCGCTTTTCCCAGAGCCCCAGCTCCTTCAGGTAGTGCTCGCAGCGCTTCCAGGCCTCGCGCCGGGGGATGCCGTAGTACCCGGCCTGATTGACCACGATCTCGCCAATCGGCTCGAAATTGTTGAAGTTGAATTCCTGCGGGACCAGCCCGATGGAGCGCTTCACTGCCTGCAGGTCGGTATCCACGTCATGGCCGAAGACCTTGACCGTGCCGGCGGTCTTGTTGATCAGCGAGGTAATGATCCCGATGGTCGTCGACTTGCCGGCCCCGTTGGGCCCCAGCAGGGCGAAGAAGCTGCCCGGGGCCACCTCGAGGTCGATGCCCTTGAGGGCCTCGAATCCGTTCTTGTAGGTCTTCTTGAGCCCGCGAATTTCCAGCGCTGGCGTCATCGTCACATCCTGTAAGGCTAGGGGGATACGACCCCGGAGGGTCGACAAGGCAGGTATTATGAAGGCTTTGAATTGTTTTCGAGGAAAGCCGCGTGGATTCTGTTTTTGTTGCGTCGTCCGACACCGCCATTCCCCTGATCCCGGTCAGCCGCGAGTCGCTGCCGGTCCGCCTGGAGAGTGCGCCGGAGAGCTGGCGCAAATGGGTGGAAGCCTCGGGGTTCGAGGCGGAGCCGGGCGCAACCCTGCGCATCCCGGATACCGAGGGCGGGCTGGCGGCAGTGCTGGCCGGCTTCGATGCGGAAAATCCGGTCTGGATGGTGGCCGCAGCGGCCGAGACCCTGGGAACGGGGGATTACCGTCTGGAAACCGATTCCCTGAACCCCGAGATCCAGAACCTGGCGGCCATAGGCTGGGGCTTGGGACGTTATCGCTTCGAGCGTTACCGCGAGGCGCAGGATCGCTCGCCGCGGCTGGTGTGGCCGGAAGACGCGGATCAGGCGCGGGTCCTCGCGTTTGTGGAGTCCATCGGGCTGACCCGCGACCTGATCAACACCCCGGCCGCCGACATGATGCCGGCCAATCTGGCGTTGAAGGCTCGGGAGCTGGCCGAGGAATTCGGCAGCAGCCTGCATCTGGTCAGCGACAGCGACAAGCTGGAACAGGACTTCCCCTGTATCCACGCCGTGGGGGCCGCCAGCGACCACGGGGCCCGGGTAATCGAGCTGACCTGGGGGGCGCCCGACGCGCCGTCGCTGGTGCTGGTGGGCAAGGGCGTGTGCTTCGATTCCGGTGGCCTGAACCTGAAGCCCGGCAATTCCATGCGCCAGATGAAGAAGGACATGGGCGGGGCGGCGATCGTGCTGGGGCTGGCGCGCCTGATTATGGCGCAGGCACTCCCGGTGCGGCTGACGGTGCTGATCGGGGCCGTGGAGAATGCCATCGGCGCCGGGGCCTTCCGCCCGGGCGATGTGCTGACCGCCCGCAACGGCAAGCGGATCGAGATCGACAACACGGACGCCGAGGGGCGCCTGGTGCTGGCCGATCTTCTGGATCGGGCGGGGTCGTTCCATCCGGACCTGCTGGTGGACTTTGCGACGCTCACCGGGGCGGCGCGCGTCGCCGTGGGGACCGAGATCAGCGCCTGCTTCACCCAGGACGAGGGCTGGGCGCGAGCACTGGTCGAGCCGGCGCGCGAATGGGATGACCCGGTCTGCCAGTTGCCGCTGCACACGCCCTATCGCTACATGCTGGACAGTGACGTGGCCGATATCGTGAACAGCTCTACCGGCGGCCACGGCGGCGCGATTACTGCCGCGCTGTTCCTGAATGAGTTCGTCCCCGAGGGCACGACCTGGATGCATTTCGACATCATGGCCTTCAACGACCGCGCGCGCCCGGGGCGGCCCAAGGGCGGCGAGGCGATGGGCCTGAGGGCGCTGTTCGCGGCGCTGGAGTCGCGCTACGGGCAAGCGCGGTAGGGCGGGGGCCCGCGGGAATCAGATCAGGCTCAGGTCGCTGCGGGCGCGAATGATCTTGCGCAGGGCGATCAGATAGGCGGCGGTGCGGTAGTCGAGTACCTCGCCATTGCTTTCCGTCTCGCGGACCTCGTGCATCTCGCGGAAGGCCTCGCGCATGGCGTCGTCCAGGCCCGAGCGGACCAGGTCGATCTCCTCGGCCCCGCGCACCACGGCATCACGAATCCATTCGGGGACGCTCTCGTTGGTCATCATCTCGATGGCACTGACGATGTGCTGGCCCTGTGCCTGGTCGTAGCGGCGCTCCAGGCGCCCGAAGCGCATGTGCGACAGATTCCGTACCCACTCGAAGTAGGAGACGATGACGCCGCCGGCGTTGACGTACACATCCGGAAGGATCGTGACCCCGCGATCACGCAGGGCCTGGTCCGCCTCCCAGGTGCAGGGACCGTTGGCCGCCTCGGCGATCAGCCGCGCCTGGATCTGGTCGACGTTGTCCCGATGGATCGCGCCTTCCAGGGCGGCCGGAATCAGGATGTCGCACTCGCGTTCCATGATGCGGTTGCCATCGCGGACGAACTCGACCCCCGCGAAACCCTCCATGGTGCCGCTGCGGCGAACGTAGTCGTGCAGGGCCTCGATATCGATCCCGTCCTCGGAATACACCCCGCCATCGCTCTTGATGACGCCGACAATCTTCGCGTGATCGTCCTCCTGCAGGAAGCGCGCGGCGTAATAGCCCACGTTGCCGAAGCCCTGGATGATGATGCGCTGGTCACCCAGGCCGCCCTCGAACCCGGCCTCGCGGGCCGCCGAGCCTTCCCGGAAAAAGGCCTGCAACGCATACTGAACCCCCCGACCAGTGGCCTCCAGGCGCCCGACCATGCCGCCCAGCTCGACCGGCTTGCCAGTCACCGATGCGGCATGGTCGAGGTCCTCCGGGTGGCGATCGCGATAGGTCTCCATGATCCAGGCCATCTCGCGCTGGGACGTCCCCACATCCGGTGCCGGGACATTCTGGGCCGGGCTGATGTAGTCGCGTTGAATCAGTTCGTGGGCGAACCGTCGGGTAATGCGCTCCATCTCCCATTCGTTGTACTTCTGCGGATCGATGCGCAGGCCGCCCTTGGACCCTCCGAAGGGGATATCCACGATGGCGCATTTGTAGGTCATCAGGGCCGCCAGGGCCTCGGCGTGGTCCTGATCCATGGTCGGGGAGAACCGCAGGCCACCCTTGGCCGGCAGGCGATGGGCGGAATGCACCGCGCGCCAGCCCTTGAACACCTCGATGCGGTCGCGAAAACGGATCGGAAAGCTCACCTGAATGACCGAGTCGCAGGTCTTGACGGCCTCCCGGGCCCCCTCGGGAAGATCGAGGTAGCCCATGGCCCGGTCGACCATGTGTGAGACACTATCGCGAAAGGTTTCAGGCACTTCGCTTTCCGACATGATGGCAATCCTTTCTGATTTTTGGGCGCCGCCTGCGCGGCATGGAGATTCTGTGAATGGGTAACGCGGGCCACGCTCCCGACCCGCGGTTTTCGGTTGCGCCGATGATGGACTGGACGGACACCTGGTGTCGCCGGTTCCATCGGCTGCTGACACGACGGGCATTGTTGTATACCGAGATGGTGCATGCCAACGCGGTCATCCATGGGGATCGCGACCGGCTGCTGGGGTTCTCCCCGGTGGAACACTCGATCGCGCTGCAGCTGGGCGGCTCCGATCCGGCCACGCTGGCGCAGGCCGCCCGCATCGCGGTGGATCGCGGCTACGACGAGATCAACCTGAACGTGGGTTGCCCCTCCGACCGTGTGCAGTCGGGCGCGTTCGGGGCCTGCCTGATGGCACAACCGGGACTGGTGGCCGAGTGCGTCGCAGCCATGCAGCAGTCCGTTGACGTCCCCGTCACCGTCAAGCACCGCATCGGCATTGACGACCAGGACTCGGAGGCCGACCTGCACGCCTTTGTCGAACGCGTGGCCACCGCCGGGTGCCGCCACTTCGTGGTGCACGCGCGCAAGGCCTGGCTCCAGGGGCTCAGTCCAAAGGACAATCGCGACGTTCCCCCGCTGGACTATCAGCGCGTCTATCGGCTGAAGGCCGAATTTCCCGACCTGACGATTGTCCTGAACGGCGGACTGGACGACGTCGGCGCCGCGCGCGCGCACCTGGAGCATGTGGACGGGGTCATGTTCGGTCGGCTGGCTTACCACCAGCCCTGGAGCCTGTCGGTGGTGGACCGCCTGTATTTCGGGGGCGGGGACGATCCCACCCGCGAGGAGGTCCTGGACGGCATCCTGACGATTGCGGAGGGGATGCACCGTGATGGCGTGCCGCTGGCGCGGCTGACCCGGCATATCCTGGGCCTGTTCCACGGCGAGGCGGGCGCACGCCAGTGGCGACGGATACTGACCGAGGGGGCCCATCACGCAGATGCCGGGCCGGCACTGATCGAGCGGGCCGCGCAGGCCTGTCTCCCCCGGGCGGCCTGAGCGCCCGGAGTCGTTCCAGCGTTGCTATTCGCCCGGGTCGTCCGGTGCCAGCCAGCCGGCCTCGAGCCCATCCTCGAGGATCTGCCGGATCATGGGGATTGCCTCCTCCCATTCCGCGATGCTGAGCGTCTCCGCGCTACAGAAGGCCTCGAGAATATCCGCAGCAACCGCCTGTGCGGGATAGTCGTTTCCGGCGATGCACAGGATCGGGCCATCGGGGCCCTGGAACCACGCACGCCGGACGCCGGGGTGGATCGCAAAGCGATCTGCCGGGCCGGCAGTGGCCGCCAGCTCCGGGTCCCCCGGGGCGAGCTCGACGTTGCCGGCGGGGCGGGTCAGGAAACGTCCCAGATAGGCGTCCAGGTCGTGATCCTCCGCCGCCAGCAGGGCGCGCAGGGCTTCGCGCAGCGCCTCGCGATCCGCGGCGGGAAGCTCCGCTGCGTGCGCGGACGGGTGCCGACCCGGATCCTCGAAGCGCGCCTGGTCGCCGATCACGTTGGCGCGCTCCTCGAGAAACCCGGTCAGGACATCGAGGATGGTCGGGGCGCGAAATCCTACCGACCAGGTCATGCACTGGTCGTCCAGCGACAGTCCGTAATGCGGCAGGTTGGGGGGCAGGTAGAGCAGGTCGCCGGGACCCAGCTCCCAGGTCTCGGTGGGATCGAATGCCCGCAGGATGGCCAGTGGCAGATCGTCGTGGCAATCCAGCGAGCCCGGCGGGTCCTGGATCTGCCAGCGGCGCCGGCCCGCGGCCTGGAACAAAAACACATCGTACTGATCCACATGCGGCCCGACGGAACCGCCGGGCGGGGCATAGGAGATCATCAGGTCGTCCCGGCGCCAGCGCGGGATGAAATCGAAATGGGCGAGGAAATCCGGGCCACCGGGCCAGAAGCGCTCCACGTCGGTGACCAGCAGGGTCCAGTCGCGTTGGGGAAGCTGGCCCAGCCGCTCGGTTTCGAAGGGGCCGTATTCAACATCCCAGTCCCGGCGGTCGACATGCCCGCTGACGATACGGCTCGCGGCGTCCGGATCGGTGGCCAGGCCGGCGAGGTCATCGGGCTCGATCGGATTCTCGAAACCGGCAATCGCGTCGCGCACCAGTAGCGGGCGTTGTTGCCAGTAGTCGCGCAGGAATTCGGCGGGCGTCAGGCCGCCGAGTAGCGCGAGCGGTTGGTTCGGGTCCGGGGCCGCCATGCCGCGCGCGGGATCAGAGTTCGCGCGCGAGCCGGTCGGCGATCCCGGTGTAGCTGCCTGGCGTCAGCTCGCGCAGGCGGGCACGGGCCTCTTCCGGGATGTCGAGGCCGTCGATGAACGCCGCCAGGCCCTCGGGGGTGATGCGCTGGCCCCGGGTCAGTTCCTTGAGCTTCTCGTAGGGCGACTCGATGCCGTAGCGGCGCATCACGGTCTGCACAGCCTCGCCGAGGACCTCCCAGTTCTGGTCCAGGTCCTCTGCCAGGCGTCCCGGCTCGATCTCCAGCTTGCCCAGGCCGCGGCCGAACGCCTTGTAGGCGGTCAGCGACCAGGCGAATGCCAGGCCGATGTTGCGCAGCACGGTGGAGTCGGTCAGGTCGCGCTGGAACCGCGAAACCGGCAGCTTGCTCGCCAAGTGGTCGAACAGGGCGTTGGCCAGACCCAGGTTGCCCTCGGCGTTCTCGAAATCGATCGGGTTGACCTTGTGCGGCATGGTCGAGGAGCCGACTTCGCCGGCGACCACCTTCTGCTTGAAATAGCCCAGCGAGATGTAGCCCCAGATGTCGCGCGACGCATCCAGAAGGATCGTGTTCGCGCGCATGAAGGCGTGGAACAGCTCCGCCAGGAAGTCGTGCGGCTCGATCTGGGTCGTATGGGTGTTCGGTTCCAGGCCCAGACTCTCGATCATCCGGCGCGACAGGGACGGCCAGTCGACCTCGGGGTAGGCCACGGAATGGGCGTTGAAGTTGCCCACCGCGCCATTGATCTTGCCGAGGCAAGCCACCCCGGCGATCTCGGCGCGCTGCCGCTCCAGTCGCGCGACCACGTTGGCCAGTTCCTTGCCCATGGTGGTGGGGGAGGCGGGCTGGCCGTGGGTGCGCGCGAGCATGGGCTGTTCGGCGAAGCGGCCGGACAGTTCGCGCAGCGGCGCGAGCACGGCGTCCAGGGCCGGGAGCATCACCATGTCGCGCGCCTCGCGGACCATCACGCCGTAGGCCAGGTTGTTGATGTCCTCGGAGGTGCAGGCGAAGTGCACGAACTCGATCTGGCTCTGCAGGTCGGAGCGGTCCGCCATCTGTTCCTTGATGTAGTACTCGATCGCCTTCACGTCGTGATTCGTCGTGGCCTCGATCTCCTTCACGCGCGCCCCGGCCACTTCGTCGAAACTGAACGCGATCTCGTCGAGGAAGGCGCCGGCCGTATCGGTCAGTGCCGGGACCTCGGGGATCGCGGGCTCGGCGGCCAGGGCCTTGAGCCAGGCGATCTCCACCCGCACGCGGGCCTGCATCAGACCTTGTTCGGAGAAGTAGGGGGCCAGGTCGCGGGTATGCCGGGCATAGCGGCCATCGACGGGGCTGATCGCGGACAACGGGCTCAGGGACATGGGGATTCCGGGGTCGGGTTCGGGACAGGCGGCGCAGTATACTAAGGTGCTCAACTGCAATACAGCATCGCGCCACGCGCAAACCAGGAGGAAGGCATGTCGAAGCCCGCAATGCGTCAGGAACAGGACAGTCTCGGGACGGTGGAGGTCCCGGAGCAAGCCCTGTGGGGCGCCCAGACCCAGCGCGCTGTGGACAACTTCCACATCAGCGGGCGGCCGCTGCCGCAGGCCTTCATTCGCGCCCTGGCCCAGACGAAGGCCGCCTGCGCCGAGGCCAACCAGGGGCTCGACCAGCTCCCGGACGAGGTGGCCGGGGCGATCGTCGCGGCCGCCGAGAGCATCGTCAGCGGCGAGCATGCCGATGCCTTCCCGGTGGATGTCTATCAGACCGGTTCCGGGACCAGCAGCAACATGAACATGAACGAGGTGATCGCAAGACTGGCCTCGAGTGATGCCTTGACGGTCCACCCGAACGATCACGTCAACCGTTCCCAAAGCTCCAATGATGTGATCCCCACCGCCCTGCATGTGGCTGCGTCCGTTCAGATGGAAAAGCAGCTGATGCCGGCCTTGCGTCATCTCATTGCGACCATCGCCCGGCGCGAGGGCGAACTGACCGCAATCGTGAAGACCGGACGCACCCATCTGATGGACGCGATGCCGGTGCGGATGAGTCAGGAGCTGTCCGGCTGGCGCCGGCAACTGGAACTGGACGTCGAACGCCTTCGCGACACGCGCGCACGGGTCAACCGACTGGCGATTGGCGGCACGGCGGTGGGCACCGGCATCAATGCACCGGCCCAGTTCGGGGACCGGGTCACCCACCGCCTGGCGGAGCGCACCGGGATCGCCTTCGAGCGCGAACCCAACGGCTTTGCGGCACTGGCCAGCCAGGACACCGCAGTGGAGCTCTCCGGCCAGCTGCGCACCACGGCCACCAGCCTGATCAAGATCGCCAACGACCTGCGCTGGATGAATTCGGGCCCGCTGGCCGGACTGGGTGAGATCGCCCTGCCGGCCCTGCAACCGGGCAGTTCGATTATGCCGGGCAAGGTCAACCCGGTGATCCCCGAGGCGGTGATCATGGCCGCGCAGCAAGTGGTTGGCCTGGACGCCGCGGTCGCCGCCGCGGGACAGGGGGGCAATTTCCAGCTGAACGTCGGCCTGCCGCTGATCGCCGACAATCTGCTCACCCAGATGGGGCTGCTGGCGCGCGCGGCCGAACACCTTGCCGATCGGGCCATCGCTGGCTTCACGGTCAACGAGGAGGTCTTGCGCGCGGCCCTGGACCGCAACCCGATCCTGGTGACGGCGCTGAACGCAGAGATCGGCTACGAGGCCGGCGCCCGGATTGCCAAGGAGGCGTACGCCAGTGGCCGGCCGATCGTTGATGTCGCGGCAGAACATACGGACATCCCGCGTGAACGCCTGCAAGCCTTGCTGAACCCGGCGAGCCTGACCGAGCCCCAGACGGACTAGTCCAAGGCCGCTCGGGCCCATGGGTTCGGGGTGACGAACGGGGTCAGGCGGTCGCGGCTGGGAGCTGGACCCGGTCGCGGAGCAGGCCCCGCAGCGCGTCGAACGCCACCGGGTGCGAGAAATAGAAGCCCTGGGCCGTGTGGCAATCCAGCTGTTGCAGGATCTCCGCCTGGCGTTCGGTCTCCACGCCCTCCGCGATGACGTCCAGCCCCAGGGTATGGGCCATCAGGATGATCGCGCGGACGATCTGCGAATGTTCCTCGCCCTGGTCGAGATCCTTCACGAAGGAGCGGTCGATCTTCAGGGTGTCGGCCGGTATCTGCTTGAGCTGCACGAGGGACGCATGACCGGTTCCGAAATCATCGACCGCCAGGGACATGCCGGCGTGACGCAGTCGCTGGAAGACCCGCGCCGCCCCCTGGGGGTCGTCCATGATCGCGGTCTCGGTGAGCTCCAGCTCGATACAGCGGGGCGGAATGCCGGCCTCGCGGATAATGCGGTGGAAGGTCGCCGCAAGATCCGGCTGACGCAGTTGGCGCGCGGAGACATTGATTGCGATACGCGGCAGTTCGTCTTCGGCCACTCGCAGGGACTGCAGGTCCCGACAGACCTGGCGCAACACCCATTCCCCGATCTCCTCGATCAGGGTCATGTCCTCCGCCAGTTCGATGAAATGGCTGGGGGGCAGCAGACCCAGCGTCGGGTGCTGCCAGCGAATCAACGCCTCGGCGCCGATGATTCGGCCGCTTTCCAGCTCGATCTTGGGCTGGTAATGCAGTCTTAGCTGATCATTGGCAATTGCCTGCCCCAGTTCGTTTTCCAGCTCGAAGTGGCGGAAGGTGCGGGCGTTGAGGTCCTTTGTGTAGAACCGGAACCCGTTGCGACCGCGCTGCTTGGCCTCGTACATCGCCGCATCGGCGTTGCCGAGCAGGGTGTCCGCATCCTCGCCGTCATAGGGGTAGACGGCAATCCCGCAGGAGACACTGCTGACCACGGGCTGATCGAAGATCTGCCGCTCGGTCGCCGTTTTGCGCACGACATCGGTGACCAGCCGGACGACGCCCTCCAGGCCATGCGTGTCCTCGACGAGGATGCCGAACTCGTCGCCGCCAAGACGCGACAGGGTGGTTCGCAGGTGGCGTCCCGAGCGTTCCCGGGCATGGTCCAGCAGAGCGGACAGGTCCTGGGCGACCTTGCGGATCAGCTCGTCGCCGGCACGGTGACCCAGCGAATCGTTGGTGCGCTTGAAGTTGTCCAGATCCAGCAGGATCAAGGCCACATGCCCCGCCGCGGCACCCGCGTGGCGCTCCATCGCCTGCGACAGCCGGTCGCTGAACAGCATGCGGTTGGGCAGGTTGGTCAGCGAGTCGTGGGACATGTGGTGCAGCAGCTCGCGTGACTGGCGCTCGGTGATGCGCTGCAGTGCCTTCTGGCGCCGGTCCATCATCTGAAACAGGTCGGCACTCTCCAGGGCATAGGCCGTGTTGAACAGCACCATGGTCAGTGTCGACAGGATCATCTCGTAGCGTTGCAGCTCCGCCTGCCGGAAGCGGGCGACGAACATCCCGCGAATCCGGGTGCGCGTCGAGATCACGTGCAGCATCACACTCTCGCCCTCGACCGGGGAGGGCAGACAGACCGGATGGTTCTGGTGCAGCGCCCAGGAGAACTGGCCGTCCTGGATCAGTTGTTCGACGGTCTCCGACAGGTCCGGCGCCAGCTCCCCGGGGCGTTCCTGATAGTCGAGGTTGAACGAGCAGTCGTTGTCCAGGACGTATACCGCCATGTCCTGTGTCGGCAGCAGGCGCCGGATGGACTCGATGGTGTTCTGGATAATCAGTTCGGGACTGCGGTTGCGGTCGGTGTCACCGAAGATCGCCGTCGTCGAGGCGAGCACATCCATCGCATAGGCGTTGGCTTCCAGTGCTTCCTCGAGGAAGCGGATGCGCTCATGGAGGGCATTGACCTCCTCGGGCGTGCGGTACGATGGGCTCATGCAACAGCGTCCTTTGCTTGCATACAGGCTCAGTCGAGGAGGATCGTCTGCATCTGATCCAGATGCTTGCGCGCGTGGCCGATGATGTCCTCGTAGACCGCCATCTCCAAGCCAATGCGGTCGAAGGTCTCCGGGGCAACCGGGGGCACGAAACGCTCCCCGGAGGATCCCAGCCGCAAGGAATTGGCGATGCTGTCGGCGACGTGCACGATGGCCGTCTCCACGGGAAACGCGCGGGCCTCTTCCGGGGCATGGTGGTAGCGCGTGGCTTCCACCTGGGCCGGGGCCATCCCCCATTCCTCCAGCAGGGCGGACCCGATGGCGGCGTGGTCAAAACCCAGCAGTTCGCGTTCTGCCTCGTACAACAGGCACTGCTCGCGCTCGCGGATGTTGATCAGCTCCTCGGTGCGGCTGCCCAGCCGAAGAAACAGCAGCAGCCGCCCGAGGTCGTGCATGATCCCGTAGAGGTACAGACGTTCGATGTTCGCTTCGCGCCGAAAGCGGGCGATCGAGCGGCTGAGCACGCCGACTGCAATGCTGTGGCGCCAGAACGATTCCATGTCGACGCCGATGACCGGCAGGCCGCGGAAGTGCTCGATCACGATGGTCGACAGCACGATCTGCCGCATCTGCTGCAGGCCGATAATGGAGACTGCCCGGTGCAGGGTATCGATCGGTTCGGGGAAACCGTACAGCGAAGAGTTGGCCATGCGCAGCGTCTTCGCCGCAATGGCCGGGTCCAGTTCCACCGCCTCGGTAATCCCGGCCACGTTCGCGGTCGGGTCGCTAAGGCGCGAGAAGATCGTGTTGTAACTCCCGGAAAAGCTGCACAACGAGTCATCCTTCTCGAGGAACTCGGCAACGGTCATCATGCGCTCCGGGCCTTGTGGCGGCGGCGCACGAGCTCGTCGATCAGCTGGGCACGCGCGATGGAGTAGATGCCGTCCATGGGATGGCCGGTCAAGTCACAGTGACGGAAGCGCTCGGCCAGGATGGTGTCGGCCTGTTCCTCCATCTCCGGGGTGGGCCGGGCCTCCGCCGACAGGTCCGGGACCTCATCGTCCCGCGAATCGTTGGCCGCGGCATGTTCGTCCTCGACGATCTCGACAGTGCTGATGCCCCAGGACAGGAGCACGCGGATCTGCTTGTCCTGGAGCACCATGCCGGCGGGGATCAGGAGACGGCCGGAACGGTCATGCACGGCTGTTGCCAGCGTCTGACCGGACTGAATCACCTCCGTGGATACCCGCCGTCCCATGGCCAAACCTTATGCGGAAGCTGCGAGCTGGCGCAACACGTAGGGCAGGATGCCGCCGTGGCGGAAGTAATCCACCTCCTGCGGGGTATCCAGCCGCACACGTACGGCAAAGGTCTTGCGGTGGCCATCATCGGCCACGGCGGTGACCGTGGCCTCGCGCGACTCGCCGTTCTCCACGCCGGTAATGCTGTAGGTCTCGCGCCCGGTCAGTCCGTGGCTGGCCGCGTTCTCGCCGGGCAGGAACTGCAGCGGCAGTACGCCCATCCCCACCAGGTTGGAGCGGTGGATACGCTCGAAGGTCTCGACGATGACCGCCTTGACGCCCAGCAGCAGGGTGCCCTTGGCGGCCCAGTCGCGCGAAGAGCCGGTGCCATATTCCTGTCCGGCGATGACGATCAGCGGGGTGTCCTCTGCCTGGTACTGCATCGCCGCGTCGTAGATCGACATCTGCTCGCCATCCGGCAGGTGCTGGGTCACGCCCCCCTGGGTCCCGGGCGCCAGCAGATTGCGCAGGCGCACGTTGGCGAAGGTCCCGCGCATCATCACTTCATGGTTGCCGCGGCGGGAGCCATAGGAGTTGAAGTCGGCCGGCTTCACGCCCTTCGATTCCAGATAGCGACCCGCCGGGCTGTCCTTGGCGATGGAGCCGGCCGGGGAGATGTGGTCCGTGGTCACCGAATCACCCAGCAGCGCGAGGACGCGCGCGCCCTGGACATCGTTCCAGGGCGTAGGCGTCATGCTCATGCCCTCGAAGTAGGGCGGGTTGCGCACATAGGTGGAGTCCTCCTGCCAGTCGAAGCGCTGACCCTGTGGAGCCTCCAGGTTGCGCCAGCGTTCCTCGCCGGAATAGAGGTCACCATAGGCGCTGGTAAAGCTGCTCGCGCCGACATGGCTGGCCACCGCCTCGCGCACTTCTTGCGTGGTCGGCCAGATATCCTTCAGGTAGACCGGCTCGCCCTGTTGATTCTCCCCGATCGGGTCGCTGTACAGGTCGATGTTGCTGCGTCCGGCCAGGGCGTAGGCAACCACCAGCGGCGGCGAGGCCAGGAAGTTCATCTGCACCTCCGAGTGGATCCGCCCCTCGAAGTTGCGGTTGCCGGAGAGTACCGAGCTGACGATCAGGTCGTCCTTGATGATGGCCTCGGAGATCGGTTCCGGCAGCGGACCGGAGTTGCCGATGCAGGTGGTGCAGCCGTAGCCGACCACGTGGAAACCGAGGCCCTCGAGGTCCGGCAACAGACCGGATTTCTCGAGGTAATCGGTCACCACGCGGGAGCCTGGAGCCAGCGATGTCTTCACCCAGGGCTTCACCTGCAGTCCGGCCTCGCGTGCCTTGCGCGCCACCAGGCCGGCACCCAGCATTACCGAGGGGTTGGAGGTGTTGGTGCAGGAGGTGATTGCCGCGATCACGATGTCGCCGTGATCCAGGGTGAAGGTCTCGCCATCCATCTCGATGGCGGTGTGGTGGGGCTCTTCCGCCTGATGCTCGACGCCCACGGCGGTATGCCCGCCCTCGGCCGCGAAACGCTCGGCGTCGTCCGGTTCGTCCGCGCCGCTCTCGCGCTCTTTCAGCATGGTGTCGAGGTGGCGGCTAATGGTGGCGCCGGCCTGGCTCAACGGGATGCGGTCCTGTGGGCGCTTGGGGCCGGCCAGGCTTGGCTCCACGGTAGACAGATCCAGCTCCAGCATGTCCGTGTACCGCGCGATCGGGGCATTGTCGTTGCGCCACAGGCCCTGGGCCTTCGCGTAGGCCTCGATGAACTCGATGTGCTGGGCGTCGCGCCCGGTCAGGCGCAGGTAGGTCAGGGTCTCGTCATCGATCGGGAAGATGCCGCAGGTGGCGCCGTATTCCGGGGCCATGTTGGCGATGGTGGCGCGATCGGCCAGTGGCAGGTCGGCCAGGCCGTCGCCGAAGAACTCGACGAACTTGCCGACCACGCCCTTCTTGCGCAACGTCTCGACGATCACCAGCACCAGGTCGGTCGCGGTCGCGCCCTCGGCCAGCTTGCCGGTCAGGCGGAAGCCCACGACCTGCGGGATCAGCATGGAGATCGGCTGGCCGAGCATCGCGGCCTCGGCCTCGATGCCGCCCACGCCCCAGCCGAGCACGCCCAGGCCGTTGATCATGGTGGTGTGGGAATCGGTCCCGACCAGGGTGTCGGGGTAGGCCATGCAGCCCCCCTCGGCCTGGTCATCCACGAACACCGTGCGCGCCAGGTACTCGAGGTTCACCTGGTGGACGATGCCGGTGTCCGGCGGCACCACCTTGAAGGTGTCGAACGCCTGCTGGCCCCACTTGAGGAAGCTGTAGCGCTCGCGGTTACGCGAGTATTCGAGCTCGGCGTTCAGGTTCATCGCGTTGGCGTTGCCGTGGGCATCCACCTGCACGGAGTGGTCGATGACCAATTCGGCCGGCTGCAGCGGGGTGATCTTCTTCGGATCGCCGCCCAGGGCCTCCATTGCATCGCGCATCGCGGCGAGGTCGACGACCGCCGGCACCCCGGTGAAGTCCTGCAGCAGCACGCGCGCCGGACGGAACGCGATCTCCTGGGTCGGTTCGGCCTTCGGATCCCAGTCCAGCAAGGCCTCGATGTCGGCGCGGCGCACCGTGCGCTCGTCCTCGAAGCGCAGCAGGTTCTCCAGCAGCACCTTCAGCGCAAACGGCAGGTCGGTCGCCCGGGCGTCGTCGGTGATCGGCACGTAGCGGCATTCGCGGCCGCCAGCGGTGAGGGTCCGGGTGTTCTTGGGGTCAGCGTGGCTCATGTGCGTCTTCCGCGTTCAGGTATTGAGTCGATTGAGGATGTCATGCGCTTCGCGAATCAGCCGCTTGCGGCCGAAAAGCAATTTCCAGCGCGATCCACCGGCCTGGCGCCAGAGGACCGCCGCGCGGATCCCGGCCAGCAGCAACGCACGGATGCGCGCGGCGGTGTCGGGATTGGAGAGGTTGTTCTGTTCGCCCTGCACGATGATGCGCGGGCCGAGCTCGGAGATGGTCTCCTTGTAGATCTCGGCCAGCCGGGCAATCACGCTTTCGTGGGTGATGTGGAAGTAGTCGATCTGGCGCTGGGCGCCCTGCAGGCCGTCGGTCAGCTTCTGCAGCATGTCGTCGCGCTTTTGCAGCTTGCGCTCGAGGAAGATCAGCCCGATGGCGTAGCGGGTGATCTCCATGTCTGGCGGCTTGCTGCCGTTTTGCAGCTGGCTCTCGATACGTTCCAGGCCACTGCGCAGGCTGACCGCCTCGCGATAGACCGCTTCCGGGGTGTCCGCGTCGAAGGCGAACAGGCTCCCGACCAGGACCTCGAATTCGTAGTCGTCGCAGCTCCCGCGCCAGGCCAGATCCTTGACCAGGCTCGCGCACTGGAAGAGGGCGGCCAGCGCCAGGGTGCGGTTGTGATCGGAGCGGTCCAAACCAGTCGGTTCCTTGGGTGGGTCGGAGTCGGGTCGCCGGGCAGCGGCCACTATACCGGAAGTGGCCTGGCAGACTCACGGCGCATTCGTGGTTCGTGTGGCGATCACCGCCCCGCCCAGGCAGACATCGCCGCGGTAGAAGGCGATGGACTGCCCCGGCGTCGCCGCGCGTTGGGGTGTGTCGAAGACCACGGTGGCGCCGGCCGTGTCCAGCGCCTGCACCCGGCATTCCTGCAAGGGCTGGCGATGGCGTAACCGGGCCTGCAGCGGCTCACCGGGGACCGGTACATCGTGGATCCAGTGCACCACCTCGGTGGTCAGTGAGGGGCTCATCAATAGCGGGTGCTGCGGATCCTGGGCGACCACCAGGGTGTTGCTGTCCAGGTCCTTGTCGACGACATACCACGGGGCTTCGGCAAAGCCGTCGACCCCGCCGATCCCCAGGCCCTGGCGCTGACCGAGGGTGTAGAACATCAGACCCTGGTGGCGACCGACCACCTGGCCTTCCGGGGTGCGCATCGCTCCCTCGGGCGCTTTCAGGTACTGGGCGAGGAAGTCACGGAAGCGTCGCTCGCCAATGAAGCAGATCCCGGTGGAATCCTTGCGCGCATGGTTCGGCAGACCCAGTTCCCGGGCGCGTTCGCGGACCTGATGCTTGGGAATGTCTCCGAGCGGGAACAGGGCGGGGCGCAGTTGCTCCTGGGTCAGGGTATGCAGGAAGTAGGTCTGGTCCTTGTTGGCATCGGCCGCCTGGCACAGCTCACTGTAGTGCGCGTGATGGCGCACCCGGGCGTAGTGACCGGTGGCAATCCAGCGCGCCCCGAGATCCCGGGCATGATCGAGGAACGAGCGGAACTTGATCTCGCGGTTGCAGAGGATGTCGGGGTTCGGGGTGCGCCCGGCCTCGTACTCATGCAGAAACTGCGTGAACACCCGCTGGCTGTAGTCCTCGGTAAAGTTGGCCTTGTGCAGGGGGATCTCGAGAGAGTCCGCCACTTCGCGCGCCATTGCGTAGTCGGCCTCGGCGGCGCAGTACTCGGCGTCGTCGTCATCTTCCCAGTTCTTCATGAACAGGCCTTCGACGCGATAGCCGGCCTCCAGCAGGCGGCTGGCCGCGACAGCGGAATCGACCCCACCGGACAATCCGACGATGACGCGCTCGCCGCGAATCATGCGCCCGGCGCCCGAACCAGATCGCCCACCGCCGCGAGCGGCAGCCGCAAGCCGTCCTGATACCGGCGGATGCTGCGCATCACCAGCAGACTGCGCAACGGCCATTCACCCTCGGCCTGTTCGGGCGCCAGCCAGTGCAGGGCATGAATCGCCGGGTCGCGGGGGGCAGGGGATTGAACCGGTGACACCGGGCCGCAGAAGGTCACGCGCAGAATCACGGCGCCGCTGGCCACTTGCAGCAAGTCGCAGCCGAGGGCCGCCTCGGGCACGAATTCCAGGCAGGTTTCCTCGCGGACCTCGCGGATCACGGCCTCCATCAGGTCCTCGCCGGCATCCAGGTGGCCTGCGGGCTGGTTCAGCACCCGGCGGCCGGCGTCGGTTTCCTCGACGAACAGGAACCGGCCCTCGCGCTCGATTACGGCGGCCACGGTGATATGACAGGGGAGGCGGTCGGTCATGGCACGGATGATAACGCAGGCTGCCGGTCGGGCTGCCATAGGGGAACGCGCAATCGCGCACTGGTTCGGTCACCGGAAAACCCGGTCCGGCATGTATAATCAGGTCATACGTGATTAACGATTCATCTACGAAATCCGCACAAGGAGTTGGCATGGCCTATCAGCACATTCAGGTCCCGGAGAAGGGCGAACGCATCACTGTCGACGACCAGGGGAAGCTGCAGGTGCCGGATCATCCGGTGATCCCCTACATCGAAGGTGACGGGATCGGTGTGGACATCACCCCGGTGATGCGCCGGGTGACCGATGCGGCGGTGGAAAAGGCCTACGGCGGCAAGAAGGCCATCGAGTGGATGGAGGTTTACGCCGGCGAGAAGGCGACGCAGGTCTACGATGACGACTCCGGGCTGCCTGACGAGACCCTGGAGGCGGTGAAGGACTATCGCGTGTCGATCAAGGGTCCGCTGACCACCCCGGTGGGTGGCGGCTTCCGCTCCCTGAATGTGGCCCTGCGTCAGAAGCTGGATCTGTATGTCTGTCTGCGCCCGGTGCGCTATTACGACGGCACCCCGAGCCCGCTGAAGGAGCCGGAGAAGACCGACATGGTGATCTTTCGCGAGAACTCCGAGGACATCTACGCCGGGATCGAGTTCGAGTCGGGGACCCCGGAGGTCAAGAAGGTCATCGACTTCCTGCAGGACGAGATGGGTGTCACCCAGATCCGCTTCCCGGAGACCGCCGGGATCGGTGTGAAGCCGGTCTCCAGCGAAGGCACCAAGCGCCTGGTGCGCAAGGCCATCGAATATGCGATCGATAACGATCGCCCGTCGGTGACCCTGGTGCACAAGGGCAACATCATGAAATTCACCGAAGGCTCCTTCAAGGCCTGGGGCTACGAGCTGGCACGCGAGGAATTCGGTGCGAAGGATCTGGACGGCGGTCCGTGGCAGACCTTCAAGAACCCGAAGACCGGGCGTGACATCGTGATCAAGGATGTGATCGCCGACGCCTTCCTGCAGCAGATCCTGCTGCGCCCGGAGGACTACTCGGTGATCGCGACCCTGAACCTGAACGGCGACTACATCTCCGATGCCCTGGCGGCCCAGGTGGGTGGTATCGGCATCGCGCCGGGGGCGAACCTGTCCGACAGCACGGCGATGTTCGAGGCCACGCACGGCACGGCGCCGAAGTATGCCGGTCAGGACAAGGTGAACCCGGGGTCGCTGATCCTGTCTGCCGAGATGATGCTGCGGCACCTGGGCTGGTCGGAAGCGGCCGACCTGGTGGTCAAGGGCATGGGTGGAGCGATCAGTGCCAGCGAGGTCACCTACGACTTTGCGCGGCAGATGGATGGCGTCGAGCCGATCGACTGCTCGGCCTTTGGCGAGGCGATGATCAAGCACATGTGAGGGTCGGGTGGTCGGAGTGTCCGTAAGGGCACTTGGCCTGAGCCCGGAACCAATCGAGGATGACGACTAACAAACGAGTAACCGCTGAAGGCGTAATTTCGACCGATGAGTAATGACAAGCCCCAATCCCCCGATCGAGACGACTCGGTAACGGTCGAAGAATCGAGGCCGGAGCTCAAGCCACCGCGACAGTACAAGGTGGTGTTGCTCAACGACGATTTCACGCCGATGGAGTTCGTGATCGAAGTACTGGAGACCTTCTTCAGCATGGATCGCGAGAAGGCCACCCGGGTCATGTTGCATGTGCATACGCGTGGCAAAGGCGTATGCGGCATCTTTACCCGGGATGTGGCCGAGACCAAGGTGGCGCAGGTGAACGACTATGCCCGCAGTCATCAGCACCCACTGCTTTGCTCGATGGAGGAGGTCTGACTCCCATGCTCGACAAGGAACTCGAATTCAGCCTGAACATGGTCTTCAAAGAGGCCCGCGAAAAGCGTCACGAGTTCGTGACGGTTGAGCATCTGCTGATGGCGCTGGCGCAAAACCCCAGCGCGGCCACGGTGCTGCGGGCCTGCGGGGGCGATCTCGATCGCATCCGCGACGAGCTTGCGGCCTATATTGACGAAAACACGCCGCGCATCCCGCCGAGCGATTCGCGCGAGACCCAGCCAACCCTGGGCTTCCAGCGAGTGCTGCAGCGGGCGGTATTCCATGTGCAATCCAGCGGGCGCAAGGAGGTCTCCGGCGCCAACGTGCTGGTGGCCCTGTTCGGAGAGCAGGACAGCCAGGCCCTGTACGTGCTGGGTCAGCAGAACATCTCGCGTCTGGACGTCGTGAATTTCATCTCCCACGGCATCTCCAAGGTCGGGGAAGACGAACTCGGGGCCCAGCCCAACCCGGGCGAGTCCCAGGCTGAGCCGGTGGAGGGTGAGCGCGAAGAAAAGACCAACGCGCTGCAGCTCTACGCCGCCAACCTGAACGACAAGGCGCGCAAGGACGAGATCGACCCGCTGATCGGGCGCGATCATGAGATCGAACGCACCATCCAGATCCTCTGCCGCCGCCGCAAGAACAACCCATTGCTGGTGGGCGAGGCCGGCGTGGGCAAGACCGCGATCGCCGAGGGTTTGGCGCGCCGCATCGTCGATGAACAGGTACCGGACGCGATCGCGTCTGCCACCGTCTATTCGCTGGATCTGGGCGCGCTGGTCGCCGGCACCAAGTACCGCGGTGACTTCGAGAAGCGTCTGAAAGGCGTGCTCGCCCAACTCAAGAAAGAGCCGGGCGCGGTGCTGTTCATCGACGAAATCCATACCATCATCGGGGCCGGCGCGGCCTCCGGCGGGGTGATGGACGCCTCCAACCTGATCAAGCCGATGCTCGCCTCGGGCGAACTGAAGTGCATCGGTTCAACCACCTATCAGGAATATCGCGGCATCTTCGAGAAGGACCGGGCCCTGGCGCGGCGCTTCCAGAAAATCGAGGTGCCGGAGCCGACGGTGGACGAGACCGAGCAGATCCTGCGCGGGCTGAAGTCCCGCTTCGAGACGCACCACAACGTGCGCTTCACCAAGCCGGCCCTGCGCGCGGCGGCGGAACTAGCCGATCGCTACATCACCGACCGTTTCCTGCCGGACAAGGCTATCGACCTGATCGACGAGGCCGGGGCCAGCCGGCAGTTGCAGCCGGTCAGCCAGCGCAAAAAGACCATCGGCGTACAGGACATCGAGACGATCGTGGCCAAGATCGCGCGCATCCCGCCGAAATCCGTCTCCAGTTCCGACAAGGAGACCCTGCGCCACCTCGATCGCAACCTGAAGATGACCGTCTTTGGCCAGGACGAGGCCATCGGGACGTTATCCACCGCGATCAAGATGGCCCGCTCCGGGCTGGGCGACATGGACAAGCCGATCGGCTCGTTCCTGTTTGCCGGGCCGACCGGTGTCGGCAAGACGGAGGTCACGCGCCAACTGGCGCAGCAGATGGGCATCCATCTGGCCCGCTTCGACATGTCCGAGTATATGGAGCGGCATACCGTATCGCGCCTGATCGGGGCGCCGCCGGGCTATGTGGGCTACGAACAGGGAGGGTTGCTGACCGATGCCATCCTGAAGCATCCGCATTCGGTGCTGCTGCTGGACGAGATCGAGAAGGCCCACCCGGACGTGTTCAATGTGCTGCTGCAGGTGATGGATCACGGCACGCTGACCGATGCCAATGGGCGCGAGGTCGACTTCCGCAACGTGATCCTGGTGATGACCACCAACGCGGGGGCCGAGCAGGCCAGCCGTCCATCGGTGGGCTTTACCAAGCAGGATCATTCCAGCGATGCGATGGAAGCGATCAAGCGCACGTTCACGCCGGAGTTCCGCAACCGCCTGGATGCCACCATTCAGTTCGGGCCGCTGGACGAGGCCACCATCCTCAGCGTGGTCGACAAGTTCCTGATCCAGCTGCAAGCCCAGCTCGACGAGAAGAAGGTGCATATGACGGTCGAGCCGGAGGCGCGTGCCTGGCTGGCCGAGCACGGCTACGATGTCAAGATGGGCGCGCGCCCGATGGCGCGTACGTTGCAGGAGTACATCAAAAAGCCGCTGGCCGACGAGCTGCTGTTCGGACGACTGGCCCACGGTGGCGAAGTGGTGGTCCGATTGGGCGAGGCTGGTCTGGAGCTGGATATCCAGGAAACGGCGGTGCCGTCCTGACGCGGCTCGCCGATCCGGCGTTACCGGGCCCGGGAAGGCCCGCAAACGAAGAAGCCCCGGTCCGGCCGGGGCTTCTTCGTTGGAGAGGGAACTTACTTGTTGCGGTAGACGATACGACCCTTGGTCAGGTCATAGGGCGTCATCTGCACGATCACCTTGTCACCGCGCAGGATCCGGATGTAATGCTTGCGCATTTTTCCGGAGATGTGCGCCGTGATCGTGTGCCCGTTTTCGAGCTCCACCCGGAAGGTGGTGTTGGGGAGCGTTTCGACTACAGTGCCCTCCAGCTCGATTTCGTCTTCCTTCGCCATACGGTCCCTCTCGTATTGAATCAAGGTGCGACATTATCCGGATGCACCGGCGGAACACAAGTCACGTGGCGGCTTTCGGGGGACATAGCCACGCCCCGGCGACGGACCAGAGGCGGTCCCTGCGGATGGGCGGCGTTTGCCGGGGTGTACGTGACCGCCTACACTACGCGCGCTTTCACGCGCGAGATCTGTAACGAATGACAACTTCTTGGGCCGCCGTATTTCCGGGGCAAGGGTCCCAGTCCACTGGCATGCTGGCCGATCTGGGCGATGACCACGCCATTGTCCGCGACACCTTTCAGGAAGCGTCGGATTGCCTCGACGCGGATCTCTGGAGCCTTTGCCAGCATGGTCCGGTGGAACAACTCAACCAGACCGAGTGGACACAACCGGTGATGCTGGCTACCGGGGTCGCCACTTGGCGCCTCCTGACCGAACAAACGGACGCCCGCCCGCAGGCCGTCGCGGGCCATAGCCTGGGCGAATACAGCGCCCTGGTCGCCGCCGGCGTCCTGCGCTTCCCGGATGCAGTACGCCTGGTCGCCGAGCGCGCCCGGGCCATGCAGGCTGCGGTGCCGGAAGGAGAAGGCGCGATGGCGGCCATCCTTGGGCTCGACGATGCCGCGGTACACGCGCTTTGCCTCGAGCATGCCGGTGGCGAGATCCTGGAGGCCGTCAATCTGAACGCGCCGGGGCAGGTCGTGATTGCGGGCAATGCCACTGCGGTGGATCGGGCCGTAAGCGCCGCCAAGGATGCTGGTGCGAAGCGCGCTCTGAAGCTGCCGGTCTCGGTCCCGTCGCATTGCGCACTAATGCGCCCGGCCGCGGAACGCCTGCAGGCGGCCCTGGACGGCACCAGCTTTCAGTCCCCCGCCATCCCGGTCTGGCAGAATGTGACTGCCGCGCCGACCGATGCCGCCGCGGCCATCAAGGAAAATCTGGCCGCGCAGTTGTATCGCCCGGTGCGCTGGGTCGAGACCATTCGCGGCTTGCGCGAACAGGGGGTGGCGGTTCAGGTTGAATGCGGGCCGGGACGCGTCCTGACCGGTCTTGCCAAACGCATCGACCGCGAACTGGAACTGCTCGATGTTGCCGACCGCGATACCCTGAAGGTCACGCTCGAACGTCTGGCCGCGGGCTGATCGACCGACTGCGACTTTCTCTCACTTGAAGTAAAGGCTTAACCATGTCCGACAGCAAACGTGTAGCCCTTGTAACCGGTGCAAGCCGCGGAATTGGCGCGGCCATTGCCCGCCGTCTGGCGGAGCAGGGCCTGCAGGTGGTGGGTACCGCGACCAGTGGGTCCGGCGCCGAACGGATCACCGAAACCCTGAAGCAATGGGGCGGGCGCGGCATTGCGATGGACGTGACCGACGCGGACTCCGTCGCAGCCGGCCTGCAGGCGATCCAGGAACAGGAAGGGCCGATCGAGGTGCTGGTCAACAATGCCGGTATTACTCGCGACAACCTGTTCATGCGCATGAAGGACGCGGAATGGGACGTAGTCCTCGACACGAACCTGTCCGCTGCCGTGCGCCTGACACAGCGCCTGCTGAAAGGCATGATGAAGCTGCGCCGCGGCCGCATCATCCTGGTGGGTTCGGTCGTGGGCTCCACCGGCAACGCCGGGCAGACCAACTACGCCGCCGCGAAAGCCGGCCTTGCTGGATTTGCCCGTTCCCTGGCGCGCGAGGTCGGGAGCCGCAGTATCACCGTGAACACAGTCGCACCGGGTTTCATCGATACTGACATGACCCGGGAACTGGGCGAAGACACCAAACAGGCCCTGCTCGGACAGATTCCGCTGGGGCGCCTGGGGGCGCCGGAAGAGATCGCCGCGGCCGTCGGTTTCCTGGCCTCCGAGGAGGCCGGATACATCACCGGCGAGACCCTGCATGTGAACGGCGGGATGTTCATGCATTGATCACGACGGGTCGGCCGCAGGCCGCCCGCACGACCCGCTGCGCGGATCGCTAGATCGCGGCGGGGCTTTTCTCTAGAATGGCGGACCTTTCAACGAAGCCGCCTCACACTGAAGGGGATTTCTGAACCATGAGTAGCATTGAAGAACGCGTCAAGAAAATCGTTGTCGAGCAGCTGGGTGTCAAGGAAGAGGACGTGACCAACGCGGCCGGCTTCGTCGACGACCTGGGTGCGGATTCGCTGGACACGGTGGAACTCGTCATGGCGCTCGAAGAGGAATTCGAAACCGAAATCCCGGACGAGCAGGCGGAAAAGATCACCACCGTGCAGCAGGCGATCGATTACATCAACGAGCACATGAAGGACTGATTCGACGCCTCCGGGCGCCGATCAGGACGACGCGAACGGGCCTTCCTGCGCGCAGGGCGGCCCTTCGTCGTTGCGCTGAGCGCGTAATTTCAGTCTTTCGAGGAGAACACATTGGCTAAGCGACGTGTCGTGATTACCGGACTGGGGATCGTCTCCCCGGTCGGATCCACTATCGACAAGGCCTGGAGCAACATCAAGGCCGGCAAGAGCGGCATTTCCCCCATCGATGTCTTCGATGCATCGGACATGCCGGTGAAGATCTCCGGCGCGGTCCGGGACTTCGAAGCCAATGACTACGTCCCGCCGAAAGACCAGAAGAAGATGGACACCTTCGTCCTTTACGGGATCGCGGCGGGGCTTCAGGCCCTGGATGACTCCGGTTTGGAAGTCACCGAGGAGAACGCCGAGCGGATCGGGGTGGCCATTGGCTCCGGGATCGGCGGGCTGCCTTATATCGAACGCTCCTACGGCGCGTACCTGAAGGGCGGGGCGCGCAAGATCTCCCCGTTCTTCGTGCCCAGTGCGATCATCAACATGGTGGCCGGGAACCTGTCCATCATGCGCAACCTGCAGGGTCCGAACATCTCCATCGTCTCGGCCTGCGCCACCGGTACCCACAACATCGGCGACGCCGCTCGCATGATCGCCTATGGGGACGCCGATGCCATGGTCGCCGGCGGGGCCGAGATGGCCACCACGCCACTGGGCATTGGCGGCTTTGCCGCCGCCCGCGCGCTGTCCACTCGCAATGACGACCCGGAACGCGCCTCGCGTCCCTGGGACAAGGACCGCGATGGCTTTGTGCTGAGCGATGGCGCCGGTGTAATGATGCTCGAAGAATACGAGCACGCGAAGGCCCGCGGGGCCCACATCTACTGCGAAGTGGCCGGCTTCGCCTGGAATGCGGATGCGCACCACATGACGCAGCCGATCCAGGATGGTTCCGGTGCCGCCAAGTGCATGCATCGTGCCCTGAAAGATGCCGGTGTGAATCCGGAAGAGGTTGGGTACATCAACGCTCACGGGACCTCGACCCCCGCAGGTGACCTGGCGGAAACCCAGGGCCTGAAGAAGGCATTCGGCGATCACGCCTACAAGCTCATGGTCAACTCCACCAAGTCGATGACCGGCCACCTGCTGGGTGCCGCCGGCGGGATCGAGGGCGTGTTTACCGCCCTGGCGCTGCGCGATCAGGTGTCACCGCCGACCATCAACCTGGAAAACCCGAGCGAAGGGTGCGACCTGAACTACGTGGCCAACGAGGCCCGCGAAATGAAGACCAAGGTCGGCCTGTCGAACTCCTTCGGTTTCGGGGGCACCAACGGCACCCTGGTGTTCCGCAGCATCTGACGCCGCGGCGCCGCCATGGCGGTCCATGAACTGGCCGCCGGGGTCGACTTTGCGGCCCTGGCGCGGCGATTCCCAGAGCGCTATCCCCACCTGCTGGAGTCGGCACTGATCGGGCAGGCTCCGGCTCGTTTTTCCATCCTGTTCGCCTTCCCCGGCCGCACGTTGTCCAGTGCGGCCGGAGAGGACGTGCTGGGCGTGCTGGATCAGGATCTCTCGAGCACACCACCACTCGACCCCGAAGACGCCGCATATGCCCACCTCCCGTTCCTCGGGGGATGGTTCCTGTACGCCGGGTACGAACTGGCCTGGCGCATGGAGCCGGCCCTGGGTGATTGCCGCTCGGACCCCTGGCTGCCGGATGCCCTGGTGACCTATTTCCCGGCGGCACTGATCCACGATCACCACGAGGGGACGACCTGGTTCGTCGACGAGGCAGGCGATTGCGCGCGTTTGGAGCGCGTGGAGTCGGACTGCGCGACAGTCCGGGGCCAGCCGAGTCCCGCATCCGAGCCGCTGCCCGCCCTGGCCCTTCAGGAGGAGGACGCCCAGCGCTATCGCGACGCAGTGATGAAGGGCCTCGAGTACATCCGGGCCGGCGACACTTTTCAGGTCAATCTATCCCGCGAATGGCGTGCCACCGCCGCGCAGCCGCTGGATCCGGCGGGGCTGTACACCCGCCTGCGCGAGGCCAATGCCGCGCCGTTTGCCGCGTGGCTGCAACTTCCAGGGGCTCACGTGATCAGTTCCTCCCCAGAGCGGCTGGTGTCGGTGGAAGATGCCATGGTCGAGACCCGGCCGATTGCGGGAACCCGTCGCCGCGATCCGGATGCGGAAGAAGACCGGCGTCTTTTCAGCGAGTTGACGTTCAACATCAAGGAACGCGCCGAGCATGTCATGCTTGTGGATCTGGAACGCAATGATGTCGGGCGCGTGGCCGAGATCGGTAGCGTGCGCGTGGCGGAGCTGATGACCATCGAGAGCTATCGCCGGGTGCATCACATCGTCTCCAGCATTGTCGGGCGCCTGCGCCCGGGCACCACCACGGCCGACATCCTGCGCGCGGTCTTTCCGGGCGGCACCATCACCGGCTGCCCGAAGATCCGCAGCATGCAGATCATCCAGGAACTGGAACAACAGGCCCCGCGTGGGGCCTACACCGGCGGCTGCGGGTACGTCAGCCGCCACGGCCGTATGGATACCAATATCCTGATCCGGACCCTCGTCGTTCGGGGGAACGAACTGCGTTTTCGGGCGGGGGCCGGGATCGTCGCGGACTCCGATCCCGAGCGCGAGCTGGAGGAGACCCGGCACAAGGCACACGGCCTGCTGGAGGCGCTGCAGGGGGCGGGGGAGAAGAGCCCATGATCCTGGTGAACGGCGCGCCCGAGGGGCGGGTATCGCCATTGGATCGCGGGCTACTCCTGGGCGACGGCCTGTTCGAGACGCTACGGGTGCGACAGGGCCGACCACAGCTATGGGCCTACCACTGGGCCCGCCTGACGCGCGGGCTGGGGCACCTCGGGTTTCCGGAAATCGGCGAGACCGAGGTGCTGGACGAGATTGCGCGAGTGGCGACCCTGCCAGCCTGCATGGTGCGCCTGACAGTGACCCGGGGTGAGGGGCCAAGGGGCTACGCGCCGCCCGCGGCACCGGCACTGACTCGGATCGTCAGTGCCGGTCCGGCGCTGGACGACGCCGCCCCCACTGAACGCGAATCCCTGAGCCTGGGTTGGGCCGCAGTGCCGATCGGCGTAAACCCGGCGCTCGCGGGTCTCAAACACACTAGTCGCCTGGAACACGTGATGGCCCGGCGCAGCTGGCAACCGGGCTGGGACGAGGCAATCCTCCACGATGCGCTGGGGCGCGTGGTCAGCGCCACGCAAGGGAATCTCTGGCTGCGCGAAGGGCGTACCTTGCTCACCCCGCCGGTGGATCAGTCCGGGATCGCCGGTACGCGACGCGCCTGGGTCCTCGAGCATGCCGAACGGTTCGGGTTCGAGGTGATCGAGGCGTACCCGGACCCCGCGCGTATCGAGAGAGCCGATGCGCTCTATGTCAGCAACGCGCGTATCGGGATGACCCCGGCCGTGCTGTCCGAAGGGGACAAGCGGGGGCCTGCGTGGCAGGATGATCCGCTGTATCCAATGGGAATTGCATTGCATGAAGCGGATTAGCCTCGCTGTCCTGGCCCTCCTGGTCGTTCTGGCCCTGGGCGCCGCCTGGTGGCTGAGCGAACACTACCAGGCGCAGCTGGATACGCCGATGGCGCTGGACGCCTCGGAACGCTTTCAGTTGGAACCGGGGCAGGGGTTGCGTTCGGTGAGCAGGACCTTTGCCGAACGCGGCTGGGTGGATTCTGCCTGGGTGCTCGAGGCCTATGGGCGGCGTCAGGGCATTGCACCGCGTCTCCAGGCAGGAGAATACGCCGTGACGCCGGGCATGACCCCGCGCGAACTGATCCATGCGATGGCTCGCGGCGAGGTGGTACAGCATCGCCTCACGTTCCCGGAGGGCTGGACCATCCGCCAGGCGCTGGCCGCGCTGCGCGTGCACCCGGAACTCATCGGGCCCGCGGAATCGGTCGGGGTCGACAACCTGCTGGAGGCACTGGGGCTCGAGGACCTGGGACACCCGGAGGGATGGTTCCTGCCGGACACCTATTTCTTCGGCTCCGGAACCGAGGCCCTGGCGGTGCTGCAACGCGCCCACCAGGCGATGCGCCTGCACCTGGACCGCGCGTGGGAGGACCGAATCGAGGACCACCCGGTGAAATCCCCCTATGAGCTGCTGATCCTAGCCTCCATCATCGAACGCGAGACCGGACGCGGGGACGAGCGTGACAGGGTGGCCGGGGTGTTCGTGAATCGGCTCAGGCGCGGCATGCGCCTGCAGACCGATCCCACCCTGCTGTACGCGCAGGAGCCCGGCGTACAACGCCTGACGCGCGCCGAACTGGACCGCGATCATCCCTACAACACCTACACACGTGCCGGGCTCCCGCCAACGCCCATCGCCCTGCCGGGGCGCGCGGCCTTGCAGGCGGCGGCACGTCCGGCCGAAACCAATGACCTGTTCTTCGTCTCGCGCGGCGACGGCAGTCATCATTTCTCCGAGACCTATCGTGAACATCGCGAGGCCGTGATCCGCTACCAGCTGGGCGGGGATGGCAGCCGCTACGGCATACGCAACCGGTAACTGGAGACGCCCTGCACATGGAACGCTCGCCCCATCCCGGCCATTTCCTGGTCCTCGAAGGCATCGAGGGCTCGGGCAAGACCACCCAGATCGAGCGTCTGGACACCGCGCTGCGCGCTGCCGGACACCCGGTGCGCAACACCCGGGAGCCGGGCGGGACCGCCCTCGGCGAACGTCTGCGCGGCCTGCTGCTGGACCCCGATCTGCCGGGCATGTGTGCCGAGTCCGAGCTGCTGTTGATGTTCGCCGCGCGGGCCCAGCACCTGCACGAGGTGATTCGGCCGGCTCTGCAGGCCGGCGATTGGGTGCTTAGCGACCGCTTTACCGATGCCTCGTTTGCCTACCAGGGGGCCGGGCGGGGACTCGGCTCCCAGCGGGTCGCGCAGCTGGAGGACTGGCTGCAGGGCGATCTCCGCCCGGATCTGGTAATCCTGCTGGACATCGACCCAGAGACCGGGCTTGATCGCGCCGTCCAGCGCGGCCGGCGAGACCGCATCGAACGCGAGGCGCTGGACTTCTTCGAGCGCGCACGCCAGGCTTATCGGGAACGCGCCGAGCGAGCGCCGGGGCGCTATCTGGTCGTGGATGCATCCGCGGACCCGGACACGGTAGCCGAGCGCATCCTCGCGGGCGTGCGCGAGCGCCTGCCGTTGCACGCGCTGGAGGGTTAAGGGGGCCATGGCTGCGCCAGTCACCGACGATATGCTGCCGCCCTGGCTGCAAAAGCCGTGGGAGGCGCTGGCGCGGCGCGGGCGCGAAGGGCGCCTGCCCAGCGGTCTACTGGTCCATGGCGCTCCGGGCGTTGGCAAGGCACTGCTGACGCGGGCGCTGGTCCAGGCCCTGCTGTGCCAGCGCGCGACGGGCACCGAGCCGCCGTGCGGCGAATGCAACGGCTGTCGCAGCTTCCTTGGTGGTGTACACCCCGAGGTGATGACGCTGGAGCCGGAGGAGGCGGGCAAGGAAATCCTGATCGCGGCGGCCCGCGAGGCGATCGAGTTTCTCTCGCTGTCCGGTTCGGGCGGCCTGCGCAGCGTGATCATCCGCCCGGCCGATGCCCTGAACACGAATGCGGCGAATGCGCTGCTGAAGACCCTGGAGGAACCCCCGCCCAGGGCCATGCTGATTCTCGAGGCGGCGCAGCCGGCGCGCCTGCCAGCGACCATCCGCAGCCGCTGCCAGATGGTCGAAATCGCCACGCCGGGGCCTGCCGAAGCAACGGACTGGTTGCGCGGGGCCGCCGATGACCCTGCGGCAGTGGACGAGGCCTATGCCGCCAGTCTCGGGCGTCCGCTGGCCGCCCGCGAGATCCTGACCGACCCCGACCGTATGGCGCGCTGGGAACAGGACCGCGAGGCCCTGACCCTGCTACTGCGTCGCCCCGGGGTGACACCGATGGCCAGTGCCATGCAACGCAGCCTGCCGGAATCCCTGATCCCGCGAATCCAGGCTCTGCTGGTTGCGGCCCAGCGCCTGCTCGTCAACGGCGAGCCGGATGCGTTTGGCCGGCAGTTCCCGCGCGATCTAATCGAGGACTTCGCCCGGCGCATGGGGCCGCGGCGGCTGGCTGAACTGTCGAGTCAAGCGCTCGGCTGGCAACGCCAGGCCTCGCGCCAGCTTAACCCGCAGCTGCGCATGGAAGACATCGCATTGAGCTTCCTCGAGCAGTAAGGCGTCACTCGCCACGAGTACAGTCGGGGTGGCGCGGTATCGGTGCGATGGGCGATACTGCCAGACCCAGTACGATTTCAGGTCACACGGAGGGTCTATGGCCGGGCAGGGCATGCTCACCTTGGCAATCAAGGAAAAACCCGCGCTGTATGCGGCATACATGCCGTTCGTGACCAATGGCGGTCTGTTCATCCCGACCGACAAGGCCTACAAGCTCGGAGACCAGGTCTTCCTGCTGCTGTCCCTGCTGGAGGATTCGGATCGCCTTCCGACCCCCTGCACGGTGGTCTGGATTACGCCGCCGCGCGCCCAGGGCAACCGGCTGCGGGGCATCGGCGTGCAGTTCAACAAGTCGGACAAGGGTGTGACCCACCGCCGCATCGAGGAACATCTGGGCGGCATGCTGAACTCCGACCGCAAGACCCATACCTTCTAGAAGAGATCTCCTTGCAGACGAGGCCTCACGCCCTTGGGGCGCGCTCCCACACGCGTTACCACCGGCCGTTCTCCGCCGTACCTCTCAGCGTACCGTAGCCGCGCCGGCTTCGTGGATGGCCTCTCCCAGATATTCCAGCGCCTGGTCGATCTGCGCTCGCGTCAGGTAGAAGTGGGGCGCAAAGCGGATCCCGCCGCCTCGCATGGCACACAGGATGCCGCGCCCCTGAAGCCTCGCGTATAGCGCTTCCGGGTCATCCACCGGCGGTCGGAACGTCAGGATGCCGGCACGCCAGCCGCGCGGTGTCAGGATTTGGCAGCCGTGCGCACGCAGGCCTTCTTCCAAATGTAGCCAGTGCTCGCGGATCTCGTGGTCGATGCTGTCCAGCCCGATCTCCAGCAGAAGGGAGAGACTGGCGTGCAGGGCGTGAATTCCGAGCATGTTCGGACTGCCCGGTTCGAAACGCCGTGCACTCGTGGCGGGCTCGATCCCCGGGTTCGAGAAATCGCCGGCATGCGCCAGCATGTTCCAGCCATATTCCTGCAGCGTCAGCCGTTCGCGGATCTCCGGGTTTACGTAGAACACCCCGATTCCCTCGGGCGCCAGCATCCACTTGTGGGCATCGGCCATCACGAAGTCGGCATGGCAACCCGGGGCATCGAAGGGCAGGGCGCCCAGGTGCTGGATCGCATCAACACAGAACAGGATGCGCCGCGAGCGCAGTTCCGCACCCAGCGCCTGGATGTCGACCCGCAGCCCGGAGTCGTAGCGCACAGCACTGGTGGCCACCAGGCGGGTCCGCGCATCACATGCGGCCAGCAGGTCGCGCTCCGGTTCCTCGCCAATGGCGACCTCGCGCGCCTCGATGCCGAAACGCTCTGCGGCGGCCAGCCAGACGACACGATTGGACGGGAACTCGTGCGCCGGGAACACCACATTGTCGCCCGGCTGCCAGTCCAGGCCGAAGGCCACCATTGACAGCGCCTCGGACGTGTTCTTCACGAAGGCAATGTCCTCTGCAGACGGCGCCCCGATCAACGCCCGTGCGAGTTCCCGCGTCGCGTCGATTTGCTGCAGCCACTGCAGGTAGTCACGCGAGCCATGGGCCACGTTCTCCCGGGCGAAGCGGCAGACCGCGTCCTCGGTGCGCCGGGGCCAGGGGCCCACGGCGGCATGATTGAGGTGGATGATCCCTTCCTGTGGAAACTCCGGGTGCATGCGATCCTCCTGATCAGGGGTCGAAGGGTAATCCAAGAGCCGGCAATGTCGCCAGATCAAGGCGCTGGTTGAAGCGATAAGCGAAAGCAGAGCGGTAACGGACCGCGTACTTAGCAAACGTAAACGGATGATGACTCTTGCTCAGGCTGCCTTTGAGGTCGCCGAGCACGGTGTTGATCCATTGACAACCTCGCCATTGTCGGGTTTTTGACCGTAGGGTCCTGTCGGCGGTCGGCCCGCCTCACAGCGCGGAAGCCCCAAGCCGGACGTAATGAGCCCAGTGCCCTTCCAAAAACGTTTCGGCGGTCCACGGAGCCGGATGCCGGCCTATTTATAAGTGTTTCCCTAGAGGACAAAAAACACCAGAACCAACCAAATGGAGCAAAATATCCAAATACCGTTACTGATCAGGGGTAACCAATAAAGCCATTTCACTGTGAAGGAGGTTTGTTTGGTTTCATGGTTAAGAAAATGCGGCATGCTCGGGCACAAGTTGGATACCGCCTCGTCAAAACGCTGCAGATTCTTTTTATGGTGAGTCATGTATATCACACCGCTTTTTATCTTTTGTAAAAACATCAAATTTATGGCCAAACCTGCAATAATAAGAATCGGTATAATAACCGCTGAGGCCATGTCTTCACTGCGCTCGATGAGGATTGCAAAAGCAGTAAAAAACGCGGTCATGAAGGTCACCAGCATTCCAAGCTTAGTCCAATTCAAATTGTCTTCATGCATATAAAGCTGGGCGGCCGACTGTTCTTTTTCAATCAGCTGCGTTAGCAACTCGTCTTTATCTGCTGTCGGAATGCGCGTCTGCGGCTCATCAGCGCAGCCACTATCCGGATTCTTTCTTCGGCTGTAAAACCAAATGGAACGGGCTCTTACCACGCCATCGAAATCCGCGGGTGGAGCCATATCCCACAGATGTTTAAAACCCATGTGACGATGAAACCCAATCGAGCGGGTATTCAGGGGTTCATTGACCACCGCCGCCAAGGCAAAGTCAGCACTCATATTAGAAAATAGTTTGCAGTAGAGGGCGCTCGAAACGCCTTTTGTGTTTGGTGCTGAACAGATCTGCTTGATCAGCGTGAACTTATCCATAATGGTGTATCTTAAACAAGAATTAACCACTTCCGACGGCTGAATCTTGTCCTGATTATAGGCCAGCAAAAAGCCTTGAATTTCACCATTCTTCTCGGCCACCCAAAAATAGTCTGCATGACCAATCCATTTTAGGTACTCTTCTTCCGTGTAATTGGATATTAAAAAACCCGTGTTTTCCGGATCTTTTAAATTGCTCAGCAACCAATGGCTGGCAATCTTATGAATGACCGGCACATCCTCGGGCGTGACTGGACGAATATCCATACTTTACCTCTATGGGTCTGGTTCTAAGGAAACACTGGGCGTTCCGCCGTTCATTGGCCTGCACTTGGTTGCGCTCTGGCCCTCCTGGCATCGCGCGCACCGTGCCGCGCTTGCGCGCGATGTTTCGGCTCAGCTCGATCCCAACGAAGCTCCGGATCGCTTGTCTGTCGTAGACCGCATACTCGATCCCTTCCATCCGACAAATTGAAGCACTACTGCGCCACGTACAGCCTAAGTATCCGTTCCAGGCCATTCGGCGGACGGCCCCGCATCATCCCCTTTAAGTAGTGTGGCTCATCGACTCCACCAGCACCGCCCAAGGCGTGATTGCATCGTTCTCCCAAAAAGTCGGTCGCGCCGCGTGTGCTTACTCATGACGGAATACTCGAGATCGGAGAATCTGCACTGGGACATCCGCCCTAACCTTGGGCGGAAAACCTAGCGCCCTTATCCCTAACCCGCCAGGAGGGCAGGATCCAAGGCGGAATAAATCAGTGTTTGCCTAACACCCCCCGTACTGCCTCCCGATCATCTGACGTGTCGAACGCGGAAGGCGGTTCAGGGATGGCTTTCGGGAAGAATGAATGGACGCAGCATACCAAAGAATCAGTGGTTGTTCGAGAGAACGCTAACTATTTCATTAGGCTTGGCGCGCACTGCGCCTAGCGATGAATAAGTCTTTCCGGATATGGCATGGATTCCAATATGACGTAGATACAAGACGACCTTCCGGAAAGGTGGAGCCGTCTCAGGTCGTTGCAAACAGACAGGTCCCATTCGGTTTCCGAATAAAGAACAGGGCGTAGTAGCCATTGCAATCCAGAATCCCTTTTAATGCATGGAGAGCAAGCGCATCAGAAGTGTCATGCACGGACACTGTCAACGTTGCCATCGATGCCTGACGTAGTCAGGCGAATTTTTACGCGACCTGACGAGCATTCCTCGGCGGGATCAAAGGTTTATCTCCATGGGCCCTGATCATCGGCCAATGCAAACCATTTATCATCGGTCGCCACCACCACTTAAGAAGCGCCACTATCGATGGCATGCACATGTTGAATCACCGGGCATCTCGGCTGCCCCGCGTGCCATCTCGCCAGCGATGCGTTCGCCGCCCAGGCAGGCATCGTCAAGTTGCATCTACTGCTTCCTTTAAGGCCTGGGTCAGCTCGTTCTGGAGTGCCCAGGCAGCGGGGTAGCGGACGCGGAACTAGCGTTTGAGCGCCAGCCCCGGAAGCGTGGGTTTGTTTTGGTTGGGCATGTGAATGCCCGGAAACCAAGTAGTCCGCGGAAGGTTCGTACCCGTAAATCACAGTCCCTGCGATCAGCGAGGTCTAATGCCGACCGGCATTGCATTGCAACGTTTTCTGGGGGCCGCTGTGCATGTTTGTCGAGCGTGACAGCGGGGCACGACGCTCCTTTGATGTCCCGTTGGCCCTCGTCCACCACCAGCCGGGCCACCCGAAGCTTGTACTCCGGATCATAATTTCTGCGTCCCACATGGTTTCCTCGATCAGATCGTCAGCATTCCACCGATCGAGGTGCCGACCAAGATAGGGCAACACAAGGTCCAACGCGAGAAGTGAACCGCCCCGGGTTTGATCCAGGCACGCAACCCCGACTGGGTCCAGCGGCCGTTCTTCGCGCGCTACGACGAACACGCGACCTGGCTCGATCAGCTCAAACCCGCCTTCGGCGAAGATCGCTTCTTCTTCGAGGACGAGCTGATGGCGATGAAGGCCGAATCGGCTCACTGAGTCCGCTTCAGCCGGGCGGGTTTTTTGGCACAATGGATCTCATGGACAACAACACGCTCAAGCAACGCGACCTGCGCGCCCTCTGGCATCCCTGTACCCAGATGAAAGACTACGGCGAGGAGGGGACCCTCCCGCTGCTTCCGATCCAGCGGGGGGAGGGCGTCTGGCTGTACGATTTCGACGGCAATCGCTATCTGGATGCCATCAGTTCGTGGTGGGTCAACCTGTTCGGTCACGCCAACCCGCGCATCGGTGATGCGGTCAAGGACCAGCTGGACCGGCTGGAGCATGTGATCCTCGCCGGCTGCACCCACGAGCCGGTGGTCGAGTTGTGCGAACGCCTGATCGACATCACCCCCGAAGGCCTGGACCGGGTGTTCCTGGCGGACAACGGCAGCGCCGGGGTCGAGGTCGCGCTGAAGATGAGCTTTCACTACTGGCGCAACGTCGATCGCCCGCAGAAGACTCGCTTCATCCGCCTGTCCAACAGCTACCACGGCGAGACTCTGGGCGCCTTGTCCGTGAGCGACGTACCGCTGTACAGTGCAACCTACGAACCGCTGATGCTGGACGTCATCACCGTGCCGGCACCGGATTGTTTCGACCGCGAAGACGGCGAAACCTGCGCCGATGTGGCGCGTCGCCAGTTCGACCACATGGAGCAGGCGCTGGCGGAACATGCCGATGAGGCCGCCGCGGTCATCGTGGAGCCCCTGGTCCAGTGCGCCGGCCACATGCGCATGTACGACCCTGAATACCTGCGGCTACTGCGCGAAGCCTGCGACCGTCACGGCGTCCACCTGATCGCCGACGAGATCGCAGTCGGCTTCGGGCGCACGGGCACGCTGTTCGCCTGCGAACAGGGGCCAATCACGCCCGATTTCATGTGCCTGTCCAAGGGCCTGACCGCCGGCTATCTGCCCATGGCCGCCGTGTTGACCACAGATACCATTTACCAGGCGTTCTACGACGATTACGAAAAGCTCAACATGTTCCTGCATTCGCATTCCTATACCGGGAATCCGCTCGCGTGCAGGGCCGCACTTGCCACACTGGACATCTTCGATTCCGATCCCGTTCTCGAGAGAAACCGGGAGCTTGCCGCCCATATCGAGAAACGACTTGAACCCTTGCGGGAACATCCGCATGTCGCCGACGTGCGCCAGCACGGCATGATTGCGGCGGTGGAACTGGTGCAGGACAAGTCCCGGCGCACGCCGTATCCGTGGCAGGAACGTCGCGGACTGCACATCTATCGCCACGGCCTGACGCGCGGTGCGCTGTTGCGACCACTGGGGAACGTGAGCTATCTGATGCCGCCGTACGTGATCACCGAGGAACAGATCGACTTCCTCGTCGAGGTGATGACCGAGGGGATCGAAAAGGCCGTGCGCGCCTGACGTGCGGGATCAGGCCTAAACGGGAACGGGATTGGGCCTGGCGCAGGCCGCGTTCAAGACTTCGGCGGGAGCATCCCGGTCATTCCGCTCGAGACACGCCCATCTTCAATGTCGCATAATACATATTATGTTAAATCTTGGATAAGGGACGGTTTTGGTCGCCTTAGCGAGCCCCTGGACAATGCACGTGCGGTCACCCGGCCCGGGTTCTCTCCCCGGCCGGTCCCCGGATTGTTAACGCCGTGGCGTCAGGAAAGACTGCTGATGACGTGCGTGAGGATCTGTTTCACCCGCGCCATGCCGACATCGAGATTCGCGGCGATGTCGTCCATGGTGATCTCGCCTTCGGCGCGTCCGGCCGCCCAGTTGGCGATTACGGCACAGCAGGCGTAGTTCAGCCCCAGTTCACGCGCCAGCGCCGCCTCGGGCATGCCGGTCATGCCCACCAGATCGCAGCCGTCGCGTTCCAGGCGATCAATCTCCGCGGCCGTCTCCAGGCGCGGTCCCTGCGTGGCCCCGTAGGTCCCGTGCTCCACGGCCTCGATACCCAGGTCGTCAATCGCGCGGATCAGTGTCTGGCGGACGCTGTCGCTATAGGGCCAGGTCATGTCGATGTGGGTGACCTCTTCCAGGTCATTCCCCTCGAAGAAGGTATTCGCCCGTGACCAGGTGTAATCGATGATCTGATCGGGGATCGCGACCATACCGGGCTTCATCTCTTCGCCAATCCCGCCGACTGCAGCCACGGCCACCACGTTGTCGATCCCGGCATTTTTCAGCGCCCAGATATTGGCGCGGTAGTTCACCTCGTGCGGCGGGATGGTATGCCGGGCCCCGTGCCGTGGCAGAAACACGATCTCGGTGTCGTTCAGGCGGCCGAACACCAGCGGCCCCGAGGGTTCGCCATACGGCGTGTGCATTACCTGACGCCGGGTGATCTCCAGATCCTTCAGCCGGGTCAGGCCGGTGCCGCCGATGACGGCGATACGGGGTGTGGACATGAGCGCCTCGGGCGTCAGTGGTTTAGTGGTCGGCCACGGCGAAGATGCCGGGCGCATTGCGCAGATAGTCCTGATAATCCATACCGTACCCGAACAGGTAGCGGTTCGGGGCCTCCAGGGCGGCGTAGTCGACGGTGATCGCCGGGTCCCGCTCCGGGTTGTGCTTGTCCACCAGGACGATGGAGATCACCTGCGCCGCGCCCTGCTCCTCGCAGAACGTCTTGATTCCCTCCAGGGTGATCCCGCCGTCGAGGATGTCATCCACGATGACAACGGTTCGGTCCTTGAGCGAGGCCTGCGGACGTGCCAACCAGTGCAGCTGTTCGCCGCCGCGGGTGCCACCGCGATAGCGCGTGGCGTGCAGGTAATCCACCTGCATGGGAAACGACCAGCGGGTCAACAACCCGCCCATCAGCACCACACCCCCGTTCATCACGCCCATGACCAACGGATTGCGGTCCTTCAGCGTGGCGGCCGTGCGTTCCGCCAGGCGGTCGATCGCCGTCTCGACGGCATCGCGGCTGAAGAGGCAGTCGGCGTCGCGCAGCGTGGCTCGGGCCTGTTCCGGGCTCATGGCATATCCTGAGGGTGTCGATGCGGGGAAATCATGTCCGAGCCCCGAACATTCGGCAAGGTTGGCCTCGCCTTTTCGGGGCCCGGAAACGCAACCGGCCGGCACAAGGGCCGGCCGGCTGAAAACGAACGTCGATAACCTTAGTAGGTAAAGGTGACCGTGTCGTCGTCCATCGCTTCGGAGATGACGTAGGCGCCGCCCACGGTTTCTTCGATCTCCGGAATCAGGTCGTTGCCCCACAGATCCAGCGTCGGGGTGCAGACCTTCATTACGACGCCGGCTTCGTGGGCGTCCTTCATGAAGTCGTAGACGCTCTTGCTGGAGCCTTCCTGCACGAACAGGTTCTCGGCAACGCCCTTCTTGGCGAGCTCGCCAGCACGGCCGGTCATCACGATTTCAACGTCGTATTCCATGGCGGCAGCCACGGTGGCCTGGAAGAACGGGGCACCCAGTTCGGAAGCGTTGCTCGGGTCGGTGTTGACCATGACGATCATGAGCTTATCGGCCATTTTGGATCTCCAACTTCAGTGGTGAGTGTGAATATTACTAGCTGCTCAACTGCAAACCGGTGGCGCATTATAGGCGGCTCGGCACGCGGGTGCCAATGCGCCCTTTCCATGGGGTTATGCAGTGGCGATCTGGCTCGCTTGAGTCCAGCGCGCCAACCGCGCGCGCAGTGCGACGAGACCCTGTGGATCAGGCTCCACTGGGCGCGCCCGCAAGCGTTCCAGTCGACGCCGCGATTCAGGTGACAACGGCTGATCCGCCTGGGCGGCAAGGATGATGTCGGCTTGTTCCGGCTGGTTGCAAATCAGCACCATGTCGCAGCCGGCCGCCCGTGCGGCCGCAGCGCGCTCGGCGGGACCGCCGATGCCCTCTGCCCCAGCCATGGCGAGGTCGTCGCTGAGGATCGCCCCGCGATAGCGCAGTTCGCGGCGCAGGATGTCCTGCAGCCAGACGCGCGAGAAGCCCGCGGGATGTTCATCCACCTGTGGGTATACGACGTGTGCCGGCATGATGGCCTCGAGGTCCCCGAGCACCGGGCGAAACGCCTCCAGGTCCTGATTCTCGATCTCGGAGAGTGGACGGTCGTCGACCGGCAAGGCGACATGCGAATCCGCGGCAACAGCCCCGTGACCCGGGAAATGCTTGCCCACGGCCGCCATGCCGGCCGCGGACAGGCCCCGGATCAACTCGCCGGCCAGGCGCGCGATCACGTCCGGGTCGTAATGGAAGGCACGATCGCCGATGATCTCGCTGATGTCGAGGTCGCGATCCAGCACCGGGGTAAAGCTGAAGTCGATGTCCACCGAGCGCAGCTCACGCCCGAGAAGTTCGCCGGTCGCATGGGCGAGCTCGCAGGCCTTGTTGCGGTCGTAATCGTGGACATGGCCCAACTGACGCATCGGCGGGATGGCGGTGAAGCCATCGCGCAACCGTTGCACCCGTCCGCCCTCCTGGTCCACCGCAATCAGGATGCCGGGGCGCTCGGCGCGAATGGCGGCGACCAGCGCGCTCACCTGCTCCGCAGTGCCGACGTTGCGGGCGAACAGGATCACGCCGCCGGTGGCGGGATGACGCAGGCGTTCACGGTCTTCGGGAGTCAGTTCGGTACCGGCGACATCGAGCATCACCGGACCCAGGGGCAAGGGGTCGTTCTTGGACATCACTCAGGGGCTCGATTCGGCGCTCCCGCGGGAGCCATCTTTTCAGGATAGCGAGGCTTCGGGGAGAAAGGCGAGTGCCTTGAGCTTTTCGATGCGATTGCGAATCCGGGCGGCCTCCTCGAACTCGAGGTCGCGGGCCTTGGCAAACATCTCCTTTTCCAGGCGTTCGATCTCCTTGGCCGCGTTGTCCGGCGCGCCCACGTAATCGGCGCCCTCCTCCGCCACCTTTCGACCTCGTCGGCCGCCGGCGCCGGGCATCGCGTTGCGCGCCTCCAGGATGTCCGCAACGTTCTTGCGGATGCCGATGGGCGTGATCCCGTGGGCCTCATTGTGTTCGATCTGCTTGGCCCGGCGGCGCTCGGTCTCGTCGATCGCACGCCGCATGGATCCGGTCACCTTGTCGGCGTACAGGATCGCCTTGCCGTTGACGTTGCGCGCGGCGCGGCCGATGGTCTGGATCAGCGAACGGTCGGAGCGCAGGAAGCCCTCCTTGTCCGCATCCAGGATCGCCACCAGCGAGACCTCGGGCATGTCGAGGCCTTCGCGCAGCAGGTTGATCCCCACCAGCACATCGAACTCGCCCAGGCGCAGGTCGCGGATGATCTCCATGCGCTCGACGGTATCGATATCCGAGTGCAGGTAGCGCACGCGTACCCCGTGCTCGGACAGATAATCCGTCAGATCCTCGGCCATGCGTTTGGTCAGCGTGGTGATCAGGACGCGCTCGTTGCATTCGACCCGATCGCGAATCTCGGAGAGTGCGTCGTCCACCTGGGTACCGGCCGGGCGGATCTCCAGGATCGGGTCCAGCAAGCCGGTCGGGCGCACCACCTGGTCCACGATCGCGTCGGCATGCTCGCGCTCATAGGGCCCCGGGGTGGCGGAGACGTAGATCGTCTGCGGCTGCAAGGCCTCGAACTCCTCGAAACGCAGCGGCCGGTTGTCCAGCGCCGATGGCAGGCGAAAGCCGTATTCCACCAGCGTCTCCTTGCGCGAACGGTCGCCCTTGTACATCCCGCCCACCTGCGGGACCGACACGTGCGACTCGTCGATCACCAACAGCGCATCCTTGGGCAGGTAGTCGAAAAAGGTCGGTGGCGGCTCGCCCGGGGCGCGGCCGGAGAGGTAGCGCGAGTAGTTCTCGATGCCGTTGCAGTAGCCGATCTCGAGGATCATCTCCAGATCGAACAGCGTGCGTTGCTCCAGCCGCTGTGCTTCGACCAGCCGGTCTTCCTTGCGCAGAAAATCCAGGCGCTCCTTCAATTCGTCGCGGATGTGGTCCACCGCCCCCAACAGGGTTTCGCGCGGCGTCACGTAGTGGGTCTTCGGGTAGATCGTCAGGCGCGGGACGGTGCGCAGCTGTTCGCCGGTCAGGGGGTCGAAATACGACAGGCGTTCCACCTCGTCGTCGAACAGCTCGATGCGCACCGCCTCGATGTCCGACTCCGCCGGGTGGATGTCGATGACTTCGCCGCGGACGCGGTAGGTCGCACGGCGCAACTCCGCATCGTTGCGGGTGTACTGCAACTCCGCCAGGCGCCGCAGCAAGTCGCGCTGGTCAATACGCTCGCCGCGCTCCAGATGCAGCACCATGGAAAGATACTTGCGCGGATCACCCAGGCCGTAAATCGCGGAGACCGAGGCCACGATGATCGCATCGCGGCGCTCCAGCAACGCACGCGTGGCCGACAGGCGCATCTGCTCGATGTGGTCGTTGATCGACGCGTCCTTCTCGATATAGGTATCCGAGGACGGGACGTAGGCCTCCGGCTGGTAGTAATCGTAGTAGGAAACGAAATACTCCACCGTGTTGTTCGGGAAAAACTCCTTGAATTCCCCGTACAATTGGGCGGCCAGGGTCTTGTTTGGCGCCAGGATAATGGTGGGGCGCTGGATATTCTCGATCACATTGGCGATGGTGAACGTCTTGCCCGACCCGGTGACCCCGAGCAGGATCTGATGTGCCAGGCCCGCCTCGAGGCCTTCGGTCAATGCCGCGATCGCAGCGGGCTGGTCGCCAGCCGGCTGGTATTCGGACACCACCTGGAATTGTTCGCCTTCGCCTGGCTGCACCTTATCCTCCGCGCCTGATTTCAGTATCATTTCGCACCCGACCGCCCGCGCGGCCCTTCGCCCCGATCACACAGAGGCCCCACCTTGGAAATCGAGCTCTCCGACCGCGTCCAGCGCATCCAGCCCTCCCCCACTCTCGCCGTCAGCGCCCTGGCCGCCCAGTTGCGAGCCGAGGGACGGGACATTGTCGGGCTGGGGGCGGGAGAACCGGATTTCGATACCCCCGAGCATATCAAGCAGGCCGCGGTCGACGCGCTTGCCCGCGGAGAAACCAAGTACACTCCGGTGGACGGAACGGTCAGTCTCAAGGCCGCCATCATTCGGAAATTCGATCGCGACAACGGCCTGACGTTCACCCCCGACCAGATCCTGGTCTCCTCCGGCGGCAAGCAGAGCATCTTCAACCTCTGCCAGGCCCTGCTGAACCCGGGCGACGAAGTGGTGATCCCAGCCCCCTACTGGGTCTCCTACCCGGATATCGCCCTGCTCGCCGGTGCCCGGCCGGTGGTCGTCAGCGCCGAGCAGGAAGCCGGCTTCCGCGTCACCGGCGCACAGCTGGAAGCGGCGATCACCCCGAACACCCGCCTGGTGTTCCTGAACAGCCCGTCCAACCCCACAGGTGCCGCCTATTCGGCCGAGCAACTGACGGAACTGGCCGAGGTCCTGCGGCGTCATCCGCGCGTCGTCATCGCCACCGACGACATGTACGAGCACATCCTGTTCGGCTCCACGCCGTTCGTGAACATCGTCAACGTGGCCCCGGACCTGCTGGACCGTACCGTCGTCCTGAACGGCGTTTCCAAGGCCTACGCGATGACCGGCTGGCGTATCGGCTACGCCGGTGGACCGAAGAACCTGATCGCGGCGATGAAGAAGATCCAGTCGCAAAGCACCTCCAACCCGACTTCCATTGCCCAGGCCGGGGCCGAGGCCGCCCTCGATGGCGATCAGGACTGCGTGGTCGCCATGTGCTCCGCCTTTGCCGAGCGGGCACGTCGTGTGGTCGACGGACTCAATGCCATCGACGGCATCGAGTGCCTGATGCCAGACGGTACGTTCTACTGCTTCCCGCGCGTCACCGGATTGATGCAGGCCGCGGACATCGATACCGATGTGGCCCTGACCAAGCAGCTGCTGGACGAGGTGGGGGTGGCCCTGGTGCCGGGCAGCGCCTTCGGGGCCCCTGGTCATGTCCGCGTCTCGTTTGCCACCAGCGTCGATCAGCTCGACAAGGCCCTGGAACGGCTGCGCCAGTTCGTGGCCAACCACCGTTAAAGCCGCGAACGGCGGTAAAACGCGAAGGGCGGCCAGATTTTCCTTGACGCCCCCGCCCCGCCCCATTAGGATTTGCGCCCAATTCCCCGGTAGCTCAGTCGGTAGAGCGGGTGACTGTTAATCACTAGGTCGGCGGTTCGAGCCCGTCCCGGGGAGCCAGATAAAGAAAAAGGGCCAGGTCATTGCGATCTGGCCCTTTTTCGTGGTGCGTACTGCGGTGCCGATTACTCGGGATCGTGTTCGATGGCCTCCAGAGAACCGATATAAATCGCGATGGCGCGGCGATCGGCATCGGTCAGATGGGCAGTGCCGTGATCGATCACGTCGGCCATGCCGCCGCCGGCAAAATCACCGTCGCGGGTCAGGCCCATCTCCAGATAGCGCGCAATATGCCGCTCCCCCCAGCGTCCGATGCCGGTTTCGCGATCCGGGGTGATATTGGAGGCCACGTCCCCATCGGGCAGTCGGGCGCCGGCCCCAATGCGCTTGAGGTCCAGACCGCCGGTCCGCGTGCGCGGAGTATGGCACTCCATGCAATGCCCAAGGGCGTTGGCGAGGTAGGCCCCACGGTTCCATTCGTCCGACTGGTCGGGGTCGGCCTCGAAGGTGCCCGGTTCGAAATGCAGCCACTTCCAGCCCATCAGGGATGACCGGAACCGGGCATACCAGACCAGGTCATGCGGGGTGTTTTCTCGAGCGACGGGCTCCACCTCGGATTGCAGAAAGGCCCACAGGGCTTCCACGTCTCGCGGCTGGATCTTGGTGTACGACGTATACGGAAAGGCCGGATAGTAGTGGCGCCCGTCCGGGCTGCGGCCTTCGAGCAGGGCGCGCTTGAAGTCCTCTTCCGACCAGTCCCCGATGCCGTGTTCCGCATCCGGGGTGATGTTCGGACCATAGAACGCACCAAACGGGCTCTCGATCGCACGCCCGCCGGCCAGGAATTCCCCGTCTTCTGCCGTGTGGCATGTCACGCAGCCACCGGCTCGCAAGACGTACTCACCGTAGGCGATCTGCTCGTCGGTACCCGCGGACGGGTCGTGCTCGCCAATCTGCACCCCTGCCTGCACCGTGGCCGCCGATCCAAGCAGAAAAAGGGCTGACAGACAGGCTGCCAGCCCCTTGTTACCTGCTAGCACTGCGGATTACTCGCGGCGGAAGTCGTCGTGGCAAGCCTGGCAGGACTGCCCGAGGTTGCGAAAACGAATGGCGTATTCGCCTTCGTCACCGGCCTCCACGGCTGCGTGCAGGGCCTCGGCGGCCTCCAGCGTGTCATTGGAGAGCTCCTCGAAGCGTTCCCAGTCATCCCAGATTTCTTCCTTGGCATCGGTATCCGGGAAATCGCTCCCCTCCGGAAAGAGGCCCGGGATGTCCTGGCTCAGCGCTACCAGCTGGCTGGTATGCATCTCGAGGTTGTCGCCGAACTCGGCTCCGTCCACCACCACGGCGGCAATGGCGCCCACGTTGCCACCAATGGCGCGCATCACACCCTGGCGGTAGTCGATCGTGGCCTCGTGCTCATCGAATGCGTGAACGGTACTTCCGGCACCCAACCCCAGGGTCAGTGCGGCGGCCACGGAGGTGGCGGTAATCAGGCGTGCGACGTTCTTCATGGTGCTTCCTCCCTGTAACAATCAAGACTTCGCGGATATCTGGCGAACCGGATATGCGAAGCCACTATAAACGGCGGGCCCGCCCCATTTCCATGAGCGAAATGGATTACCCATCACGATTGCGGGCTTTCCCGATTGACCACAACCCGTGCGCGGGGTTCCCGGACGAACCCGGTACAATCGCATTACGCCCAAGCGCTTCCGAGAAGATGACCCTGAACTCCCCCAACACGACCGACGAGACCGCCCTTCGCCAAGCCATCATCAACACCGGCCTGGAGACCAATCGTCGGGGGCTCAACCAGGGCACCTCGGGCAACATCAGCGCGCGCTTCGGCGACGGCATGCTGATTACGCCTTCTGGCATCCCGTACGAGGTGTTACAGCCGGACGACCTGGTGTATGTCGATGCAGATGGACAATGGGCGCCTGGCCGCAAGCCCTCGAGCGAATGGCACTTCCACCGCGCCATCCTGCAGGCGCGACCAGAGCTGGGAGCGGTCGTCCATGTCCATTCCGTCCATGCCAGTGTCGTGGCGATCCAGGGACGCGACATCCCCGCGCTGCACTACATGATCGCCGCCGCCGGCGGGAACTCCATCCGCTGCGCCCCGTACGCCACGTTTGGAACGGAGACCCTCTCGCGGCTCGCGGTGGCAGCCCTGCGGGACCGCACGGCCTGCCTGCTCGCGAATCACGGGATGATTGCCACCGGGACGGACCTGGAGCGCGCCCTGTGGCTGACCGAGGAGGTTGAACTTCTGGCACGGCAATATGTGCTGAGCCTGCAGATCGGAGGGCCGCAATTGCTGGATGACGCGGAGATGGATCGCGTCCTGGAAAAGTTTCGCCACTACGGGCCGCAGCGCGACAGGAAATAGACACGCGTGGAGCGCGCCACCCTCAAAGACCGGGGGTGACACCTTCTCCATCGGCCAGCGGGGCCGAGCGCGGGGCGAAATCGACCCGGTCTCGGGTTTCCAGATAGTGCTGCAGGGCCCAGGTCACCGACGGGAAGGCGCGCTCCTCCGGCAGCTCGTCGAAACGGAACAGGCCGACCTCTTCCGATTCAGGGCCCGGCGCAATCGCATCGCTCAGCAACCGCGCCCGATAGATCATCTGCACATGCCCGATGTGCGGGACGCTATAGACGCCCAGCAACTGACCGATTTCCAGATCGGCCCGCGCCTCCTCCCAGGCCTCGCGGCGGGCCCCCTCGGCCGGGCTTTCCCCCTTTTCCATGAACCCCGCAGGCAGGGTCCAGAAACCACGACGCGGCTGAATGGCCCTTCGACAAAGCAATACGCGGTCTTCCCAGATGGCCACGCTGCCGACGATGATTCGCGGGTTTTCGTAGTCAACGAAGCCACAATGGTCGCAGACACGCCGTTCGCGATCATCGCCTTCGGGGATATGGTGATGGAAGCTGGCATCCAGCCTGTTTTGATTGCGACTCATGGCGGTACCGTTAGGGGCGTTATAGCTTTAAATACAAAGTCGTACAGTGCCATGCGGTGCACCCGAGAGCCGAGCTCGAACACGCGCCGGTGGCCGCGGTCCACAATAGAGACTTGCGCACCGAGGCAGGACAGAGGCGAACATGACCACACGCACGCGCTTTACCGTTGGTGAGCTCATTCACCATACCAAGTTCGATTACCGGGGTGTGATCGTCGATGTGGATCCGGTGTACGCCGGGTCGGACGAATGGTACGAAACCGTGGCCAAGAGCCGCCCACCCAAGGACCAGCCGTGGTATCACGTGCTGGTGGACGGCTATTCGCACAGCACCTACGTGGCCGAACGCCACCTGGAGCCGGATACTCGCGGCGAACAGATCGAACACCCCGCCCTCGGGCAGTTCTTCGATCGTTTCATGAACGGCCGCTACTCGCGCCACGGCGAGCCCGGCGCCCACTAACCCACAACCGCAGGGAAGACCATGGCACAGGACAACCGCCGCAGCCGCGTCGTCACCGAAGGCCCCCGCCGCACGCCCAACCGCGCCATGCTGCGCGCAGTCGGCTTCGGCGACGACGACTTTCAGCGCCCGATCGTGGGCATTGCCAACGCGCACAGCACGATCACGCCCTGCAACATGGGCATTGGTGCCCTCGCCGCCCGCGCCGAACAGGCGGTGCGGCAAGCCGGGGGCATGCCACAGACCTTTGGCACCATCACCATCTCCGACGGCATCTCCATGGGGACGCCGGGGATGAAGTACTCGCTGGTCTCGCGCGAGGTCATCGCCGACGCCATCGAGACCGTAGTCAACGGCCAGAGCCTGGACGGCATCCTCGCCACCGGCGGCTGCGACAAGAACATGCCCGGGGCGATGATTGCCCTGGCCCGTCTCAACGTGCCGGGCATCTTCGTCTACGGCGGAACCATCAAGCCCGGGCACTACAAGGGTCAGGACCTGACGATCGTCAGCGCCTTCGAGGCCGTGGGCCAGCATGGTGCCGGCAATCTGTCCGACGAGGACCTTCAGGGCGTGGAACGCAACGCCTGCCCCGGCGCCGGCTCCTGCGGCGGCATGTTCACCGCCAATACCATGTCGAGTGCCTTCGAGGCCATGGGCATGAGCCTCCCCGGTTCGTCCACCCAGGCCGCCGAGGACCCGGAAAAGGGCGATTCGGCCGCCCGGTCGGCCGAGGTCCTGGTAGAGGCCATCCACGCGAACCGGCGCCCGCGCGACATCCTGACCCGCGAGGCCTTCGAGAACGCCCTCGCAGTGGTGATGGCCATCGGGGGCTCCACCAACGCAGTACTCCACCTGCTGGCGATTGCGCATGCCGCCGAGGTCCCCCTGGACATCGACGACGTCGAGCGCATCCGCCGCAAGGTCCCCGTGCTGTGCGACCTGAAGCCTTCCGGGCGCTACGTGACCACCCAGTTCCATGCGGTGGGCGGCACGCCCCAGGTGATGAAGATGCTCCTGAATGCCGGGCTCATGCACGGTGAGTGCCTGACGATTACCGGAGCCACCCTGGCCGAGACCCTGGCGGAGATCCCCGATACGCCCTCCCCGGATCAGGAGATCATCCGCCCGCTGGAGCGGCCCCTGTACCCACACGGGCACCTGGCCATCCTCAAGGGCAATCTCGCGACCGAGGGCGCGGTGGCCAAGATCACCGGACTCAAGCGGACCGCCATCGCCGGCCCCGCGCGCTGCTTCGACTCCGAGGAGGCCTGCCTGGATGCCATCCTCGACGGCCAGATCCAGGCCGGCGATATCCTCGTCATCCGCTACGAGGGGCCACGTGGGGGTCCCGGCATGCGCGAGATGCTCGCGCCGACCGCCGCGATCATCGGTGCGGGCCTGGGCGATTCCGTTGGTCTGATCACCGACGGGCGCTTCTCCGGCGGGACGTACGGAATGGTGGTTGGACATGTTGCCCCCGAGGCCGCGACCGGCGGCACGATTGCGCTGGTCCGGGACGGGGATACGATCGAGATCGATGCCGGAGAAAACCGGCTCACGCTGCAGGTCGACGAAGCCGAGCTGGAACACCGCCGCGCGGCCTGGGAGCCGCCGGTGCCCCGCTTTGACCGCGGGGTCCTGGCGAAATACTCGCGTATCGTGGGCTCGGCCAGTCGCGGTGCCGTAACCGACGATTTCACCTGACGGCGGGGAGCAAAAGAGTCCGATGACGCACCCGGACCCCCGCCACCCCGACTTCAGCATGATGCCGCCGGTGATCGGCTTCCTGCTGATCGCCAACGTCGGCCTGTTCCTCACCATGCCGTGGCTGGGTGACTGGTTGATCACCCATTTCGGGCTCTGGCCCATCGGCACGCCGGCCACCGTCCATCAGGATGGCAGCTGGATGCGGGTGCCCGACTTCCAGCTCTGGCAGCTGGTCAGTTACGGCTTTCTGCACGGCGGTCCAGTCCATTTGTTCGTGAACCTGTTCGCCGTATGGATGCTGGGCGTGCAGATCGAGAACGCGTGGGGTTCACGCACCTTCGGGACCTACTTTTTGGTGTGCGTGATCGGTGCCGGGCTGGTGCAGCTGGTCATCACTGCCCACGGCAACGGTGACATGATCTACCCCACCATCGGCGCCTCGGGCGGGGTATTCGGCGTTCTGCTCGCGTTCGGGATGATGTTCCCCAACCAGCGCCTGTTCCTGATCTTCCTGCCCATCCCGATCAAGGCCAAGTATTTCGTGATCGGCTACGGTGCGCTGGAGCTGTACCTGGGGATCTCCGGCACGCTCGCCGGCATCGCCCATTTCGCTCATCTGGGCGGGATGGCCTTCGGCTTCCTGCTGATCCAGTACTGGCGCGGGCGCCTGCCGATCCGGCCGCGTCAGCGCCGTTTCTGGTGGTGACAGGACCCGCCGGGGCTCAGCGCCTTCCTACTAGCGGTTGCGGAGATACTCGGCGAAGTCGTCTTTCAGCTCCGGGTGGTTCAGAGCGAGCTCCACGGTCGCCTCCAGATAGCCCAGCTTGGAACCGCAATCGAAGCGGCGCCCCTCGAAGTTGAAGGCCGTTACCCGCTCCAGCTCCAGCAACCGCGCGATGGCATCGGTCAGCTGGATCTCGCCGCCGGCCCCTGGCTTTTGTGTGGCCAGCATCTCGAATATTCTCGGGGTCAGGATGTAACGCCCCACCACCGCCACGTTCGACGGGGCCTGGTCCGGATCGGGCTTCTCGACGATCCCCTTCACATCCCAGCTGCGCGGGCCGGTCTTCACTGGATCGATGATCCCGTACTGATGTGTGCGGTCACCCGGCACTTCTTCCACCCCGAGCACGCTGCACCCGTGCTCGGCGTATTGCTCGACCATCTGCCGCGTCGCCCCGCCATTACTTGACTCGATCAGGTCGTCCGCCAGGATCACGGCAAAGGGTTCGTTACGCACAATCGGATGGGCGCAGGCCACCGCGTGGCCGAGACCCAGCGCATCGGACTGGCGCACATAGACGCAGGTCACGTTCGGCGGAACGATATTGCGCACCTGCTCCAGGAGCTCTGTCTTGCCGCGCTCCTCCAGCTCATGTTCCAGCTCGTAAGCCTTGTCGAAGTGGTCCGGAATGGAGCGCTTGTTGCGCCCGGTCACGAACACCAGGGTCTCGATCCCCGCTTCCACCGCCTCCTCCGCTGCGTACTGGATCAGCGGCTTGTCCACGATCGGCAGCATCTCCTTCGGATTCGCCTTGGTGGCCGGCAGAAAGCGCGTACCCATGCCGGCAACCGGGAACACGGCGGTACGGATCGGTGGGTGATTCTGGCTCATTCCATCTCCTGGGCGCTCAATAACGAACCCCTGGCCCACGCGTCCTCACGGACCCATTGACCAGGGGCTGGAACCGGGTGGCAGCACGCGCTGCCACCCACTACGCTACAACGTTACTCGACGACGATGCGGTCGAGATTCATCTCCACGGTGCGTTCACCAATTCCGGAGACCTCGGTCAGTGCCTGCACCGAAGCGAACTCACCGTGTGCCTCGCGGTGCTCCACGATCGCCTGGGCCTTCACCGGACCGACGTTGTCCAGCGCGGCCAGCTCTTCGGCGGATGCGCCATTCACGTTGAGCGGCTGGCCTCCCGAGGCCGTAACCATCACCAGCGGCAGGACGCAGAGGCCCGCCAGGGCCCAGCACTTCGCACATTGAAAAAGCTTCCTCATGAAAACGCTCCTTATCTTCATTGAACGATCGGTGCATCCATGCACCAACGGCATCCTAGCGGGATTGATGCCCTGCGAAAACCCCTCCAATCCAAGCCGTCATTCGCTCTTCTGCAATCGTGTGATGAAGGCCTCCATGGCCATGCTCGGGTCCGCGGCACGCGTGATCGGCCGGCCGACCACGATGGCGCTGGCCCCGGCCGAGATCGCCCGTTCGGGGGTCATCACCCGCTTCTGATCGTCCCCGCCCGCGTCCTCCAGCCGAATTCCGGGCGTTACCAGCAACGGTTCCTCGCCGAGCAGGCGGCGCAGCATGGCGGCCTCCTGCGCCGAACAGACCAGCCCTTCCAGGCCCGCCTTGCGCACCGCCAGTTCGCCCAGAAGACGCACCTGCTCGGCCGGTTCCCGATTCACGCCGATCTCACGCAAGGTACCGGCGTCACTGGAGGTCAGCACCGTTACGGCCAGAAGCGCCGTCGTGTCATTCGTCTCGCGCACCGCCGCGTGCGCGGCGCGCATCATCTCTTCACCGCCACTGGCATGCACGTTAATCAACCAGACACCGGTCCGCGCCGCGGCCCGACAAGCCGCCGCCACCGTATTCGGGATGTCGTGGAACTTCAGATCCAGAAAGACCCGAAAACCCAGGCCGTGCAGACGGTGCAACAGGTCGGGCCCGGCGACCACGAACAGCTCAAACCCGACCTTCAGCGCGCACTGGGCTGGATCAAGCTTTCGGGCGAACGCCAGTGCGGCTTCGGCTTCGGAAAAATCGAGCGCCACAATCAGGTGCGTTGCAGGTTCCGGAATCGGATTCATGAACGGGGACTCCCTTCGCGGATTAGCGCCTCCTCGGCGGCCTCCGTCGTCTGATCAATGTCGAAGTCGAGACCGCGCAGCGTATCCCAGCGACGACAGCTTGGGCACTGCCACACATGCGCGCGCCCTTGATAGCCACAGTTCACGCACTGGTACAGATGCTGGCTCCCGAGCTGGTCCGCCAGGGCCTTCTCGAATGCTGCAAACTCCGTGCTGTATTGCTGGACCGCCGGGAGAATCTTCATCCAGCGCACCGCCTCCAGCAATCCCGAGGTCGGCACCGGACGCTGTGCCAGGATCGAACCCAGCTCCATCAGCGCGGCATCCAGCCGGCCCGTACGTCGGTAAAGACGCATCAGGGCAATGCGCGCCATCGTGATCCCACGGTTGCGCGCAAGATCGTCGAGGAGCTCCTCCAGCTGACCCAGACGATTCTCCCCAGGCAGCTCCTGGTGCAACCGCTCGATACGCGGTACCAGCAAGGGCGCCAGCTGCGGGGTACGCGCCACCGCATCGCGTCCGAATCCGATCGCCTCGCGGATCTCGCCCCTGCGTGCCGCGATCTCCGACTGGATCAGCAGTGCCCGCGAAAGCCCCGGCACGAGGCCCTCGGCCTGTTCCGCGCGCGCTCTGGCGCTTTCCCAGTCACCTTTGTCCAGCGCGATCTGGGCCAGTTCGCAATGATAATGCGCGATCCTCTGATGCTCGTGCGCGACCCCATGTTCTTTCAGCCGGTCGCCCACCTCGATCGCACGCTCCCATTCCCGCTGGGTCTCGTAGACCTGCCGCAGGCCTTCCAGTGCGGCGACCGCCTGATGCGGCGAATCCGCCAATTCGCGAAACACCGCCTCCGCCCGATCCAATACGCCGGCCAGGAGAAAATCCTCACCCAGTTCGCACAGGGCCTGCGCTCGCTGCGCCGCGGGCAGCGTGGGCCGCGCGACCAGGTTCTGATGGATGCGGATGGCGCGATCGACCTCGCCCCGACGCCGGAACAGCCGGCCCAGGATTACATGGGTCTCGAACGTTTCGTGATCGACTTCCACCATTTCGATGAAGGCCTGAAGGGCATCATCCGTGCGGTCGTCGAGGAGGTGGCGCACACCTTCCAGGTAGCGATCCAGTGACGGCTCCCGTTCCTCACGGTCTTCCGGCACGCCGTAACGCGCGAGCCACCAGCCACTCGCAGCCGCAATAGGGAGCAGCAACCAGAACCAGTCGTCGATCATGAGCGAGAATGGGTCCTGGATGAGAAGAAAAACGTGTGGGGCGTCAGTGGCCGCATGCGCGCCACGAGACTAGTAGAAATCCCGCATGGGTGCGGTACGCAACTGCTCGACCTCGACCTTGAGGGCATGGTTCTGTTCGCGCAGGTCTGCAATCTTTTGACGCAACCGGCGCAGCCGCAGCCAGAGTACGAGCGAAGCTAAAACGACCCCGAACAGGGCCGCAATCCCGAGGAACACCACGAGCGGCGCCTCGATCTGCACACCGGGTAACGCAAGGGTCACCAGGTCTTCGTTCAATACAACAAGAATGCCAACAGCGGACGAAATCACGATAAGCGCGGCAAAGGCCACGGCATTGCGAATCTGCTGTCGACGTCGGTCGTTCACGGACGGTCCCTAGTCGTTCCCGTCGATGGAGCCGTTTACCCGTTCGCGCAATTCCTTGCCGGGCTTGAAATGGGGGACATGCTTACCGGGCAAGGCAACGCTTTCACCGGTCTTGGGGTTACGTCCCAGCCTTGGGGGCCGGAAATGGAGGGAAAAACTGCCGAAGCCGCGAATCTCTACCCGCTGCCCATTGGCCAGCGCATGACTCATCCGTTCGAGTAATGCCTTGACCGACATCTCGACATCCCTGGCAGGCAAATGAGGCGATTTCCGGGCGAGGTTCTCGATCAATTCCGATTTGGTCATCAGGCACTCGTCACAGACAGGAAGGAAACCCGGTTTCCCGGAACAAAATGGCCCACGGCACCTTCCGGCACCGTGGGCCAACGCAGAACGGGCTTAGTCGTTCTTGTCCATCTGCTCCTTGAGCAGATCGCCCAGGGTGGTACCGGTACCCGCATTGCTGCCGTAATCGGACACCATCTCGGCTTCCTCGGCGCGATCCTTGGCCTTGATCGACAGGCTGATGGCGCGGGTCTTCTTGTCCACGCCCATGAATCGGGCTTCGACGGTTTCGCCAACCTTCAGCACGGTGCTGGCATCCTCCACACGATCCTGGGAGATGTCGGCGGCACGCAGGATTCCGTCGATGCCGTCGGCCAGTTCGATCACCGCGGCCTTGGCGTCCACTTCCTTCACGGTACCGGACACGATGCTGCCCTTGCTGTGCTCGGCCACGAAGTTGGCGAACGGATCGCGGTCCAGCTGCTTCAGACCCAGGGAGATGCGCTCGCGCTCGGGATCCACGGACAGGACCACGGCCTCGACCTCGTCACCCTTCTTGAAGTTGCGGATCGCCTCTTCGCCGGCCTCGTGCCAGGACAGGTCGGACAGGTGAATCAGGCCGTCGATGCCGCCTTCCAGGCCAACAAACACACCGAAATCGGTGATCGACTTGATCTGGCCACTGACCTTCTCGCCCCGGTTGTGGTTGGCGGCGAAGTCGTCCCACGGGTTGGACTGGCACTGCTTCATACCCAGCGAGATGCGGCGGCGCTCTTCGTCCAGGTCGAGGATCATCACCTCGACCTCGTCACCGATGGCAACCATCTTGCCCGGGTTGACGTTCTTGTTGGTCCAGTCCATCTCGGACACGTGCACCAGGCCTTCCACGCCGTCTTCGATCTCCACGAAGCAGCCGTAATCGGTGATGTTGGTGACCTTGCCGAAGATCCGGGTGCCGGTCGGGTAACGGCGGGTGATGTTTTCCCACGGATCCTCGCCCAGCTGCTTCAGGCCCAGCGATACGCGCATGCGTTCGCGGTCGAACTTCAGGACCTTGACCTCGACTTCCTGGCCGATCTCGACTACGTCGGACGGGTGCTTGACGCGCTTCCAGGCCATATCGGTGATGTGCAGCAGGCCGTCGATGCCGCCCAGATCCAGGAACGCACCATAGTCGGTCAGGTTCTTGACGATGCCCTTGACCTGCGCGCCTTCCTGCAGGTTCTTCAGCAGCTCTTCGCGCTCGGCGCTGTATTCCTGCTCGACCACGGCACGACGCGACACAACCACGTTGTTGCGACGGCGATCCAGCTTGATGAGCTTGAATTCCAGCTCTTTGCCTTCCAGATACGCGGTATCACGCACCGGACGGACATCCACGAGTGAACCCGGCAGGAACGCCCGGATATCGCCCAGCTCGACGGTGTAGCCACCCTTGACCTTGCCGGAGATCTTGCCGGTGACGTACTGCTCTTCTTCCATCGCACCTTCGAGACGGTCCCAGGCCTTGGCTCGCTTGGCCTTCTCGCGCGACATGCGCGTCTCGCCGAAACCGTCTTCCGGGGTTTCGAGGGCCACTTCGACGACATCGCCGACCTTGACCTCGAGCTCACCCTCTTCGTTCATGAACTGCTCGGTGGGAATGACCCCCTCGGACTTCAGGCCGGCGTTCACCACGACGACTTCCGGGGTGACCTCAATGACGGTGGCACTGAGGATGGCACCCGGCTGCATCTGGGTGTAGGCCATGCTCTCTTCGAGCAGTTGCGCGAAACTTTCACTCATGGATTTGTGAACCTGTGGTTTAACAAATGCTTGCAGATACTTCCTGCAACCAGTTCTAGACGTTTATGATCCCGCTTCCGACGGCTTATTCCGCGGGGCGGGGGCTTTGTTCCGGGAGTACGTCCCGGAGGCGTTCCAGGATCATGTCGACCACGCCGACGATGTCCAGGTCCGTGGTATCCACTTCCCAGGCATCTTCGGCGGGCTTGAGGGGGGCCACGCTGCGTTCGCGATCACGCCGGTCGCGGGCCTCCATCTCGTCCTGAAGGGCGGAGAGATTAGCACTAAGTCCTTGTTCCTTCAACTGCATGTATCGCCGCCTGGCCCGCTCCTCGGCCGAGGCCGTCAGGAAGATCTTCAGGTCCGCTTCGGGGAACACGACCGTGCCCATGTCGCGCCCGTCGGCGACCAGCCCCGGGGCCTTCGCGAACCCGCGCTGACGCTCCAGCAGCGCCTCGCGCACCGCCGGAATCGCAGCCACCTGGGAGGCGTCACTGCCCGTCTGCTCCGTGCGCAGCAGTTGGTCCACGGGTGCGCCTTCCAGCAGCGTGGTCACGGCCGTGGCATCCCGATTGACCTCGAAATCCACATCCAGACCCGCGGCCAGCCGGGCCAGTGCCTCCTCGTCGGTCAGTTCCACGCCGTGCTGTCGCGCAGCCAGCCCCAACAGCCGATAGAGGGCTCCGCTATCCAGAAGATGCCAGCCCATCGCCGCCGCTACGCGCATGCAGACCGTGCCCTTCCCTGCACCGCCGGGGCCATCAATGGTCAGTACCGGAATGGCCGTACTCATGCCGCCTCCAGTTGCAGTCCGGCCTCACGCGCCAGCGCCACGAAGCCGGGGAAAGAGGTCCCCACGTTGGCGCAATCGCGGATGCGGATCGGCGCTCGGGCACGCAGCCCGGCCATCGCGAACGACATGGCGATGCGGTGATCGCCATGACTGTCGACCTCGCCCCCAGTGAAACCGTCACCGCCCTGGATGCGAATGCCATCCGGCTGCACTGCGCAGTCCACGCCCAGCGCGGCCAGACCATCGGCCATCACCTGGATACGATCACTTTCCTTGACCCGCAGCTCCTCCGCGCCGGTCAGGACCGTCTCGCCCTCGGCACAGGCCGCGGCGACGAAGATGGCCGGGAATTCATCGATTGCCAGTGGCACCAGGTGCTCGGGGATCTGGATCCCCTTCAGAGTGGCCGCCTCGACCTCGAGATCGGCCACGGGCTCGCCACCGGCCTCGCGCTCATCGAGGACGCGGATCTCGGCGCCCATCAGACGCAGGATGTCGATCACGCCGGTGCGCGTCGGGTTGATCCCCACATGTTCCAGGCGCATGCGCGAGCCGGTGGCAATCGAGGCACCGACCAGAAAAAATGCCGCCGACGAGATATCCGCTGGCACATCCACCGGGCTTGCGACCAGGCGACCGCCGCCCTCTACACAGGCACGGGGTCCGTCGCGCTCCACGTGATAACCGAATCCGGCCAGCATCCGCTCGGTGTGATCGCGGGTGGGCGCCGGCTCGGTCACGCAGGTCTTGCCGTCCGCCCAGAGACCTGCCAACAACAGGGCCGACTTCACCTGGGCACTGGCGACTTTCAATACATGGTCCGTCCCCCGCAACGGGGCCCCGCCGTGTACCCGCAACGGTGGCGTCCCGGCCTCGCTGGTATCGATGTGCGCACCCATGTGCGCGAGCGGGTCGGTGACTCGGCGCATCGGGCGCCCGCTCAGGGAGCGATCACCGACCAGCTCGCTGTCAAACGCCTGGCCGGCCAGTACGCCGCACAGCAGCCGCATCGCGGTCCCCGAGTTGCCCATGTCCAGCGCCGCTGCCGGGGCCTTGAGCCCGTGCACGCCGGCACCCTGAATGCGTACATCGCCTGGACCGGTACGTTCGATCGCCACGCCCATCGCACGAAACGCCTCCAGTGTCGCAATACAATCGGCCCCCTCGAGGAATCCGGTCACACGCGTCTCGCCCTCGGCCAGCGCACCCAGCATGATCGCCCGGTGGGAGATCGACTTGTCGCCCGGCACGCGGGCGCGGCCCGAAAGCTGCCCTCCGGGCTGTACGGTAAAGGTATTCATCGATTTTCAGGTATCCAGTTGTGCGTCCGCGGGGTCGCAAAGGCGATCGCGGGTTTCCTTGGCGTGTTCAAAGCTCTGTTCGATGGTCGCGGCATCGCCGTGTTCGATGGCGCTGCGCAAACCCTCCAGGTCGGCCTGGTACTGCCCGATCACCTCGAGGATGGCGGTGCGATTGGCGAGGCAGATATCCCGCCAGACCACCGGATCGCTGGAGGCGATGCGCGTGAAATCGCGAAACCCCCCGGCGGCGTAATGAAAGATCTCGTCGCGCTCGCTCATGTTCGCAAGCGACGACACCAGCGTGAAGGCCAGCACATGGGGCAAATGACTGGTCGCGGCCAGCACCCGGTCGTGGTGCGCCGGGGTCATGTACTCGACCCGCGCCCCGGCGGCCTGCCACATCTCGGCCACTCGGTCGGTCGCCAGCGCATTCGTGGCATCGACCGGTGTCAGGATTACCAGGCGCTCACGGAACAGGGTGGCAAAGGCCGCTCCCACCCCGCTCTTCTCGGTTCCCGCAATCGGATGGCCGGGGACAAACGCGCGCGGGACCTTGCCGAAGCCGGCACCCACCGCATCGATTACGGCCTGTTTGCTGCTGCCCACATCGGTCAGCGGGCTGTCTTCGGGCCACGCCGCTGCCAGGTCGCGCGCCAGTGGCTCCATCGCCCCCAACGGGACGGCGAGCACGCCCAGGTCCGCCCCCTCGGCGGCCTCGGCGACATCGGTGGTCCAGCGATCGATCACGCCCAGGCGCTGCGCCTCGCGCAGGTTGTCTGCATTGCGCGAACAACCCACGATCTCGCGCACGGCCCCCGCCTCGCGCAGGGCCAGGGCCAGCGAACCGCCGATCAGCCCAACGCCGAAGATGACCAGCCGTTCGATCACGCCAGGGCCTTTTTCAGGGCCGCGAGAAAGCGGTCATTGTCCGCACGGGTCGAGACCGTGACGCGCAGATGCCCGGGGAGACCGTAATTCTCTACCGGGCGCGTAATCACGCCGTCGCGCAGCATGGCGTCATATACCGGGCCCGGATCCCGGCCGGTATCGAAGGTCACGAAATTGCCCACCGACGGGATCACACGCAAGCCCAGCTCGCGCAGGGCGGCGCTCACCTGGCGAACCCCCTCCCGATTGATGGCCACCGACTTTTCCACATGCTCGTGGTCGTCCAGCGCGGCCAGGCCGGCCGCCTGGGCAATCGCATTCACATTGAACGGCTGGCGCACTCGATTCAGCAGGTCCGCGATGGCCGGCGAGCTAACCGCATAGCCGAGGCGCAGTCCGGCCAGGCCCTGGATCTTGGAGAAAGTCCGGGTGACGATCAGGTTCGGATAGCGATCCAGCCATTGCGTGGTGTCCGGATACTCGGCCTCCTCGACATATTCGAAATAGGCCTCGTCCATAACAACCACGGTCGTGACCGGCATCGCGGCCACGAAGGCTTCGAGCGCCGCCGCATCCAGCCAGGTGCCGGTCGGGTTGTTCGGGTTGGCCACGAACACGACCCGCACATCGCCATCCACCGGCGCCTGCATCGCGTCAAGATCGTGCCCGAAGGGCTGTTCCGGATGGTCGGCGGGCAGCGCCGGGGCCACTCGGGCCACGGCATCCACCGCCTGGGTCACCAGCGGATAGACCGCAAACGCGTGGGCAGAAAACACGGCAGCACGCCCCGGCGCCAGCCAGGTCCGTGCAACCAACTCCAGCACCTCGTTGGAGCCATTGCCGAGGGTGATCTGCTCCGGGGTCACGCCATGGCGTTCGGCCAGACGTGCCTTCAGCTCGAAGCCATTGCCGTCGGGATAGACATGCGCATCGGCCAGCGCCGCGCGCCCGGCTTCCACCGCAAGGGGCGACGGGCCCAACGGATTCTCGTTGGAGGCCAGCTTGACTGCCTGGGTAATCCCCAGTTCGCGTTCCAGCGTGGCCACGGGCTTGCCCGGCTGGTAGGGGCTAAGCCCCTGGACGCCAGCAACCGCCAGAGTCACCGGATCAAACGCCGGGCCGGCCGTAGCGGATACGGAAGGATTGGATGCCATGCGGAAACCTCGGGGATTCAGGTGGCGGCCTGGGGATAGCTCCCCAGCACCTTGACGGTATCGGCGCTCGCGCGCAGCTGCTCCAGACATTCGCGGATCAGCGGATCCTGCTGGTGGCCGACCAGGTCGAGAAAGAACACGTAGTTCCACGGCGTGCAGCGCGACGGACGCGATTCGATACGGGTCAGGCTGATACCCGACTCGGCAATCGGCTTGAGCAGCGAATACAGCGATCCCGGGCGATTGGCGGTCGTCAGCATCACCGAGGTGCGGTCCGCGCCACTGGGTTCCGTGGTGCCGGAACCGATAATCAGGAAACGTGTGGTGTTGTCGGCGCGATCTTCCACGTGCGGCGCCCGCACCGGGATCTGGTAATGGTCGGCCGCGGCCTGGCTGGCGAGTGCCGCCACGGTCGGGTCCTGCGCCGCAATCTCGGCTGCGCGGGCGTTGCTGGAGACCGCCTCGCGCTCGGCGTTCGGCAGCTCCGCGTCCAGCCACTGGCGGCATTGCGCCAGCGCCTGGGCGTGGGCCAGCACGCGCCGGACCTGACCGAGATCCTCGGCGTGCGTCAGCAGATGGTGATGAATCGGAGTCACGACCTCACCGCAGATCTGCAGCGAAGAATCCATGAAGCAGTCGACCGTATGGGTCACCACCCCCTCGGAGCTGTTCTCGATGGGCACCACGCCGAACTGCGCGCGACCGGTCTCCACGGCGTCGAACACGGCATCGATAGAGGCCAGCGGCTGGGTCTCGACCGCATGGCCGAAATGCTTGCGCGCCGCCAGATGCGTAAAGGTGCCCACCGGTCCCAGATAGGCCACATGGAGCGGATGCTCCAGAGCCAGGCATTCGGACATGATTTCGCGGAACAGCCGGGTGATCGCTTCGCCGGATAGCGGGCCGGGGTTCTGCTCACGCACCCGGCGCAGGATCTCGGCTTCACGCTCCGGACGATAGAACACCGGATTGCTCTCCTGGCTGCGCTTCACCCGGGCCACGGCCTCGGCACAGCGGGCACGCTCGCTCAGCCGCTCGAGCAGCTCGGCATCCAGCGCGTCGATGCGCGCCCGCAGGGCAGCCAGATCTTCCTGGCCGTCGGCGGGCTGCGACGAATGCGGGTCCCCGGCCACGATCTACAGCACCCGCGCCCGCAGCACGCCGTCGATCTCATGCAGTGCATCCAGGGTCGCCTGGTCCGGCTGGCCATCCACATCCAGCAGGGTGTACGCAATGTCACCGCGGGAGTCGTTCATCAAGTGCAGGATGTTGATGTTGGACTCACCCAGGGTATGCGAGATGCGCCCGACCCGGTCCGGCAGGTTGCGATTGACGACGGCGATCCGGGTGTCTCCCTTGCGATCCAGCACCAGGGTCGGGAGATTCACCGAATTGACCACGTTGCCGTTTTCCAGGTAGTCACGCAGCTGATCCGCGATCATCACCGCACAATTCTCCTCTGACTCGGTCGTCGAGGCCCCCAGATGCGGCAGGGTGATTACCCGCGGGTGCCCCATCATGCCCTGCACCGGGAAATCGGTGATGTAGGCGTGCAGGCGTTCGGCGTCCAGCCCCTCGTGCACAGCGGCGTCGTCCACGATGCCCTCGCGCGCCAGGTTCAGCACCATCGCCCCGGGATTCATCCCGCTCAGGTTCTTCGCGTTGACCAGGTTGGCGGTGTTCTCGGTCAGTGGCACATGCACGGTGACCGCATCGGCCCCCTCCATCGCGGCTTCCACCGAGCGCGCGCGCTCGATGCCGGAGTCCAGACGCCATGCGTTCTCGACCGTCACCTTGGGGTCGAAGCCCACCACCTCCATGCCGAGCGCCCGCGCGGCATTGGCCACACCCACACCGATCGCACCCAGGCCGAGCACAGCCAGGCGCCGGCCGGGCAGTTCAAAGCCGGTGAACTTCTTCTTGCCGTGCTCCACCGAGGACATGAAGTCCTCCTTGGTGGGGTCCAGCCCCTGCACATAGCCTGCCGCCGGCAACAGATTGCGCGCGGCCAACAGCAGACCGGCAATCACCAATTCCTTAACGGCGTTGGCATTGGCGCCCGGGGCATTGAACACCGCCACCCCGCGCTCGGACAGCGCCTCCACCGGGATGTTGTTCACCCCGCTGCCGGCGCGCCCGACAGCCAGGACGGAATCCGGGATCTCCACCGAATGCAGGTCGAACGACCGCAGCATCAAGGCGTCTGGCTGGTTGATGTCCGACGCGACCTCGTAGTGGTCGCGCGGGAAGCGGTCCAGCCCACGCACGGCGATGTTGTTGTAGGTCTGAATTCGGTACATCACGACCTCCTGGCCCGGTAGTTACGCCCGGCGACCACGATTCAACAGGATCAGGCGTGGCGGTTCTCGAAGTCCGCCATGAAATCGATCAGGGCATCCACGGAGCTTTCCGGCACGGCGTTATAGATACTTGCGCGCATCCCGCCCACCGAGCGATGTCCCTTCAACGAGGAGAGGCCGGCCGCATCCGCCTCGTTGAGGAACGTCCCGTCGAGGGAATCGTCCGCCAGGATAAACGGCACATTCATCCACGACCGGGCCGTGGGCTCGACCGGGTTGCGATAAAAGGCGGAGTTGTCGATGTACTGGTACAGCTTGGCAGCCTTGCGCTGGTTGGTCTTGCCCATGCTCTCCAGACCGCCCTGCTCCAGCAACCATTCGAACACCAGCCCGGCCAGGTACCAGCCAAAGGTCGGCGGGGTGTTGTACATCGAATCGTTCTTGGCCTGCAGTGCCCAGTCCAGCACCGCCGGCACGTTGCCCTTGTCGCGCTCCAGCAGGTCATTGCGCACGATCACCACGGTCAGGCCAGCCGGGCCGATGTTCTTCTGCGCCCCGGCATAGATCACGCCGAACTTCGAGACGTCGATCGGACGCGACAGGATGGTGGAGGACATGTCCGCCACCAGCGGTACGTCCCCCACATCCGGAATTTCCGGAAACTCGACCCCGCCGATGGTCTCGTTCGGGGTGTAGTGCACGTAGGCGGCGTTCGGGTCCAGTTTCCACGAGGCGCGATCCGGGATCGAGTCGTACCCGCTCGCTTGCGAGCTGGCCACGATATTCACCGGCCCGTACTTCTGAGCCTCCTTGATGGCCTTGCCGGACCAGGCCCCGGTATCGATGTAGTCCATACCCCGGCCATTCGCCAGGTTCATCGGGATGGCGGCAAACTGCCCGGTCGCCCCGCCCTGCAGGAACAACACCGTGTAGTTGTCGGGGATGTCCATCAGCGTACGCAGGTCCTGCTCGGCCTTCTCGGCCACGGCCATGAAGGGCTTGCCGCGGTGGCTCATCTCCATCACGGACATCCCGGACCCGCGGAAGTCCAGCAGCTCGTCACGCGCCCGTTCGAGCACCACCTGAGGCAGGGCCGCCGGCCCCGCGCTGAAGTTCATCACTCGCGTCATGCCTGTTCTCCATCGTCACTGGATTCGGGACCCGTCTCCGGGTCCGTCCCGATTTCCGATTGACCGGGCTCTTCATCGTCTTCGACGCCGTCCTCGCCTTGCAACTGGGCGACCCGGGCGAGCTCGACCAGGTTTTCGTCCTCATCGAGACGGATCAGACGCACGCCCTGCGTGTTGCGACCGATCAATGGAATCTGGTCGATCGGTGTCCGCACCAGCGTCCCGCCATTGGTGATCAGCATGACCTCGTCGTCGTCCAGCACCCGTGCTGCCCCGACCAGCAGGCCATTGCGGCCCTCGGTCTGGATCGCGATCACGCCCTGGCCACCACGGCGATGCACCGGGAATTCGTCGAAACGGGTGCGCTTGCCGTAACCGTGTTCGGTCGCCAGCAGCGCCGATCCCTCGTCGACATTCAGCAGCGCGATCACCCGCTGGTCATCCTCCATGCGCACGCCGCGCACGCCGCAGGCCGTCCGCCCCATGGCGCGCACGTCGCTCTCGTGGAAACGCACGGCCTTGCCGGCCGTGGTCACCAGCATCACGTCGAGGGTGCCGTCGGTCAGGGAGACATCGACCAGATGATCCCCCTCGCGCAGATCCACCGCGATGATGCCGGAGGCGCGACGGCGCGAGAAATCCGTCAGCGGGGTCTTCTTCACCGTTCCCTGCGCGGTCACCATGAATACATAGTGATCCGGGTCGTACTCGCGCACCGGAAGGATCGTGCTGATGCGTTCATCCGCTTCCAGCGGAAGCAGATTGACGATGGGCTTGCCGCGCGCGGCCCGCGACCCCTGCGGCAACTCGTAAACCTTCAGCCAGTACACCCGGCCGCGGCTGGAGAAGCACAGGATCGTGTCGTGCGTATTGGCCACCACCAGCCGGTCGATGAAATCCTCTTCCTTGAAGCTGGTCGCCGCCTTGCCGCGACCGCCCCGGCGCTGGGCGCGGTAGTCGGCCACGGGCTGGTACTTCACGTAGCCGGCGTGCGAAAGCGTGACGACCACGTCTTCCTCGCCAATCAGGTCCTCCAGCGTCAGGTTGGCCTGGCGCTCGCGGATCTCGCTACGGCGTTCGTCGCCGAACTGCTCGGCCACCCCCAGCAGTTCGTTGCGGATTTCCTGTTGCAGGCGGTCGCCCGACCCGAGGATATCCAGGAGGTCTTCGATCAGCTCCAGAAGGTCGCGGTATTCGTCGAGGATCTTGTCCTGTTCCAGCCCGGTGAGCCGGTGCAGACGCAGATCCAGGATCGCCTGGGCCTGGGCCTCCGACAGCCGATAACCATCCTCGCTCACGCCATATTCCGGCGCCATGTCCTCGGGACGCGAGGCACTGGCCCCGGCGCGATCGAGCATGTCGCTGACCACGCCCAGCGGCCAGGCGCGCGCCAGCAGCCCGGCCTTGGCCTCGGCCGGGTTCGGCGCGGCACGGATCAGTTCGATCACCGGATCGATATTGGCCAGCGCAATCGCCAGGCCTTCCAGGATGTGGGCGCGCTCGCGCGCCTTGCGCAGATCAAAGATCGTGCGCCGGGTCACCACCTCGCGGCGATGACGCAGGAAGGCCCGCAGCACCTGGCGCAGATCCAGCACCTTCGGCTGGCCATCTACCAGCGCGACCATATTGATGCCGAAGACATTCTGCATCTGGGTGTGCATGTAGAGGTGGTTCAGGACCACCTCGGCCATCTCGCCACGCTTGAGCTCGATGACCAGGCGCATGCCGTCCTTGTCCGACTCGTCGCGCAGCTCGGAGATGCCCTCCATGCGCTTTTCCTTCACCAGCTCGGCGATCTTCTCGGTCAGACGCGCCTTGTTCACCTGGTAGGGCAGCTCGGTGACGACAATCGCCTCGCGCTGGCCGCCTTCCAGCGGCTCCACGTGCGAGCGCGCCCGGATCAGGACCCGGCCGCGACCGGTCCGATAGGCCTCGCGCACGCCATCGATGCCGTTGATGATGCCGGCGGTGGGGAAATCCGGCGCCGGCACGTGTTCCATCAGGCCGTCGATGGAGATGTCGGGGTCATCGATCAGCGCCACGCAGGCGTTGACGACCTCGCGCAGGTTGTGCGGCGGGATATTGGTCGCCATCCCCACCGCGATGCCGGCGGAACCATTGACCAGCAAGTTGGGAAACTTGCTCGGCAACACGGCCGGCTCGCTCTCGGAGCCGTCATAGTTGTCGGTAAAGTCGACCGTTTCCTTTTCGATATCGGCCAGCAGCTCGGCCGCGATGCGCGCCATGCGCACCTCGGTGTAGCGCATGGCCGCCGGCGAGTCGCCGTCGATGGAACCGAAGTTACCCTGCCCGTCTGCGAGCATGTAGCGCATCGAGAACGGCTGCGCCATGCGCACGATGGCGTCGTAGACAGCGGAGTCGCCATGCGGGTGGTATTTACCGATCACGTCACCGACCACACGCGCCGACTTCTTGTACGGCTTGTTGTAGTCGTTGCCCAGCTCGCGCATCGCGTAGAGCACGCGGCGATGGACCGGCTTGAGGCCGTCACGGACATCGGGGAGGGCCCGGCCCACGATTACGCTCATCGCATAATCGAGGTAAGACTGCTGCATCTCGTCTTCGAGATTGACCGGAAAAACTTCCTTGGCAAATTCAGCCATCGAGGGTTACGCCGTCCGTCTGAACAAGCTCGCGATGATACCACAGGGGTAACCACTGGGGGCGCCCTTTTCTCCCCTCAAAACGGTTCTCCGAGGCTCTCAGGCCCGACACCGGCCGGTGCCGGCCCCATTTTCCCGGGTGTCAGGCCCCGGTCGTGGCGGATTCCGCGGCAGCGGGCTCGCGCAGTGTGGCCAGGCGCTCCCGCGTCGGGGCCTCGACCACACCGCGTTCGGTGACGATGGCATCAATCAGGTCCGCCGGGGTCACGTCAAAGGCCGGGTTGTATCCCCGCGCACCGTCGGCGGCCACACGCTGGCCGGCCAGCGCCAGCACCTCGTCCTCGCCGCGTTGTTCGATGGGGATGCCCGATCCGTCTGCCATCTCGAAGTCGATGGTCGCCACGGGCGCCGCAACCATGAAACGCACCCCGTGGGCCCGCGCCAGCAACGCCAGGCCATAGGTGCCGATCTTGTTGGCGGTATCGCCGTTGGCGGCAATCCGGTCCGCCCCGACGATCACCCAGCCCACCCGGCCGGAGCGCAACAGGCTGGCCGCCGCACCCTCGCACAGCACCTGCACCGGAATGCCGTCGTGCACCAGTTCCCAGGCGGTCAGTCGGCTGCCCTGCAGCCAGGGGCGGGTCTCGTCGGCAAACACCTCTTTGATACGCCCGGCATCCCAGGCGGCCCGGATCACACCGAGCGCGGTGCCATAGCCCCCGGTTGCCAGCGAACCCGTATTGCAGTGGGTCAGCACGCCGCGACCCGGCTCGATCAATTGCGCACCCAGGGCGCCCAATTGCCGATTGCCGGCAATGTCCGCCTCCAGCATCCGCTCGGCTACCGCCCGGGTCTCGTTCACGGCAGCATCCACCGACTCGCTGGCGACCACGACCGCCTGCATGCGATCCAGCGCCCAGAACAGATTCACCGCTGTGGGGCGCGAACCGCGCAGGGTCTCGATATCGGCGGCCACCCGCGCACGCCAGTCGTGCTGACCTGTCGCGCGCTGACAAGCCAGCACCACACCGAATGCCGCCGTGATGCCGATCGCCGGCGCCCCGCGCACGACCATGTCGCGGATCGCCACGGCAACGGCGGGCGCATCCTGATAGGTTTGCCAGACGCTCTCCTGCGGGAGGCGGCGCTGGTCCAGCAACTGGAGCGCGCCCTCGCGGAAGCGGATGGGACGGATGGTGTCGGAATGTTCGCGATTCATCCGGTCATTCTACCAGCGTGTCTCGTCCGTCGGCGTGGGGGTGCAACCCTCCTGCCCGCGCAAGGGTGGCCAGGGCGCAGGCTGCCAGAGCCTCCGGTGGCGGGCCCGATGACCGGGCCCCACCTCCAGCTCAGAGTTCGCTTCCAGGCGCAAGGCGCCATGCAGCCCGGTCTCCTGCAGTGGCACACAGGCCGCCTTCAGACGTTCGCGGACAGCGCCCTCCAGACCGCGCCCGCGCCCATCGGTACTCGCCCAGGCCATGCGCGGCGGCGCATCCACCAGCCAGCCCCGGCTCAAGCTGCCCGTGCCAGCCCCGCGCGGCAGCACCAGAAGATCACTGGCACGCCCGTCCAGCACATCACGCATCAGCACTGCCTCGCCCAGTCCTCCGAGCCCGCCCGTCAGCAGCAGACGGACGCCACCGGCCGTCTCCACCGCCAGCACGCAGGAGGCCGAGGCGCTGCCATCCCATCCGGGCGGCGGGTGCAGCACTTCGAATCGCACCGCGTCCCATTCCCAGCGCTCTCCGACCTCGCACGCCCGCTCATCGGCCTCTGCCGGCACCCGTCGCAGGGTCTCGACCACGGGTATGGAATCCCGGACCCCGGCGCTGCCTCCGGCGTGCGCGGCGTGTTCGTGGCTGAGGATCATGCGATCCAGCCGCCGCACCCCCTCGGCCCGAAGGGTCGGGACCACAATCTGCTCACCCGCGCTGTAGCCACCCGCACGCCCGGGACCCGCATCGAACAACAGGTTGTGGTTACGCGTCTGCAGCAAGGCCGACTGCCCGTTCCCGACATCCATCAGGAGGACGTGCACGGCACCCGGCTCGATATCTGGTCGCATGGGCAAGGCCAGCGCCATGCCTGCGAGCACGACCCAAACGGCACCCAGGCGCAGCCGCGGCTGCAAGGCCACGAGCACCGCGAGCCCGCCCAGCAGGCTCGCAGCCAGCGGGACCCGCCGCTCGTCCACCAGCACGGGCAATCCGGACAGGAGATCCAGCAACCCGACGAGCAGAGCCAGTACGCCGTCGCCCGCGTGCAGGAACGGCTGACCCAAAGGGGCCCACAAGGCGGCCAGCCCTGCCCCGACCAGCAACACCGGCAGCACCAGCAGGCTGATCACGGGCACTGCCACCAGGTTGGCCACCGGCGCGACCCACGAACCCAACTGGAACCAGGCGAGACTGAGCGGAAGCATCGCCAGTGCCAGCATCACCTGGATACTCCCCGCCTCGCGCCAGCCCGGACGCCCCGAGCGCCCCTGCAACAACAGAAGAATGACCGCGACCGCGCCAAACGAAAACCAGAAACCGGGGGCCAGTACACTCGTCGGCTGCCACAGCACGACCGCGATCGCGGCCAGCATCAGACCTCGCCAGGCGAACGCCTCGCGGCGCCACAACAGGGCCGCCATGAAGGCCGCGAGCATGATCAACGCCCGCTGGGTCGGGATGCTGAAGCCGGCCAACGCGGCATACACCGCAGCCCCCGCCAGACCGGCCAGCGCCATGAAGGCCGCCTTCCGCAGACCCCGTTGCAGCGGCAACAAACCGCTCCAGACCAACCCCGACAGCAACCCGACAAAACCGGCAACCAGCCCCACATGCAAGCCGGAGATCGCCATCAGGTGGTTGGTTCCGGTGCGCAGAAAGGCCTGCCATTCCGGCGCGGTCATCCCCTGACGGTCGCCAATCACCAGGGCCTGCACCAGCCCCGGATGGCGGAGCTCCGGGGCCGCGACTTCCAGCCGCCCGCGCAGCCAGCCGCGGACGCGGTGCAAGTCGGCCCGCCAGGGCCGTGCCGGTGCGGCCGGCACTCCGTTCCCGATCGACTCCAGATCAAGCAACGTCGCGGAGCCATGCAGGCCCTCGCGGTAAAACCACCCCGCGCGATCGAATCCGCCAGGATTCGCGGGCCCTTCGGCCGGGCGCAGGCGCAGGATCATCTGGCCGCGTGTGCCTGCCTCGACCTCAGGCCGCGCCGGATACGCCGTCACCAGTAGCTCACGGGCAGCGAATGCCTCCGGCCCCGCGATGACCGCCTCCACCGTGACCCGGAACCGGCTGCGATGCCCGGCGTGTTCCGGCAAACTGGTGACCGTGGCAAGAACGGTGACCTCTTCTCCCGCAAGCGAAGGCGCCAAGGCCTCCTCGAGCCAGATGCTCGCGGTCATGGAGACGCTCCCCCAGGCGACCACCCCACCCAGCGCCATCGCCCATGGCACAGTGGCCCGGTAGCCGTAGCGTCGCAGGCCGGCACTGGCGCCCGCGGTGACCACGAGCAGCGCGAGCACCAGACCCGGGGCCATCGGAAGCGGCTCCGGTACCCGGTGCAGCCACCACGCCGTGACCAGAAGTCCGAGGGTGAAAGCGGTCACGTTGAGGCCCTGAACGCCCGGCCCACTGCGTGGCCCAAGACCCAAGTGCCGGGCGACACGGGCATTCGCCGGCCCAAATCAGCGAGAATGGAACCCACATGCGCGGTCGCGAGCCCGCGCCAGGCGCACCATCGGCAACCCGGAACATGGCAAGACACATCATCAAGAAGATGTTTCCCGGCATGGAGCGCATGCGTGGGCACAAGGCGCTCGCCCCGCTGGGGCCGCGCCTGGGGTCGCCGGATCTGTGGCATCTGAACCGCCGCTCCGTGGCTGGTGCGTTTGCCGTGGGGCTCTTCGTGACCTTCCTGCCACTGCCCATGCAGATGCTGATCGCGGCGGCCGTGGCCATTATCGTCCGCGTCAATCTGCCGATTTCGGTGATCCTGGTCTGGATCTCCAACCCGATCACCATGCCGCCCATGTTGTATACGGCCTACACGATCGGGCGCAAGCTTCTGGACGAACCCCGTCGCGATATCCGCCTGGACTGGAGCTGGGAGTGGTTCAGCACGGAGTTACTGACCATCTGGCAGCCCCTGCTCCTGGGGAGCGTCCTGCTGGGCTCGGTCGCGAGCCTGTCGGGTTATTTGCTCGTGCGCTTCCTGTGGCGGCTGAACGTGGTCCAGCGCGTGCGCAGCCGCCGTTATCTGCGGCGGTTGCGCAAGGAACTGGCGGAACGCGAAGCCGCGGAACGCAGCGAAGAGGAAAAATCGAACAAGAAGCAACCACCGTTGGGCTGATCAACCGAGCCCGTTCAGGGTCGGATGCTGCCAGGCGCGCGGATGCGCGCTGCACGGGAGCCTATTCGTGGACCGCCGCCAATTGGCCGTCGAAGACCTCCGGCTCGAGGTGTCCCTTGACCAGCTGCACCGAGCGGTCCAGCTCGCGGGCGAGGGTGATGTCGTGGGTAACCAGGGCCAGCGCGGTGCCGGTGGAGCGATTCATCGCGCGCAGCAGCTCGAACACCTGCGCTGCCCGCTCCTGGTCCAGGTTCCCGGTCGGCTCATCCGCCAGGATCGCCGAGGGTCGGGTGACCAACGCACGGGCGATCGCGACCCGCTGACGCTCGCCACCGGAGAGCTCCGAAGGCTTGTGCTCCAGGCGGTGGCCCAGATCCACCTGCTGCAGCCAGTGGCGGGCCTCCTCCCGCGCCTTGCGGTTGGACATCCGCCGGATCAGCAGTGGCAGGGCCACATTCTCGGCGGCCGTCAGTTCCGGCAACAGGTGGTGGAACTGATAAACGAACCCCAGATGCTGGTTGCGCAGATGCCCGCGCCGCGCCTCGCTCATGCGGGTCCAGTCCGTGCCCAGCAAGCGCACCTCGCCGGCGGTCGGGCGGTCCAGACCACCGAGCAGGTGCAGCAGCGTGCTCTTGCCACTGCCCGAGGCGCCGATAATCGCGGTCTGGTCCCCCGGCTGCAGGGCGAAATCGACCCCGGTCAGCACGGCCACATCCAGCTTGCCGTCGCGGAAACGGCGTTCCACGCCCAAGGCCTCGAGGACCGGGGTCTCGCGGTCAGTCATAGCGCAGCGCCTCCGCCGGCTGGGTACGGGCCGCGCGCCAGGCCGGGAATAGTGTGGCCACGACCGTCAGCAGGAAGCCCAGAATGCCGACCCGGAGAACATCCGACAGTTTAAGTTCAGATGGCAAATCACTGATGTAATAGACCTCAGCGGACAGGAATTCGACGCCCACCAGCCGCTCGATGAAGGGCACGACGACATCGATATTGGACGCCAGGGCGACCCCGGCCGCGGTGCCCAGGAGGATGCCGATCGCCCCGATCACGACCCCCTGGACCATGAAGATCACCATGATGCCTGCGGGCGACAACCCGAGCGTTCGCAGGATCGCGATATCCCCCTGCTTGTCGGTCACCAGCATGATCAGGGTCGAGACGATATTGAAGGCGGCCACCGCCACAATCAGCGAGAGGATGATGAACATCACCATCTTCTCCATCTGGATGGCGCGGAACAGATTCGCGTGCTGACGGGTCCAGTCGGACACCCGGAAAAGCCCGTCCAGCTGCGCCGCGACGTCGCGTGCAATCACCCCGGCCTGCATCATGTCGGTCAGCCGCAGCCGCAGCCCGGTAACCTGATCGCCCATCTGGAACACCGCCTGGGCATCCTCCAGATGGATGAAGGCAGTCCCCCGGTCGTATTCATACATGCCGACCTCGAACAGGCCGGACACCTCGAAGCGCCGCATGCGCGGCATCACCCCGGCCGGCGACACCGAGGCCTGGGGAGCCATCAGGATGATCGAATCGCCAACCTGCACACGCAGTTCCGCCGCCAGTTCGCGCCCAAGCACGACGCGGTAGCGACCGCCCTCCAGGCTCCCCAGCTCGCCCCGGATCATGTGTTCACCGATGCGCGCCACCCGTTCCTCCGCCTCCGGCTCCACACCGCGGATCAGCGCCCCGGAGATGTTCCCGCGCGCACTCAGCATCGCTTCGCCCTGAACATAAGGGGCCGCGGCCACCACCCGGTCATCGATGTCCGGCGCCTCGCGCTGCAGGCGCTCCCAGTCACGCAGCCCTCCGTTGGCCTCACCGATGGTCGCATGCGAGGCCATCCCCAGGATGCGCTCGCGCAATTCGCGCTCGAACCCGTTCATCACCGACAACACGGTGATCAGCGCCATCACGCCGAGCACCAGCCCGATGATCGACACCACCGAGATGAACGAGATGAAGTGGTTACGCCGCTTGGCACGCGTATAGCGCAGGCCGATGGCAAGGGTCAGGGGGCGAAACATCGCGAAAGCATGCCAGAGATACCGGGTCGCGCCTATAGGGGACGCGTCGGGGGAGGCATGGCGTCGCGGTTGACGCTACCATGGAGCCATCCAGCAAACGGAGAGTTGGCCATGCCAGGGAAATGCAACGCAGCGAACCCCACCTCGAAGTCCGGCGCACGCCGGGGCAGCACCGTGCGCGCCGCGGCCAGCGCCCTTGTGCTGGCGCTTTTCGCCGGGGCCATGGCCACCGCCTCGGCCGACATCCTGCGCAGCCCCGAAGGGGGTTTCACGGTAAAGGAACGTGAAGGGGCCCCAACCCGTGGTCAGAGCCAGTCAGCGGTCATCCGCCAGCACGGCGAACCGGAACAACGCCACGCCACCGTGGGCGATCCGCCGATCACGCGCTGGGACTATGCCGACTTCTCCGTGTTCTTCGAGGGCGAGTACGTCCTGCACAGCGCAGTGCGCAACGGATCCCGCTCCGACCGTCCATGAGTACCGGGGACGCCACCCCGGTGCCGCCCAAACGCCGCCTCCCCGCCGAGTGGGAGCCCCAGGGTGCGATCCAGCTGACCTGGCCGCATGACGCCACGGACTGGGCACCGGTCCTGGATCAGGTGCACCCGGTATTTGCCACCATTGCCGCGAGCATCAGCCAGTACGAGCCGGTCATCATCGTCGCGCGCGATCCCGAGCACATCGAGGAGATCTCCGGCTTCCTGACCGAAACCGCCATCCGGCCCGACCGGCTGTGGTTTGCCCTGGCCTCGAGTAACGACACCTGGGCGCGCGACCATGGCGCCATCACGGTATTCGACGGCAATCAGCCACGCCTGCTGGACTTTACCTTCAACGGCTGGGGCGGCAAATACCCCGCCGATCTGGACGATGCGATCACTCGGGCCCTGGCCAGCCAGGGCGTATTCGGCAGCTGTGTACCGGAACCCACCGGGCTGATCCTCGAAGGCGGGTCGATCGAATCCGACGGCGCCGGCACACTGCTCACTACAACGCGCTGCCTGCTCTCCAGCACCCGCAACCCCGATCTGGATCGCACCGGGCTGGAACAGCGCCTCGGCGAATGGCTGGGTGCGGAGCGGATCCTCTGGCTGGAACACGGGCAGCTGGAGGGCGACGACACGGATGCCCATATCGACACGCTGGCCCGCTTCTGTGCCCGCGATACGATCGCCTACGTCCAGTGCGACGATCCGCAGGACCCCCATCACCCCGAACTGCAGGCGATGGAACAGGAACTCCGGGCCCTGCGCCAGACCTCCGGCGAACCATACCGCTTGATCCCGCTCCCATGGCCGGCACCCATCGTCGAGGACGGCCGACGGCTGGCCGCCACCTATGCGAACTTCCTGATTCTGAACGGTGCGGTACTCCTGCCAGTCTACGATGACCCCGCCGATGCCGTCGCCCGCGACCGGCTCGCCGAGGCCTTTCCGGGACGCGAGATCGTGGAGATCGACTGCCGGACGATCATTCGCCAGGGGGGCAGCCTGCACTGCCTGACCATGCAATACCCTGCGGCCGCCCTCGGCATCCCGCAGGAATAACCTTCTGCACCGAGCGCCCGCCATGTCCAACAACACGTTGTCCGTCGCCCTGATCCAGCACCGCGATGCCGGGAGCGTCGAGGCCAATCTCGACGCCACCGCTGCCGCGGTCGCCGAGGCCGCCGCGAACGGTGCCCGACTGGTGGTACTGGCGGAGCTGCACACCGGCCCCTACTTCTGCCAGACCGAGGACCTCGCCACCTTCGATCGCGCCGAGGCGATCCCCGGCCCGAGTTGCGAGCGCCTGAGCGTCATCGCGCGGGACAACGGGGTGGTCCTGGTCGGCTCCCTGTTCGAGCGTCGCGCCGCTGGGCTCTATCACAACACCGCGGTGGTCTTCGAGACCGATGGCCGCCAGGTCGGGACCTACCGCAAGATGCATATTCCGGACGACCCCGGTTATTACGAGAAGTACTATTTCACCCCTGGCGACACCGGCTTCGTCCCGATCGACACCTCGGTCGGTCGCCTTGGCGTCCTGGTCTGCTGGGACCAGTGGTACCCGGAGGCCGCCCGGATCATGGCGTTGTCCGGCGCCGAGGTATTGATCTACCCCACCGCCATTGGCTGGGACCCGCAGGACACCCCCGAAGAACAGGCGCGCCAGCAGGATGCTTGGATGACCGTCCAGCGCGGCCACGCGATTGCCAACAACCTGCCAGTGCTCGCCTGCAACCGCACGGGGCAGGAACCGGATCCCTCCGGGCACTCGCCCGGCGCGACCTTCTGGGGCGCCAGCTTCGTCGCCGGGCCCCAGGGCGAGATCCTGGCCCGCGCCGGCGAGGAGCGGCCGGAAACCGTCACCGCCGAACTGGATCGCGGCCGGACCGAGGCCGTGCGCCGGCAGTGGCCCTTTCTCCGCGATCGCCGTATCGACGCCTACGGCCCGATCCTGCAACGCTACATCGATCCCACCTGAGATGATGAACGTGAGTTAGCGCGATCAGCCCCGGACAATCCGCTGCCTTCTCCGTGACCTCCTTGGGTTCACGCGCACCCCTCAGGCGGAATCCGTATAATCGCGGCCCTTTCCGCCCCCGACCGCACAGGCCCATGTCCGAACAAAGGCGCAACCCGCTCCACCCAGGCCGGCTCCCCGGCTCCGGATTCGAGGTGTGGTCGGGGCTCAATGCCTCGGCGGCCACCCTCGCCCTTGCGCGGAACGCCGGCGAGTTCGCCCGGCCGCTGCTGGTAATCACGGAATCCAACGAGGCCGCCGACCGCTGGCAGGAAGAATGGGAATTCTTCGCCGGCGACCGCGACCTGCCGCTGCTGCGCCTGCCGGACTGGGAGACCCTGCCGTTCGATGTCTTCTCCCCGCACGAGGACATCATCTCCGAGCGCCTGCGCACGCTGTATCACCTGCCGGGGCTGGAACGCGGCATCGTGCTGATGCCGGTCTCGACCCTGATGCAGCGCCTGCCACCGCGCGACTGGCTGACCACCCAGGGCCTTTCGCTGCAAACCGGCCAGCGCCTGGACCGCATGACCCTGCGCGAGAACCTCACCGAGGCCGGTTACAGCGCCGTTCAGCAGGTCATCAGCCATGGTGAATTTGCCGCCCGCGGGGAGATCCTCGACCTGTTCCCGATGGGCGCGGACGAACCCGTGCGTATCGAGTTTCTGGATGACGAGATCGATTCCCTGCGCCGCTTTGACCCCGAGTCGCAGCGCTCCACGGAGAAGGTCGAGCGCCTGGAGATCCTGCCCAGCCACGAATTCCCGCTGAACGACACCTCCATCAGCGAATTCCGCACCCGCTACCGGGCGCATTTCTCCGGCGACCCCGCCAAGCACCCGATCTACCGCGACATCAGCGAGGGGCTGGTCCCGCCAGGCATCGAGGCCTACCTGCCACTGTTCTTCGAGGGCATGGACACGGTATTCGACTACTGCCCCGGGGCGCAGATCGTGCAGATCGGCAACATCGCCGGGGCGGCCGAGGAGTTTGCGCAGGAGATCCGCGACCGCTTCGAACAGCTCAGCCATCAGCATGATCGACCGCTGTTGCCGCCGGAGCGGCTCTACCTCGACATCGACGGCCTGGCCGCCGCCCTGCGCGAGCACTCCGGCATCGCCCTGGGCGACCCGGCCGCCCCGCTCCCGGCGGGACGCGGCGCGGATATCGCATTTGCCTGCGACGCGCTGCCGGAAGTCGGCATGCAACAGGGCCGTGACGACCCGGCTCAGCAGCTGAAGGCCTTTGTCGAAGGGCAACAGCGCGTGCTCCTGACCGCGGAGTCCGCCGGTCGCCGCGAGGCCCTGCTGACGCTGCTGCGGGATCAAGCCGTACCCCATGATGCCGTGGATGACTGGGACGCCTTCCTCGCCGCGGAGCCGGGTCTGCACGTCACCGTGGCCGCCCTCGGGGAGGGCTTCGTACTGCCCGACGGCGTAGCCGTCGCCCCCGAGGCCGCCCTGCTCGGAGAGCGCGCGCGCCAGACCCGCGGGCGCAACCGCACCACGCGGGACGCAGATGCGGTCATCCAGAACCTCAGCGACCTGACCATCGGCGCGCCGGTGGTCCACGAGGAACAGGGCGTGGGCCGTTATCTTGGGTTGCAGACCCTGGACTTCAACGGCCAGCCTTCGGAGTTCCTGACGCTGGAATACGCCGACGAGGCCAAGCTCTACGTCCCGGTATCTTCGCTCCACCTCATCAGCCGCTATACCGGCGCGGACGCCGAGCACGCCCCCCTGCACCGGCTCGGCAGCGAGCAATGGGGCAAGGCGCGCAAGAAGGCGGCGGAAAAGGCGCGGGACGTGGCCGTCGAACTGCTCGACATTCATGCCCGGCGCGCGGCGAAACAGGGCACGGCCTTCGATACCGACACCGCCGAGTATCACGCCTTCGCCGCCGGGTTCCCGTTCGAGGAGACCCTGGATCAGCAGCAGGCCATCGACGCGGTACTCGCGGACATGGCCGACCCCCGGCCCATGGATCGCGTGATCTGCGGGGACGTGGGCTTCGGCAAGACCGAGGTCGCGATGCGCGCCGCCTTCGTCGCGGTGCAGAACAACAAGCAGGTCGTGGTCCTGGTCCCGACCACCCTGCTCGCCCAGCAGCACCACCAGAACTTCACCGACCGCTTCGCCGACTGGCCGGTCCACATCGAATCGCTGTCACGCTTTCGCAGCGCCAAGCAACAGGCGGGCGTACTGGAGGGTCTGAAGGACGGCAAGGTCGACATCGTGATCGGCACCCACAAGCTGCTGCAGGCCAACCTGGACTTCTCCAATCTTGGCCTGGTCATCGTCGACGAGGAACAGCGCTTCGGCGTGCGCCACAAGGAGGCGCTGAAGAAGATGCGCGCCGAGGTCGACATGCTCACGCTGACCGCCACGCCGATCCCGCGCACCCTGAACATGGCCCTGGCCGGCCTGCGCGACCTGTCGGTGATCACCACGCCGCCGCGCGACCGCCTGGCGATCAAGACCTTCGTCAACGAATGGAACGACGCCATCATCCAGGAGGCGTGCCTGCGCGAGATCCGGCGCGGGGGCCAGGTGTACTTCGTGCACAACGAGGTCAACACCATCGAGCGAACTGCCCAGGGCCTGCAGGAGCTGTTGCCCGGGGCACGGGTCGGCATTGCCCACGGGCAGATGCGCGAGCGCGAACTGGAACAGGTGATGCTCGACTTCTATCACCGGCGCTACAACATCCTGGTGTGCACCACCATCATCGAGACCGGCATCGACGTCCCCACCGCAAACACCATCGTGATGAACCGTGCGGACAAGCTCGGCCTGGCACAGATGCACCAGTTGCGTGGCCGCGTCGGGCGTTCACACCACCGCGCCTACGCCTACCTAATCACGCCACCGGAGAAGGCCATGTCCGCCGATGCGAAGAAACGGCTGGAGGCCATCGCGTCGCTGGAAGACCTGGGCGTGGGCTTTACCCTGGCCAGCCACGATCTGGAGATCCGGGGGGCCGGCGAGCTGCTCGGCGACGAGCAGAGCGGGCAGATCCACGAGGTCGGGTTCTCGATGTACAACGACCTGCTCAACCGCGCCGTGAATGCCCTGCGCTCCGGAAATATGCCGGAACTGGAAGGGCCCGCGGCCACCGGCACCGAGGTGGAACTGGGCCTGCCCGCCCTGCTCCCGGGCGACTACGTACCCGACGTGCACACCCGGCTGATCCTCTACAAGCGCATCAGCAGCGCGTCATCCTCCGATGCCCTTCGCGAGCTTGAAGTCGAACTGGTGGACCGTTTCGGCCTGCTTCCGGACCCGGCCAAGGCCCTGTTCGAAGCAGCCCGCCTGCGCCTGAAGCTGACCCCGCTCGGGATTCGCAAGCTGGAACTGGGTCCCGCCGGCGGACGCCTGGTTTTTGGCCCGAGTCCCAATCTGGACATCGCGGCCCTGATCCAGCTGGTGCAAACCGACCCGCAAATGTACAAACTGGATGGTCAGAAGGCCTTCCGCTTCTTCGCGCCGATGGAGACACTGGAGGCCCGTGCGCAGGCCGTCCTGCGCCTCTTGAACACCATCAGCCCCGAACAACAGGCCGCCTGAATGCGCAACGACCCATCCGAATCCCACAACCCCCTACGGCGCCGCCTGCTGGGCGGGCTAGCCGCCCTGCCCCTGGCCGGTGCCGCGGGCCCGGTGCTCGCACAAGCCGGGCGCGAATATCGCATCGAACTGGTGATCTTCGAGCATCGCACCGACGAGAGTCGGCGCCTGCAGATGGAGCTCGCCGCGCCGCGCGACGCCATTCTCGGGGAATCCGAACTGGGTGGGCGACTCTATCGCAACTCGCGCAAGGGTTTCGAACTGCAGCGCGTCGTGCGCCGGGTGGAGGAATCCGGCGCCGGGCGCATCCTGGCGAGCCTGGCCTGGGATCAGACCGGACGCGACCATGCTTCCGCCCCCTGGCTTCGGGTGCAGCAGGGTCGGCGCCTGGGCACACGCGATCTCTTGCGGGACGAGGCCGACCGGATGCCCCGTCCGCTGATAGAGGAACAGGAAGAACGCTTCGAGCTGGAGGGCCGACTGCGTATCTGGGTCGGGCGATTCCTGCACTTGGAGAGCGACCTGATCTACCACGTCGAGGAACCGCAGGGCGACCAACCACCGCGCGCGATTACGGTACGCGGCAGCCAGCGCATGAACTCCGGCGACGAGCTGTTCTACCTGGACCACCCGGTGATCGGCATCATCGCCCGCGTCACCCGCATCGATCGCAGCTGACCTGTCTGAAGGAAGGCCGCGCCCCGCGCCTCAGCGCCACTGCGGCGTGGACTCCCAGGTCATCCATTGCTGGAAGGCCGCCATGCCGAGATCTTCGAACAGTAACTGCAGCGCACTGCGCCGCGGCTTGAACTCCACCATCTTCTCCACACCGATCACGTCGCGCGCCACGCTACGGTCCGTGCCAATGCCATCGATCAGGCCAAGCTCCAGCGACCGATCGCCCGTCCAGATCAGGCCGTTGAACAGATCGTCGCGTTCGACCAGGCGATCGCCACGACCGGCACGCACCACGTCCACGAACTGCTCGTGCACGCCCTGCAGCACACCGTCGAGGTGATTCACATGGTCATCGTCCAACGGCAGGAAAGGGTCCAGGAACCCCTTGTTCTCGCCGGCGGTGAACAGGCGTCGTTCCACGCCGATGTTGTCGATCAGGTCCACGAGCCCGAAGCTGTCCATGCGCACGCCGATCGAGCCCACCATGCTGGCCTGGCTGGCGTAGATCTCGTCTGCCGCTACCGCGATGTAATAGGCCGCCGAGGCGCCCACATCCCCAATGACCGCATACACGGGGATATCCGCGTGCTTCTCCTTTAGCCGCAGGATCTCGTCGTGCACGTTGGCCGCCTGCACCGGGCTCCCGCCCCCACTGTTGATACGCAGCATCACCGCCTGGGTGCCATCCGCCTCGAATGCCTCTTTCAGCACCTTGGAGATGTCCTCGGCATTGGCCGCCGCACTGGAGGCAATCAGTCCCTCGACCTCGACCACGGCAACGTGTTCGGTGGGCTCGCGCTCGCTCTCGAACATCCCCGAAAGGCCCAGATCGCCGCCTCGCACCAGAATCAGAAGCGCCACCAGGTAAAAGAAAAACAACAGCTTGAAGAAGATGCCCCAGCGCCGGGACCGGCGTTGCTCGATCACCTGTGCCTGGACCAGGTTCTCCAGGGCCTCGCGTTCCCAGCCCGGTTTGTTCTCGTTCGCCCAGCCCATCGTCATTCCTTTTCTAAGTTGTACCTTCAGCCCGCCGGAATGCCTTCAGCAGCGATTCCAGATCTGGCTGCAAGGCCAGCGGGGATTCGTCACTCAGGCGTTCCGGCGAATGTACCCCGTGGGTGACGGCCACGGCCGGCACTCCTGCATGCCGCGCCATTTCAAGATCATAAACGCTATCACCGACCATGCGCGTACGGGCCGGTTCCACCCCCGCTCGCCCCATCACGGACTGGAGCATGGACGGATTCGGCTTCGACGGGTATTCATCGCCCGTGGCGGTTGCCACGAAATACCTGCCCAGACCGGTCGCTTCCAGGGCCTGGTCCAGCCCACGTCGCGACTTGCTGGTCGCCACGCCCAGCAGGATCTCGCGCGTATCCAGCCAGTCGAGCAGGTCGCACACGCCGGCGAACAGCGGGGTCTCCGGGGCATCGTCGGCCTCCAGATAACACTCGCGATAGGTCTCGGAAAAGTGCTGCACGAAGGCATCATCGGCGTCCGGATAGAGCTCGCGGACCGCCGCCTGAACCCCGAGCCCGATAATATTGCGCAGCGTCGCCTCGTCCCGCACCGGGACATCGGTATCCTTCGCCGCACGCTGCAGGCAGTGCACGATCCGGCGAGGCGAGTCCATCAGCGTTCCATCCCAGTCGAACACAACCAGGCGCAGGTCGCCCTCCTCCGGTGGCAGCAACGGGGTCGTCATGCGCCGTCCTCCGCCCCGGCATCCAGGCTCGCGAGCACATCGGTCAGCTCATCGGGCAAAGGGGCCGAAAAGATATGCCGCTCGCCGTCCGCCGACTGGTATGCAAGTGCCTGTGCATGCAGGAACAGTCGTTTCAGGCCATGGCGCCGCAGGCTGCGATTGGCATCCGGCAAGCCGTAATCGTGATCGCCCCCCACCGGATGGCCGATCGACTGACCGTGGACGCGAATCTGGTGCGTGCGCCCGGTCCCGATCTTGACCTCCGCCAACTGGAAGGCACCGTGCGCCTCCAGCGGCACAAAGACGCTCCGGGCTTCCCGTGCCCGCGGCCCGTCGCTGTCGGTCTCGCCCGCACTCATCCGGCGGCGGCCGTCTTCCTGTCGGCCACTGGCGACCGGGGCATCGCATTCGACTGCCTGTTCGCCCGGGAACCGCCCCACCAGCAGCGCCAAGTAGCGTTTCTCGACCCGCCCTTCGCGCAGCGCGGCATGGAACTCTTGCAGCGCCGAGCGGCGCTTGGCCAGCAGCAGGCAGCCACTGGTCTCGCGATCCAGACGGTGCCCCAGTTCCAGCTCGATATCCGGCCGTAACTGGCGCATCGCCTCGATAATGCCGAACGCCAGCCCGCTCCCGCCGTGCACGGCCAGGCCGGACGGCTTGTCCAGCACCAGCACATCGTCATCCTCGTGGATAATCGCCCGACGCAACCGGTCCAGCACCTTCGGCGGGATCTCGCTGCTTACCGCCTCCGGTCGATCCAGATCCGGCACCCGGACCTCGTTGCCGACGGCCAGACGCTTGTGCGCCTTGGCCCGGCGTCCGTCCACACGCACGGCGCCCTGCCGCACCAGGCGGTAGATCAAGCCCTTGGGCACGCCCTTTAGTTCGCGCAGCAGGAAATTGTCGAGCCGCTGACCGTCACCACGGTCGGTGACCCGGAAGGTACGTGGGCCGGAGGGTTCGCGCGTTGCTTTCATGGCGCGGGATGCTACCGGAGCCGCGCTCACCGGGCTACTGCACCCATCACCCTTGCGGGCGGAAAAACTTGCCCGGGCGGGGGGTTATGCCCTACATTGGCCCACGGTACGTTGCTGTGCTACGCCTGCAACGCGCCTCGAATCACCCGCCACTTCGACCCACAGGCTGAACGCAGCCTCCGGTCGAAGGGCCATCGCCACAAAGCGACACTGTGACGCTATTTCTTCTAACCCAGTCCTGTCTCCCCGGCTCCGCCTCCCGCAGGCGACTGATCCCGTGGTTGCTGGTGAACACCTGGCTGGCGCGTTGGCTTCTGCTACGCGCCGCCGCTGCGAGCACGCGTGCGCAAGCGTTGCCGTGCCGCCGCTCGATCGCCGCACCCCGGACACCGATCTTACCCGCCGGACGCCAGGACGCCCTACCGAGTCCAATGCATGAAACGCATCCTGATCAATGCCACGCAGCCAGAAGAGTTGCGGGTCGCCATGGTCGACGGCCAGCGGCTGTACGACCTGGATATCGAACTGCCTTCGCGCGAGCGCAAAAAGGCGAACATCTACAAAGCCAAGATCACCCGCGTCGAACCGAGCCTGGAGGCCGCGTTCGTCAACTTTGGTGCTGATCGCCACGGCTTCCTCCCGTTCAAGGAGATCGCTCATTCCGCCGTTGGCGCCCCTGCCGACAGCGACAAGCCGATCCGAGACTTCCTGAAGGAAGGCACGGAACTCCTCGTCCAAGTCGAGAAGGAAGAGCGCGGCAACAAGGGCGCCGCGCTGACCACCTACATCAGCCTGGCCGGCCGTTATCTGGTCCTGATGCCCAACAATCCGAAGGCCGGTGGGGTCTCGCGCCGCATCGAGGGCGAAGACCGCGCCTCCCTGCGTGACGCGCTCTCCGGACTGACGATGCCCGACGGCATGGGCGTAATCGCCCGTACCGCGGGCGTCGGGCGCAGCACCGAAGAGCTCCAGTGGGATCTGGATTACATGACGGCCCTGTGGGCGGCGGTCACCGAGGCTGCGGACAAGGCCAAGACCCCGGCGCTGATCCACCAGGAAAGCAACGTCATCATCCGCGCCCTGCGCGACCACATGCGCAACGACGTCGGCGAGGTCATCATCGATGACAACGACGTTTACCAGCAGGCCGAAGAATTCGTTCGTCTGGTCATGCCCAATAGCCTGCGCAAGCTCAAGCGCTACGACGACCCGGTCCCGCTGTTCAATCGCTACCAGATCGAGAGCCAGATCGAGAGCGCATTCGACCGCGACGTCACCCTGCCCTCCGGCGGTGCACTGGTCATCGACCACACCGAAGCCCTGATCTCCATCGACGTCAACTCCGCCCGCTCGACCAAGGGTGGCGACATCGAGGAGACCGCCTTCCACACCAACCTGGAGGCGGCGGAAGAAGTCGCGCGCCAGCTGCGCATTCGCGACCTGGGCGGCCTGATCGTGATCGATTTCATCGACATGAACGCCAACAAGCACCAGCGCGACGTCGAAAACCGCCTGCGCGAGGCGCTGGAGATGGATCGCGCCCGGGTCCAGGTCGGGCGCATCAGCCGCTTCGGCCTACTGGAGATGTCGCGCCAGCGCCTGCGTTCGTCGCTGGGTGAATCCAGCCAGAACACCTGCCCGCGCTGCCAGGGCCACGGCCAGATCCGTAGCGTGGAATCCCTCGCCCTGTCGATCCTGCGCCTGATCGAGGAAGAGGCGATGAAGGACCGCACCGGCCTGGTGATGGGTCAGGTCCCGGTCGATGTGGGCACCTTCCTGCTGAACGAGAAGCGCGAATCGATCAACGACATCGAGGATCGCCACAAGGTCGACATCAGCATTATCCCCAACCCGCAGTACCTTACCCCGCGCTTCGAGGTCCGCCGTGTGCGCGGCGACGAACGCGAAGAGGCGATCAGCGACCGCGGCTCGCACGAACTGGTGGAGACCACCGAGGACGCAAGCGATCCGCATCAGGAACGCCGCAGCAAGGTCGAGAAGCCACTGGTCCAGGGTGTGAAGATGACCGGCCCGGCCCCGGTCAGCGACAGGGCCCCGTCCGCTCCCGAGACGTCACAGCCAGTGGCCCAGCCCGGATTCTTCACCCGTATCTGGTCCTCGCTGTTCCCCAACGCGCGTCCGGCTACCGAACCGGACGAGGAACAGGAAGACAGCCGCAAGGGCGGTGGTCGCGCGCGCGGCGGCGAAGGCAAGGGCGGCGGTCGCGGCCGCGGTGGCAACCAGAAAAAGGCCGACAACGGCGGCCGCAATACCGGCGACAAGCGTGACGACGCCGACAACGGAAAGAAGGCCGCGCCCGACAAGACGGAAAGCGCCAAGGGCAGTAACACCAAGCCCGATAGCGCCAAGCCCGATAACGCCAAGGGCCGTTCCCGTCGTGGCGGCAAGAAGGATGGCGATACCGCGAAGGGCGCGAGCAACGAATCGCCGAAACAAACAGCCGAAAGCCGGACACCTGACACCCGGGGACCCGAGAAGTCCGCAGACGCGAAACCGGCCGAGAAGCCGGCACGGGACAAGGACGATGCCGCCGCCAGCGAGGCGGGTGACACTCCCGCGGGTAACGGACCCGAAAAGTCGGACGAGGATGACGGCAGCAAGGGTCGCAGCACGCGTTCCCGCCGCTCCCGTCGCGGTGGCCGGCGTCGTGGCGGTCGTGGACGTTCTGGCGAGAACGCCGACGAAACCGGCACCGACAGCGCCCAGAACGCTGCAAACGATGGTTCCGCTCCGGAATCCGACAGCGATACGGCAGCCCCGGACGCAGCCCCCTCTCCCGACACCGGAAAGGCGCGCGCCGAGAGTTCCAACGAAGGTCAAAAACCCGAGCCCTCGACCCCAACCAGGGACGGTGGCGAGAGCACCCAGCCATCGGAAAAGGCCAGCACCGACGATGGCGCCCCCAAGGACGCCGCACCCGCCAAGCGTAGCCGCGGTGGACGCGGACGCAAGCCGGCCCCTGCCCCCGCTGACACCTCGCCCGGCGAAGTGACCCCGGCCTCCAGCGAGCCGAACGCCCCGGCGGAGAGCAAGCCGGCTGTTTCGGATTCCCAGGATCCGGCCCCGAAATCCGAGCCGGCTGCGAAGCCGGACACGGCGGACGCCGCCCCCACGGAAGGCCAAAGCGACAAGGCCCCAGCCAAGCGCCCGGCGCGGGCCAAGAAGGCCGCAACCGATTCCGGGGACGCCGCGAACAAGACCGATGCGACGCCGACGGATCAGCCGGACACAACGCCCAAGCCGAGAACCCGACGGCCGAAGGCGGCCAAGGCGGAGACCGCCCCGACTGATGAAGGGGCTGCTGCTTCAAAGCCCGACGAGGTGAAAGCGGAAAAGCCCGCGAAACCCAAGCCCGCTGAGGCGAAAGAGGACAAACCTGCTGCGCCCAAGCCCACTGCCGAGCCAGCGGAACCGGCCCCCGAAAGTCCGAACCGCAAGGGCGACGACTGACGGGACAAGGTCCCTCGTCAAATCACAAAGGGCCCGCCTATTGGCGGGCCCTTTGTCATTCCGGCCTCGGGATTCCGGGAGGAAGCGCTTTGCGAAACGCTGATCCAGGTCATCCGAATGCCTTTGGCGCAACTTGAACCGGACGCTACGACGACCGACTTCGGAAACGCCTCCAACCCCCGCCCGGCCCATAAATCGGCAGTGGCATCAGGAAGCCTTCAGCGTGTGGCGCGCGCGGATATGCTCCAGAAGCCCGTTGGCAGCAGCCTCGACCAGGTCCATGACGTGCACAAACCCCTCGTCCCCGCCGTAGTACGGATCCGGGACTTCGTGTTCGTCGAACTGTGGCGCAAAATCCAGAAACCGCAGCAACTCCGCCCGCGCATCCGCCGGCCGGATGCGCTCTGCATTGCGGTAATTCGCGTCGTCCATGGTCAGGATGTAATCGAACTCCAGGAAATCCTCCGGCTCCAGGCGACGCGCCCGCAGATGCTCGAGGTCGTAGCCGCGCGAGCGCGCCTCCTGGCGAGCCCGGCTGTCCGCCTTCGCCCCCACGTGATACCCGGCGGTTCCGGCCGAATCGACCTCGATGGCCTCGTCCAGTCCATGATCGCGCACCCGCGCCTCGAATACCCCATGGGCCATCGGCGAGCGACAAATATTGCCCAGGCAAACCATCAGTACACGTATCTTCGACATGGCTCCACAATCCGAATCGAGAAAGACATCAGGATAACAAACCGGACATCCCGACCGGTGCCATTTCGTCCCTCGCCCTCCGGTATGCCATGCTGAGGCTTTGCATCACGAGATCCATTGATGGTCGACCTTGGCGGTCCACGCATCCCCGGCTGGACGCCCCCCGGCAATGTGACCAGTGGGGTGGGCAGCGGAGCGCGGCAATCCTTCCAGACCGGAACGCGCATCGAGGTTCGTGTTCTGGAAGTTCTGGCCGATCGCGGGGTGCGGCTGCGTCTCGAACCCTCCACGGGCCGCGGCGGCGCACCGACCGCAGCACGCCCCTCCGCACCCGCACCGGTGGTAACCGCCCAGCTGACCGGCGCATTGCCCACGGCCCTGTTGAACCGGCCCGGTCCGGGCGCTTCCGCCACGGCCATGCTGGCCGAGATCACCCGCACCGAGCCACGTCTGGAGGTCCGCCTGCTACCCCTGACCATGGATCGTGCCGCACCCCGCCCCGCCAGTGGCGGCTCATCGGCCAACTCGGCCCAGCAATGGCTGGGACAAGAACTGCGCCAGCAGCTCCCCGGGGCACGCCCGCTGGGGCCGGCTCTGCACGGCCTGCTGACACCGGCCACCGGGGCGCCAGCCACCAACGCCATCCCCGGGGCCCAGGCGCCGCCCGCACTGCAACGTATCCTGGAACTCCTGCCCACGCCGGGCCAACTGGCACAGCCCGAGACCCTGCGCCAGCACATCCAGCAATCGGGACTCTGGATGGAGGCCATGCTGGGACAAGCGGGACGCAGTCAGGGCCCGATACATCCATTCGCGGCTGATCTCAAGGCCCAGCTGCTGCGTGCCGCCGACCAAGTTCGCCAAGGGGCTGACGCACGCCCTGCGGCGCACGCACCCCCCGCCACCGCCTCGGCTCCCCCTGCCATGGCCGCACTGTCCGGGCTGCTGGAGGGGCTCCTGAAACGTGTCACGTCCCTGCAGCTGCAGTCGCTGCAATCCTTCGCAAGTGACGAACCCGGCAACAGTCGTTGGTTTTTCGAATTGCCGCTGCGCAGCGAGCAGGGCATCCACGGCGTCTACGGCGAGATCCACCGCGAAGGCGGAAGCGATGACGAAGCCGAACCGCCCTGGTCCATCGTGCTAACACTGGATATCGGTGACCTCGGCCCGACGCGGATCGCCCTGGCATCGCGCAATGGGGGTGTCAGCGTGCATTTCACCGCCCTCGAAGCCGGGACCGTCACGCGGCTGCGCAGCGAAATGGCCTATCTCCGCGATCGGCTGGGCGAGCGCGACCTGAATGTGACGGGGCTGTCGGTGCGTCAGGGCGAGGTTGATACTGACCCGCGCCCCGCGAATTCGCATCGCATGCTGGACGAACAGGCCTGAACCGATGGCACGCAAGGATCATGGGGACGACCGGGGCCAGTCACCTGCAAAGGCGGTCGCACTGGACTGGGATCGTCGGCAGGCCCCGCGGATCACCGCCAGCGGCTCGGGTCTGACGGCCGAGGCCATCCTGCGCATTGCCGAAGAACACGGGATCCCGCTGCATCAGGACCCGGCCCTGAGCGAGGCGCTTGCGCAGGTCCCTGTCGGCAGCGAGATCCCGGAAGAGCTCTACGTCGCGGTCGCGGAGATCCTGGCCTTTGTGTTCCTGCTGGCAGGGATCACACCCGACGACCGGGCCAGCGGGTACCAGGATCCCTCGCGCCGCTCCAATCCGGACCGCGAGGGTCCGGACCGGGGCTCATGATCGCCCGGCGAACCCGGTACCGCCGGCATTCCCGGAGCCGTGCAGGCTGAACAACAAATCGAGTTCGGTGGAAGTGAGGCCGCAACGCCGACGTACCTCTTCACGACCCAGGCCCTGCTGGATCAGAAGAATCGCCTGCTCATAGGCGCCGCTGTCGCCCTCGCGGGCGCGCAACTCGCTGTGCTGGTCATGAAGGCGTTCCAGGGCACGCTGTACCGAGGCCTGCGCCTGCCCATGGGTCGCGACTCCCTCGGACAGGGCCTTCATTGCCCCTTGCAGGGCCATCACCGAGGTGGCCTGGCGCTGATAATCCTGGCGCAGGGCCACCAACTGACGACGCAACAGAATCACGAGCCCCACGGAAAATCCGGCGACGATGGTCGCCAGCAACGCAATCAACGCGGCGAGCCAGATCAGCATTCCCTCTCCCATTGCCTGCACTCTCCTGAAACCCGGGGCCTGCCGATTGTCGCGTGATTCGTGAGGGCGTGACCAGCCATGGAGAAAAATCGGACACGGAACGGCGCCCGCACCGAGTTCGCGCCAGTCCCCGGTGGGATCTTCAGGCGTAGTCGTCGATCAGGCCTCGCCGCTGGCGACGCTCTTCCTTGCGCGGCGGACGCTGCTGGGTGGGACGCACTGCAGGACGAAAAACCGGATCGCGGTCATGGTCGTCGCTCAAATTGCGCCCGGGAACGGTGGTATGGACCGGACGAACGGTCCGGTCCGGCTGGAGTTCGTCGACCATGGCTCACCTCCCGGCTTGCGCCTCATGGTCCTGGTCTGTTGACTGTAGACCCGAGGTGCGCGGCTACAGTTCGCGCAACTGCGCCCACTCCTCGTCCGACAGCAGCCTGTTCAGATCCACCAGGATGGTCAGGCCCTGCTCGGTGCTGGTCACGCCCTGGATAAAGCGGCTGCTGTCGTCGTTACCCACCTCGGGCGCCGGTTCGACCGAATCCGGGGAGATCCGCACGACCTCCGAGACGGAATCCACCAAAATCCCCACGTTCTGGTTGTCCACATCGATGATCACGATGCGCGAGGCCTCATCCGATTCGCGATCATCCAGCCCCATACGGCGCCGGGCGTCGATCACCGTGACCACATTCCCGCGCAGGTTGATGATCCCGAGGATGTAGTCCGGCACGCCGGGTACCGGGGCGATCTCGGTAACCTTGAGCACCTCCTGAACCTGCAGAACGTCGATCGCATAGGTTTCCTCCGCCAGACTGAAAGTCACATACGGAGCGGTGTCGGCCTTGGTCATAGCTTCTACGTCTTGTGCGCTGCTCATCTCATCCTCGATGTTCCGTGCCGGCGGGGGCCGCCCTGTGGTGTCGTCTTGACCGGGTTATCGGCCGATTACCGCCATGCTTGAATGGCGTCGGCAAGGATCAGTCCCAGCCACCCTCGTCGAGGGTACGATCCAGCGCCTCCAGGTCGAGCAACGTCGCCATCTTCTCGCGTTCCACGCCGGCCAGCCAGGGCAGGCGCCTGCGTTGGTTGCGCCAGCGCAGCGACTCCGGCTGGATCACCCGGGTACCGTGAATCGCGCGGCAGGCCAGCGCGAACCGCGAACCTGCGAGAAACACCACCTGCCGGGCCGTATCCGGCTCGTAGTCGCGATCTTCCGGCGTCACCACTGCGGCCAGGTCAATCAGCTGAACCCGCCCCTGCTTGGTATCCGCCAATCCAAGGTACCAGACCGAGTGATTCGGGGTGGGCCGCACCTCCAGACTGTCCAGCGGCGCAACCCCTCCCAGCGCATGGAGCGGCGCCAGCAGGGTCAGGTTGCCGGCCTCGATCACGAGGGCCGAAAACGGCTGCTCCGGCCGCGCATACTCGCGGTCCGCCGGATCGGCCGGCGGGGCTGGCGGGGTCGAGGCGGCTACCGGCACCGGAACCTCCACCGGATCCGCTTCGCGGACCGGGGCTTCCAACTCCACCGCGGGCGCGGCTTCTGCTACCGGCGGCCGTGGCTCCAGGATGTCCGGTCGCAGAAGCGGGCGAACGGGCTCCGGCTCGTCCAGCAGGCTGCCGAAGTAGTCGTCCAGCGCCTCCGGCTCGGCCTTCAGGGCCAGGTTGTCGACTATGGAACGGTTCATCCGCGTCGCCTCCGTTCATGGGGTTCGGACAGCCGGCCACCGATGGCCTCCAGCAGATCCGAGTAGGCGAGCACACCCCGGGCGTCCGGGATCATGAAACACAGCGGCTGCCCGGCACTGGAGGCATCGCGGAATTTCGTGTCCACCGGGATTACGCCTGGCCAGACGTCGTCGCCGTACAAGCGGCGCAGTTCCGACAGGGCCTCGTGCGCCGCGCGCGTACGACGGTCGAACAGGGTCGGAATAATTCGGTACGCCAGCTCCGACTTGCGCGACTTCTGTACCATTTTCAGTGTATTGATCATCCGTTCAAGCCCCTTCAGGGCGAGGAATTCAGTCTGCACCGGCACCAGCAATTCGTCACAGGCGGCCAGCGCATTGACCATCAACACGCCAAGCATCGGTGGGCAATCCAGCAGCACGTAGTCGTACTGCTCCGAGATCTTCTCCAGAGCGTGACGCAGCACCAGCCCCATGCCACTGCGGGTGCCCAACTGGCGATCCAGCGTCGCCAACGCAGTACTGGCGGTCAGTAGATCCAGACCCGGGAATCGGGTCTCGCGGATCAGGCCGTTCGGGTCCGGGTCCGCGCCTTCGGCGCACTGGCTGAAAAGCTCGTACACCCCGCGCGTGGCGGTCTCCGGATCATGACCGAAATACGCCGTCAGCGATCCGTGCGGGTCCACATCCACCAGCAGCACGCGCTGCTCCGGGCCCGACAGGAGCCCGCCCAGCGTCACCGTGGTGGTGGTCTTGCCTACGCCCCCCTTTTGGTTTGCAACCGCCCAGACCTTCATGGTGTGTCTCCATCCGTCGGGAGCGGTGCGGGCGGAAGATCCTCGCGCAGGCGCTCCGGTTCCTGCGCGCCCTCGGCGCGCGGACGCGCCCCGGGCAGTACCACGATGGACACGCGCCGGTTCTCGGCCCGCCCCTCCGCGGTGTCGTTGCTGGCCGCCGGCCGGTGCTCGCCATAGCCAAGGGCGACCAGGTTCTCCGGATCGACCCCGACCTCCTCGAACACGCTGACCACCGCGGCCGCCCGTCCGGACGACAGTTCCCAGTTCGATGGATAGACCGCGGTCTGAATCGGCACATTGTCCGTGTGCCCCTCCACGTGAACGCGGGAGACACGTGGCGCAAGAATCCCGCCAACCTCTTGCAGAAGAGCTTCCGCCTGTGGGTTCAGGGTCGCCGCTCCGGACGCAAACAGCAGACGGCTGGTGATCTCGATCTCCAGCCAATAGGCCTCGCGCGTCACGCGCAGATCGCCATCCTCGATCCATTGCGCCATCGCCTGTTCGATCTCGCGGGCGGTATCGGCCAGGTCGTCCAGGAAGGCCTGCATCCCAGCATCATCCGGGCCGTCGTCAAGCATCCCACTCAAGGCCATGTCGATGGGCTGCGGACCATCCTCCACCAGACCCGGCTGGACCTCGATAGGCACCAGGGCACGCAGATCCTGCGGTGTGCGTTCCTGGGCCACGGTGGGATCCCCGACCTGAATCGGGTCGGCCTGCATCGGTGCGCGAAAGGCGTCCACGAGCGACTCGGACAGTACCCGGTACTTGCCGTCGTCCACCGAGGAGATGGCGTACATCACCACGAAGAACGCCAGCAGCAGCGTGACCAGATCTCCATAAGGGATGGCCCACGCCTCGTGATTCTGGTGTTCTTCCGCCCGTTTGCGTCGCGCCATGGTGACCTCACTCGTGGATGAAGCCACTCAGTTTGCTTTCGATGTTCCGCGGGTTTTCCCCTTCTGCAATGGCGATCAGGCCTTCCATCAGCATTTGCTGGTGTTGCGAGCGGTTCTGAATAATCGACTTCAACTTGTTGGCCACCGGCAGGAACAGCAGGTTGGCCGAGGCAATGCCGTAGATCGTGGCGACAAACGCCGCCGCGATGCCTGCCCCGAGCTTGCTCGGATCCGCGAGGTTCTGCATCACCGCCATCAGCCCCATCACTGCGCCGACAATCCCCAGGGTCGGGGCATAGATCCCCATGCTCTCGAAGATCTTCGCGCCCTGCAGGTCGAAGTGCTCGCGGTTGTCGAGGTCGGCCTCCATGATCTGGCGGATGGTCTGCGGCTCGCTGCCGTCCACCAGCAATTGCAGCCCTTTGCGGGCGAAGCCGTCGGTCTCCTCGTCGGCCAGCGTCTCCAGGCCTAGCAGGCCTTCCTTGCGCGCCACGTGGGACCACTCGACGATCTGCTCGACCGTCGCGCGATTGTCGACCTTCGGCGGTTTGAAGGCCCACGGCAAGATGCGCATACCGTGCATGAAGACCGCCATCCGTGCCTGCACCAGGGTGGCCCCCAAGGTCCCCAGGACCACAATCAGGAAGGCCGCCGCATTCCACAGCGCACCCAGGCCACTGCCCTTGGCAATACTGCCGCCGAGCACCGCCACTAGCCCCAGGGTTATCCCGATGAGGCTCAGGATATCCATGTCAGCAGAACCCCTTCACCAGTGCGGGCCCAACTTCGGGCAGCGGGTACACATGATCGGTCAGGCCGGCCTCGGCCACTGCCGCCGGCATCCCGTACACCACGCAGGTCGCCGCATCCTGCGACCACACCTGGGCGCCCGCGCCTTTCAGCGCCCGCGTGCCTTCGCGACCATCGGCACCCATGCCGGTCAGGATCACCGCGAGCACCTGTCCGCGCAGCGCATCCACGGCGGAACCGAAAGCCGCATCCACGCTCGGTTTGTAGATGGTCCCCAGAGGGCTCTCCGCGATCCGCACATGCGTCTGGCTGCCGCGTTCCAGCGTCGTCTGCATCCCGCCCGGGGCCAGCAGCGCCACGCCCGGTTTCAACACGTCACCGTCCTTCGCCTGACGCACCTCGATATTGCACATGGCATTCAGGCGCTCGGCGAAGGCCGGGGTAAAACTGGCGGGCATGTGCTGCACCAGCAGGATCGGCAGCGGGAAATTCGCCGGCAGTGGCTTCAGCACCTCCTGCAGTGCCACTGGACCGCCGGTGGAGGTGCCAATAAGAACCGCGCGCAACTGCCGCAGCGGCGTCGGCGGCCGGGTACTGGCCAGCGGCGGAGCCGGCTTGCGCGCGTCGGCCGCAGCCTGACGGTCCGTCTCTTCGCGCCGCGCGGACGGCCGCGCCTCCCGGGCGGGCGTAGTCGTGCCCGGCGCACTGACGGAGCGCGCCCGGCTGCGTGACAGTGAACGCACGCGACGCCGAAGCAGCATGCGCGCGCTGTCTTCGTCCCCCGCCATGTCGCTGAAGCGCTTGGGAAGAAAGTCCACCGCCCCCGCCTCCAGCGCATCCAGGGTCGCCTGGGCTCCCTCGGTCGTGAGACTGGAGAACATCAGGATCGGAAGCGGGCGCTCGGCCATGATCTTGCGCACCGCGGTGATGCCGTCCATCACCGGCATCTCGATATCCATGGTCACGACATCGGGATCGAGCTCCCGGACCTTGGCGATCGCCTGCTCGCCATTTTCGGCCGAACCCACGACCTCGATGCCGGAATCGGAGTCCAGGATCTCGGTGATACGCCGACGAAAGAAGCCCGAGTCGTCGACAACCAGAACCTTGATCGGCATCCTCAGCCCTCGCTCGAGCGCGACGCGCGGCGCGGTCGACCGGACATTTGCAGTTGCCGCATCAGGATGGTCACCAGGTCGGAGACGTCGAGGATCAGGGCGATGCCGCCATCTCCGGTGATCGTCGCTCCCGCCAGGCCCTTTACGCCTTGCAGATTCTGGCCCAGCGGCTTGATGACCACCTCTTCCTGCCCCACGAGATCATCCACCACCAGCCCGACCTTGCGGTCGGCCGTATGGACCACGACCACGTGGGCATCCTTGCGCGGCTCGGGCTCGTGCCCCGGCTTCAGCCAGCGCTTGAGGTAATGGATAGGCAGGGCGTGCTTGCGCACCATGATGACTTCCTGATCATCCACGTAATTCGTCTTGGTCAGATCCAGGTCCAGGATCTCGGAGACCGAGGCCAGCGGGATCGCAAAACGGCGGCCGTCCAGAATCACCATCAGGGCGGGCAGGATCGCCAGGGTCAGGGGCAGCTTCACCCGCAGCGTGGTCCCCACGCCGATCTCGGAATCGATCTCGATGGTGCCGTTGAGCTGCGAGATCTTGGTCTTGACCACGTCCATGCCGACCCCGCGGCCGGAGACGTCCGAGATCTCGGTCTTGGTGGAGAATCCGGCCATGAAGATCACGTTGAAGGCCTCGCGATCGGTCATGCGTTCGGCCATCGCGGACTCCATCAGCCCCTTCTCCACCACCTTGCGCCGCAGGGCCTGTGGATCCATGCCACCGCCGTCGTCCTTGATCAGCAGCGCAATGTGATCGCCCTCCTGGGCCGCCCCGAGCACTACCGTACCCTTGCGCGGCTTGCCCGCCGCCTCGCGCACATCGGGCGTCTCGATGCCATGGTCCACAGCATTACGCACCAGATGCACCAGCGGATCGGACAGCGCCTCGACCAGATTCTTGTCGAGGTCGGTTTCCTCACCGAAGATCTCCAGTTCGATCTCCTTGCCGAGGTTCCGCGACAGATCCCGGATCACGCGCGGGAAGCGGTTGAAGACCTTCTTCACCGGTTGCATCCGGGTCTTCATCACCGAACTCTGCAGGTCGGAGGTCACCAGCGCCAGGGAGCTGATCGCCTTGCCCAGTTCGTCGTCGACATGCTGCGAACGCAGCATGCTCAAGCGATTTCGCACCAGTACCAGCTCGCCCACCAGGTTCATGATCTCGTCCAGGCGCTCGGTATCCACGCGCACGGAGGTCTCGCCCTGCGGCGCCGAGCGCCCACCGGCGGCCGCCGGTTCCGGCGTTACCGCTTTTTCCGGCTCTGCCGCCGCTGCGGCGGGTTCGACCGGCATCGGTTCCGCAGGGTCGCCCGCAGCAGGCCCGGGCGTCGCCGGACCTCCGCCCTTGGCCTGCAACTCGTCCAGCAAATTCTCGAACTCGTCGTCGCTGATCAGGTCGCCGCTCGCGGGATCCTGGCCGCCACCCGGGCCTTCGCCGGCCCCGGAGCCGCCCGGCGCGGCCGCATCCACGGGCGCCGGGGCACCGTCGCCATGCAGCGTATCCAGCAGGGCCTCGAACTCGTCGTCCGTGATCTCCTCCCCACCGCCCACCATGGCGTCACCGGCGGCCGAGGCCGGGGCCACCGGCTCGGGAGCCGGTTCAGGCGCTGGCGGCGCCGCGGCGGTATCCCCGGCGACGTCTTCGTTCTTCGCCATGCGCCGCAGGTCCTCGACCACGTCGGCCTCGGCCGGGGTCGGATCCACTCCGGAGCGTAGATCCCCGAACATGACGTTCAGGGAGTCCAGCACGCGGAGCATGGTGTCCATCAGATGGCTGTCGGCACGGCGTTCGCCGTTGCGCAGCAAATTGAAAACATCCTCGGCGTGGTGACACACCGTCACCAGCGCATCCAGGCTCAAAAACCCGGCGCCACCCTTGATGGTATGGAAGCTTCGAAATACCGCATTCAACAGATCCCGGTCGTCCGGGTTCTGCTCCAGGTCGATGAGTTGCTCGTTGAGCCCCTCCAGCAGTTCCCCGGCCTCGATCAGGAAGTCCTGAAGGATTTCGTCATTGGGGTCGATGGCCATTCAGTCTCTCCGGTCCCGTGGCGCCAGTCGTATGAGGTGCACTGCTAGAAGCCCAGGCTTGATAGCAGATCGTCCACCTCGTCCTGTCCTTGAACGACATCCGCGCTGGAATCTTGAGTCTTGGGCACACTGGGACCGCGCCCCTTGCGGTCCGCCTCGCGGTCTTCTTCGCCACGATCCAGGGACGCCTCGGCCGCTTCCACCTGCTCCATGCGCCCGCTAGAGAGCCGGATCAGGGTGACGAGGTTCTCTTCGAGATCGGTCACCAACTGGATCACCCGGCGAATCACCTGGCCGGTAATGTCCTGATAACTTTGTGCCATCAGCACCTCGGAGAGCAGACGCCGCAACTCCTCGGCGTCCTCCCCCGCCTGCCCGAAGAAGCTATCCAGCTCACGCGCGAAATCGCGGAATTCGTCCACCGAGAGCTGCCGGTTGCGAAAGCGCGTCCATTTGGCGGTCAAGTCGGCCGCCTGCTGGCTGAACGACTCGGCGATCGGCAGGCTCGACTCAATGGCGCCCATCGTGGCGTGCGCGGCCTGCTCCGTCATGGTGACCACGTAGTTCAGGCGTTCCTTCGCATCCGGGATCTCCGCCTGGGTCAGCTCTACCAGACGCGAGTCGCCACGGAAACTCTGCAAGGCCTCGTGGAGGTCGCGCGTCAGCTTGCCCAGTTCATCGAAGAGCTCGCGGTCGTAAGGGCGCGCAAGATCCTGCACCAGCGCGCGCGCCGCCACGTCGTCGCCCGCCTCGAGCGTCTGCACCAGTTGCCGGGCCAGCTCGAGCTGGCCGTCGCGTGGGGGGTGTTCCTGTTCAGTCATGAGGAGCCTCTTGCTGGTACGGCGCTGAAGGAGCCGGAGTCCGTCCACCCGCGCAAGCGAGATGGACGGACTCCGTATTCACCACCGGGCGATCCTTAGCCCTGTGCTTCAATACGTTCGAAGATCTTGTCGATCTTTTCCTTCAGCGTTTCGGCGGTAAACGGCTTGACCACATAACCGTTCACACCCGCCTCCGCAGCCTCCACGATCTGGTCGCGCTTGGCCTCGGCCGTCACCATCAGCACCGGCATCGACTTCAGGTTGGCGTCCGCCCGGACGGCCTTCAGCAGGTCGATGCCCGGCATGTTGGGCATGTTCCAGTCGGTAATCAGGAAGTCGAAATCACCATTTTGCAGCATCGGCAGCGCGGTGCTGCCGTCGTCGGCTTCCTGCGTATTATTGAAGCCAAGATCGCGCAAGAGGTTCTTGATAATGCGCCGCATCGTGGAAAAGTCGTCCACGATGAGAATTTTCATTCCCTTGTCCACACGTCACTCCGGGATTCGTAAGGTGAGTTTTAGAATAACTGCAAAGCCGAGCCGTCTTCGAGCCACGACCCCATGCGCGCACGCAGCCGAATGACCGCCTGGCTGCGAATCTGGCTCACGCGTGACTCGGTCACGCCCAGAACAGCTCCGATCTCGCGCAGATTCAGTTCTTCGGTGTAATACAGCGACAGCACCAGGCGTTCGCGTTCAGGCAGGTCCCCCAGGGCCTCGGCCAACTCCTCGCGAAACTCGCCAGCCTCAAGGCTACGCGACGGAGAGACTTCCTGCCCCTCAATCACGCGATCGGCCCCGTCATCCCCGCCGCCGAGATCGTCCAGTGCAAACAGATGGGCTCCGGCGTGGTCCTTGAGCATGTCGTAATAATCATCAATGGGCACATCCAGCTCGGCCGCCACCTCGCTCCCACGCGCCGCACGCCCCTCGCGGGCCTCGACGCTCTGAATCGCGGCGGCAATGCGCCGGCTGTTGCGATGCACCGAGCGCGGCGTCCAGTCGCTGCGACGCAGCTCGTCGATCATCGCACCGCGGATGCGGATTCCGGCGTAGGTGGCAAAGGTCGCCCCCTGCCCACCCTCGAACTGCCGCGCCGCCTCCAGCAGACCGATCATGCCGGCCTGGATCAGGTCATCGACCTGGACCGAGGCCGGCAGGCGGGCCATCAGGTGGTGCGCAATGCGGTGCACCAGTTCGACGTGATCGGCAATCAACTTCTCGTGTCCACCGGTCGCGGTGGACGTCGCCTGGTAGCCGGAAAGTCGATTACGCGTCGTCATCATGCGCTCTGCAGCATTCGTTCCACGAAGAACCCGACGCCCCCGTGGTCACCCCCACCTACTGGCCAGCGGTCCACCGTCCGCGCCAGTTCGGCAAACGCCTTGCCGGCCGGACTGCCGGGATACTGCTGAACCACCGGCGCCCTTTTCTGCACGGACTTGCGCAGATGCTCGTCCATGGGGATATAGCCGGCCAGGTCCAGAACCACCTCCGGCAGGTAATTGCCACAGACGGTATTGAGTTTCTGCATCAGCCGCTCCGCACCCTCGCGGCCACTGACCATGTTGGTGACCATGCGGAAACGCCGCAGCCCATGATCGCGGTGCAGCACCTTGATCAGGGCATAGGCATCGGTAATCGAAGCCGGCTCGTCGCAGACCACTACCAGGGTCTCCTGTACCGCCCGGCAGAACGAAGTCACCGACTCCTGCAGGCCCGCAGCGGTATCCACGATCAGGACATCCAGCGGTTTGCGGTAGGCACTGAAGGCATGGATCAGGCCCGCGTGCTCGGCCGGCGTGAGGTTCGCCATCGCCGCGATACCCGAGGCCGACGGGACCACCTTCACCCCGTCCGGCCCCTGGACCAGGACATCGTCCAGGCTGTCCACCGTGCCGGTCACCAGGTCATGCAGGGTGCGCTCCGGGCGCATCCCGAGCAACAGGTCCACGTTGGCCAGGCCCAGATCCGCATCGAACAGCATCACCTCGCGGCCCAACCGGGCCAGGCCGACCGCCAGATTGACCGAGACGTTGGTCTTGCCCACCCCGCCCTTGCCCGAGGCGACCGCAATGACCTTTAACGGCTTGTTAGTGCGTGGCATAGCGCCCCTTTCCAACCGGCTGAATCAGTTCCAGTGTTGCCGGCTCGGCCCCTTGCGCCGGGCGCAGAGGCGAGCGCGAGCGTCGCGGCGGTTCCATTTCCGCAAGCCGCTCGGCGGCCCAGGTCTCGCGTGCATTGCCAGCCGCCCGCGCGCCCTCCGCGTCGTCGTCCAGCGCCATGCGGGTCAGATACCCCGTATCGACCCGGTGAAAATCCTCGGCGATGCGCTGGCCATCGCTCACGAACCCAAGTCCCAGGTGCTGATCCAGCAGTACCGACAGGACCTCGCCCAGCTGTTCCGCCTCGTCCAGCTTGGTCAGCACCAACGCCGAAGGATCCGCCTTGCGAAATGCCTCCAGTACCCGCCGCAACGTACTGCCCTGAGTCGTGGCCGACACGACCAACCAGCTCTCGGCGCGGATATCCGGCGGCAGATGCGCGAACAGCGACTCCTCTTCCACCGCGCGCGGCGCCTGCCCGGCGGTATCCACCAGGATCAGGTGGCCATCGTCCACGCGCCGCGCCAACTCGCGCAGTTCGCGCGCATTCTGCAGCACGCGCACCGAGATCCCCGCCATCTGAGCGAAGGCTTGCAACTGCCGTGTTGCACCGATGCGCTGGCTATCCAGGGTCACCAGCGTAACCGAATCCGGTCCCATCCGACGGATCTGGCGCAGCGCGATCCGCGCCAGCGTGGTGGTCTTTCCGACCCCGGTCGGCCCCACCATCGCCAGCAACCCACCCTCGTCCAGGATCGACGGGCGATGCGTGGCAATCGCGCCCGAAAGCCGCGCGCGGAGACGTTCCCAAGCCTGCTCGGGGGAGCTGTCATCGAGGATGCTGCCCGCCAGACTGCGGGCCAGCGATTCACTGAAGCCCCGGTCGATCAGGCGTGCCTTGCATTCCGCAGCCAGCGGATGGCGGGCCGCCCAGCGGGCCTGGTCGCTCTCCGCATACTGACGCGTCATCAGGCTGCGCAGGTCGCGCAACTCCTGGCGCATCGCCGTGAGCTCGGGGTCGGCCGGCCAGGAAGGCGCCACCGAATTCGGCGCGCGGTCGGCGGTACGTGCCTCGCGGGCCGGATTTGCAGCCTCCTGCTCGCGAACTGGCTCCGAGGACTCGCCATCCTCCAGGGCGGCGACCACCTCCAGCCAGCCATCCACCCGGCGACTGGAGAGGATCACGGCATCCTCTCCCTGTTGTTCGCGCACCTGACGCATGGCGTCGCGCATGTCCCGGGCCCGATATCGTCTGACATTCATGCTTTGATCTCCTGCGCCGCTCACGCGGCGGAACCCCTATGTCTCATGCGGACTGCTTTTGCGTTTCTTCCTGACCGACCGTGGCCACTACCCGAATCCGCCGGTTGTCGGGGATCTCGGTAAACGCCAGGACGGTCAGGCTGCGAACCGCGCCGCGCAACCAGCCGGCAATCCAGGAACGGATCTCCGGTGCCACCACCAGGATCGCCGGTTGACCGGCTGTCTCCTGGCGGCGCGCCGCGTCAGCAACCGAACGCTGCAGCCGTTCCGCCAGCCCGGGCTCCAGTCCAACCGTGCCGCCCGAGCTGCCCTGGAGGGACTTATGCAAGAGCTGTTCCAGCGACGGGTCCAGGGCGATCAGTGGCAGCTCATCCTCCGGTCCTACAAGGTCCTGGACGATGGAGCGCGCCAGCGCGACGCGCACCGCAGCGGTCAAAGTGCCGGGATCCTGACTCTTCACCCCGTCGTCTGCCAGGGTTTCGGCGATCGTCCGCAGATCGCGGATCGAGACCTGCTCCGCCAGCAGGTTCTGCAACACCTTCAGCACGATCGACAACGACAGCGTCTTGGGCACGAGGTTCTCCACCAGCTTCGGCGAATGGCGCGCCAGCTGATCCAGCAGATGCTGTGCCTCCTCGTGTCCGATCAGGCGGTGGGCGTTCTCGCGGAACACCTGCGACAGATGCGTCGCAATCACCGTCGAACAGTCGACCACGGTATAACCGGCACCCTGGGCCTGGTCGCGATCCGAAGGATCGATCCACAGGGCATCCAGGTTGAAGGTCGGGTCCTTGGTCGGGGTACCCGGGACGGTGCCGAAGACCTCGCCCGGATTGATCGCCAGTTCGCGATCGGGAAACACCTCGGCCTCCGCCACAGTGACGCCCAGCAGGCTGATCCGATAGGCGTTCGGGCTCAGCTCCAGGTTGTCGCGGATGTGCACAGGCTGCAGCAGGAAGCCGAGTTCCTGCGACAGCTTGCGGCGCACACCCTTGATCCGCCCCATCAACTGGCCGTCCTGGGTACGGTCCACCAGCGGGATCAGGCGGTAGCCGACCTCCAGGGAGACCAGGTCCACCGGCGGGACATCTTCCCAGGTCAGGTCACGATCCTCCGAGCGTGCCCCACCCTCGTCTTCCTGCGGGATGCGTTCCACCTCCGCCTCGACCTCGCGGCCCTGGCGTTTGAGCAGGTAGGCCCAGCCAAAGATCAGCGCCGCGAGCCCCAGGAACACGGCGTTCGGCATGCCCGGCACGAGGCCCAGCGCGCCGATCACGCCACCGGCGACGTACAGGACCCGCGGGTTGGAGAACATCTGGCCGTAGACCTGCTGACCCATGTCCTGGCTGCTGGTCACGCGGGTCACGATGATCGCGGTGGCAGAAGACAGCACCAGCGACGGGATCTGGGCGACGATGCCGTCGCCAATGGTCAGCAGCACGTAGTTGGTGGCGGCATCGCCGATCGACATGCCGTGCTGCACCGCACCGATAGTCAGCCCGCCGATGATGTTCACGAACAGGATCAGGATCCCCGCGATCGCATCACCGCGAACGAACTTGGAGGCACCGTCCATGGAGCCGTAGAAGTCCGCCTCGCTGGCGATCTCCTCGCGGCGCTTGCGCGCCTCTTCCTGGGTGAGGATCCCGGCATTCAGGTCGGCGTCGATCGCCATCTGCTTGCCCGGCATGGAATCCAGGGTGAAGCGTGCGCTGACCTCGGACACGCGCCCGGCCCCCTTGGTCACCACCACGAAGTTGATGATGATGAGGATCGCGAACACCACCAGCCCCACGGTGTAGTTGCCACCGACCACGAAGTCGCCGAAGGCCTGGATGACTTTGCCGGCGGCATCGGTGCCGGTGTGGCCTTCCAGCAGGATCACGCGGGTGGAGGCGACGTTCAGCGCCAGGCGCAGCAGCGTGGCGACCAGCAACACGGTCGGGAAGACTGCGAATTCCAGCGGCCGCGGGGTGTACACCGCAACCATGATCACGACCAGCGACAGCGCGATATTGAAGGTGAACAGCACGTCCAGCGCCAGCGGCGGCAGCGGCAGAACCATCATCGAGAGCATCGCGATCAGCAGGATCGGCGCCCCCAGACCCCACTTGCCGACGTTACCCAAACGGTCAAAGAAGGCCATTAGTGATCCCTCCGCTTGCCGCGCTGCTTGTCAGGATCCAGATAGTCCTCGGGCACCGGCAGGTCATCCGGCATCTGCGCCTCGGCATCGGCCCGCTTGAGCTGGTAGACGTACGCCAGGATGCGGGCCACGGCCACGAACAGACCGTTGGGAACTTCCTGATTCAGATCGGTGGTGAAATAGATGGCGCGGGCCACGCGCGGGGCCTCGATGCGGATGATCGCGTGTTCGTCCCCGACTGCACGGATCGAGGCGGCCACCTCGTCGACGCCCTTGGCCACCACCTTCGGCGCCGCCATGCGCGAGGCCTCGTAGACGATAGCCACGGCATAGTGGGTCGGGTTGGTGATGATCACGTCGGCCTTGGGGACCTCTTCCATCATTCGCCGCTGCGCCATCTCCTGCTGCAACTGGCGGATCTTTTGTTTGACCTCCGGCTTCCCGTCGGTCTCCTTGTACTCGTCCTTCACTTCCTGCCGAGTCATGCGCAGCTGTTTCTGGTGATTCCACATCTGGAACGGCGCATCGATGGCCGCTACGACGATCAGCGCCGCGGACACCGCGATGAAGGTTCCCAGCACCAGCTGGGCGGCATGGCTAATGCCCTGATGGATGGGCTCGTAGCCAAGCATCAGCAGCCGGTCGGAGAAGGTGGCCAGCACGGCGACCGCGACACTGCTGATCAGTACGAACTTGGCGAAGGTCTTGCCGAACTCCATCAGCCCCTGCCAGGAGAAGATTCGCTTGAGGCCCTTCCCGGGATTCAGCTTGGAGGCCTTGGGCGCGGCGGCCTTCCAGGAAAAATTGGCGCCGCCGATCACGATCGGCGCGAGTACCGCGGCTACGATCAGTACGCCGAACAACGGGAACAGGGTCCGCAGGGTACGGAAGATCTCATCAGCCAGATAAGGCAGTAACAGCGACGAGTCGTAGGCCATCTCGCGTTCGAAATCCAGGCGACTGCTCATCTGTTCAGTAAGTTGCGCCCCCATGTTCGGGCCGTACATCAGCAGGAAGCTCCCGCCCGCCATCAGCACCAGAAAGGTGCTCAGCTCGCGCGAGCGCGGGACCTGGCCCTTCTCCTTCGCCTCGCGCAGGCGTTTCGGAGTGGGCTCTTCGCTTTTTTCCTGTCCGCTCTCGTTCTCGGCCATCTCAGAAGCCCATCCGGGTCTGCATCAGGTTGAAGCCCTCGAGCATCAGCTCGCCGAAGCGTTCGGGCAGGCCCGGCAGGATCAACATCATCAGTACGAACCCGATCAGGATCATCATCGGAAAACCCACCGCGAAGATGTTGAGTTGCGGGGACGCGCGGGTGATGACCCCCATGGAGATATTCACCAACAGAAGCGAGGCAACCGCCGGCAACGCCACCAGCACCGCTCCCACAAACATCGTGGAGCCGAAGCCCACCAGGGCGTAGAAGGCCTCGGCGTTCAGACCGGTCGGCGCGATCGGCATGGTCTCGAAGCTGGTCAGCATCAGCTCCAGAGCGATCAGATGGCCGTTCATCGCCAGGAACAGGAGGGTCGAGAAGATCACAAAGATGGTGGAGACCACCGGGACCTGCACGCCCTGGGCCGGATCCATGATCGAGGCAAAACCCAGGCCCATGCCCAGTGCGACCACCTCGCCGGCCTGGGTCACGGCCGAGAACACCATTTGCAGGATGAAACCCATGAACACGCCGATCGCGATCTGGTGCAGGGTGACCAGCACGCCCTCCAGGCTGAGCGGATCGATATCCGGCAGGACCGGCCCCTGCATGGCCACGAAGATCGCCAGCAGCAGCGCCAGCCCCATGCGCACCCGCGCATTGACCGTATCCGCCCCGAAGATCGGCATGGCGACGAGCATGGCGCCAATGCGGGCGAACGGCCACAGGACCGCCCCCACCCACAGCACCAGCTGTTCCGCCGCCAGGGTCATATGCCTATCCCACCATCCCCGGCGCACTCTCGTAGAGGCGCTCGGTGTAGTCGATCAACAACGCCAGCATCCAGTGCCCACTAATCAGCAGCGCCGCGAACATCGCCAGCAGCTTGGGGATGAACGACAGGGTCATTTCCTGTATCTGGGTCGCTGCCTGCAGCATCCCGATGGTCAGACCCACGGCCAGCGCCGTCAGCAGCGGCGGCGCGGCCAGCAGGACCACCACGGTCAGCGTCTCGCGACCGATGTCCACAACGAGTTCGGGTGTCATCGCGCTCTCCTACACGAAGAAACTGGTGGCAAGGGTGTTCATCATCAGCGCCCAGCCGTCCACCAGAACGAACAGCATCACCTTGAACGGCAGCGAGATAATCAGCGGGGAGAGCATCACCATCCCCATCGACATCAGGACCGAGGCCACCACCAGGTCGATGATCAGGAACGGGATCAGGATCAGGAAGCCAATCTGGAATGCGGTCTTCAGCTCGCTGGTAATGAACGCCGGCACCAGCAGGTTCAACGGGATGTCATCCGCCTCCTCGAATCCGTCGATCCCGTTGATCTCGGCAAACATCGCGATATCGCTCTCGCGGGTATGCACCAGCATGAACTCGCGCAACGGCTGCACCCCCGCCTCGATCACCTCCTCCGTCCCGATCTCCTCGTTCACGTAGGGCACAAACGCGGTCTCGTAGATCTCGTCGAGCACCGGGGCCATCACGAACAGGGTCAGGAAAAAGGCCAAACCGATCAGGATCTGGTTCGAGGGTGTCTGGGTCGTGCCCAGGCCCTGGCGCAGGATCGCCAGCACCACAATGATCCGGGTGAAGGAGGTCATCATGATCAGGATCGACGGCAGCAGGGTCAGCAGCGTCATCAACAGGATGATCTGCAGCGTGACCGAGTAGGTCTCGCCCCCGTCTCCGTTGGTGGTCACCGTCAGGGCCTCGATGCCCTGCGCCACCTGGGCCCCGGCGAGGCCCGGCAGGAGCAGCAGGCCCAGTGCCAGCGCGAACCGCAGGAACAGCGCCATCACGACTGCCCCCGCTCGCTGCTACCGTGCGGAGCCCGGCGGGTCACGGCGCGCTTGAGCGCACTGGAGAAGTCCGGGGTCTCGCCTACCGGCGCCACAACGGGCTCGCGCATCGTGTGCAGGGTGCGCATGCCGGAGGGCGCCACGCCCACCAGCACCTGTTCATCGCCCACCTGGACCAGCACCAGACGCTCGCGCGTGCCCACCGAGCGTGCCGCGACGATCTCGATCACCTGCGAGCCGCGGTTCAACCCGCCCTGGGTCCGGCGCAGGATCCAGCCCAGCACCACAATGGCGCCGATCACCAGCACCAGACCGCCGATTAGCTGGGTCAGATAGGCCGCGGCCCCGCCACTGCCACCCTCCGCTAGGGCGGTCAAAGGCCAGAGGGTCCCCGTGACGGCCGCCAGGACGAGGGCCGATATGCGCGTATTACGTGGATTCATGGCTATTTAAGCTTGCGGATGCGCTCACTGGGGCTGATCACATCGGTCAGCCGGATACCGAACTTCTCGTTGACCACCACGACCTCGCCATGAGCGATCAGCGTGCCGTTCACCAGCACGTCCAGCGGCTCCCCGGCCAGACGGTCCAATTCCACCACCGAGCCCTGGTTCAGCTGCAGCAGGTTGCGGATCGGGATGCGCGTGCGACCGATCTCCATGGCGATGGTCACCGGCACGTCCAGCACCATCTCCAGGTTCATCTCCTCGCCGTCGCCCTGCACCACGCCCGACAGTTGTTCAGGCTGCAGCGCCTCCGCGGCCGAATCCGGCTTGTGCTTGCGTTCCTTCTTCTCGGTCTTCGGCGCCTCTTGCGCGGACGCGGCACCCCCACCGCCTTGCGCCTCATTCAGCAGGGCGTCCGGGTCGGCGGCCTCTTCGTCGCCCTTCTGTTCGGCCAGGGCGGACTGTTCGGCCAGGGCGGCCCCCCATTCGTCGGCCAGCGCCTGGTCGTCGGAACCGCCTTCCGACTCGGCCGTGGTCTGTTCTTCCACCCCTTCTTCATCCGGGGTGCGGGTGTCCTGCTTGGGATCGTCGGTGTCAGCCATGCTGCGCCCTCTATCGTTTGATGATGCGTTCCGAAACCTGGATCGCATTCATGCCATTGGATACGCCGAACTTCCCGCGGAACATCGGGATGTCTTCGACCTGCAAGGTGATCTTCTCGGGGAGGTCTACCGGGATGATGTCGCCCGGCTGGATATCCAGTAGCTCGCGCACGGTGACCTCGGTCTGCGCCAGCATGGAGCTGATCTCGACCTCGGCGGTCTGGATCTCCTCCTGCAGCGCGTGCATCCAGCGCTGGTCCACATCGGAGCGATCCGACTGGATCCCGGTATCCAGCTGCTCGCGGATCGGCTCGATCATCGAGTACGGCAGGGTCACGTGCAGATTGCCGCCGCCCCCGTCGAGCTCGATGTGGAACTCGCTGATAACCACGATTTCGGTCGGCGAGACGATGTTCGCGAACTGTGGGTTGACCTCGGAGTTCAGGAACTCGAACTTGAGCTCCATCACCGGCTGCCAGGCCTTCTGCATATCCTCGAAGGCCCCCTCCAGCACACCGTGGACGACCTTCATCTCCATCGGGGTGAAGTCTCGTCCCTCGATGCGGGTGTAGTAGCGTCCGTCGCCACCGAAAAAGTTGTCGACCAGGATGAACACCAGCTTGGGATCGAACACGAACAAGCCGGTGCCATGCAGTGGATGCGCCCGCACCAGATTGAGGCTGGTGGGGACAAACAGCGAGTGCATGTACTCGGAGAACTTGGTGATACGGGTGCCGACCACCGAGATCTCGGCCGAGCGGCGCAGTACATTGAACAGACGGACCCGGAGCTGACGCGCAAAGCGCTCGTTGATCATCTCCAGCGTGGGCATGCGCCCACGGACGATCCGATCCTGCGTGGCAAAGTTGAAGTCCCGCGCCTCACCGTCACTCGGATACGGGTCTTCGGTCTCGACGTCCCCGTCGTCCACACCATGCAGAAGGGCATCGATCTCGTCCTGGCTAAGGATATCCGCCTGCGCCATAACCGGGCTCCTACTGCATCACCAGTTCGTTGAACAACACGGCCTCGACCGCGTCCGGCGCATCCCGCGAGCGCAGAATCCCGCGGATCGCTTCCTTCAGCTCCTCCGCCAGCGCGTCCTTGCCACCACGCGTATTGAGATCCTCGTAACGCTGTTCCGACAGGATGCCCAGGATGTCGTTGCGGATCGCCGGCATATGCCGCTCCAACGCCTCGATCACCGGCGCATCGTGGGTCACCAGACTCACCTCGGCACGCAGATAGCGGATGCGGCCCGGTGCATCGATGTTCGCGGTCATCGGCTCCAGGCTGGTGTAGAAGCGCTCGGGGGGGCCTTCCTCGACCTGTTCGGCGTCATCGTCGCCCGCAACCAGGAAGAACCAGGCCGCAGCGGCACCACCACCCACCAGCAGGATCACGATCAGCAACAGCAGAATCAGCTTGCCCATGCCGCCCTTCTTGGGGGCGCCGCCTTCGTCGTCGTCCAGATTGACTTCTTTATCCGCCATGTCGCACTCGCTGTCCGGTAAACCGAGGATTTGCTCTCGGCAAAGACCTTAGCAAGGCGGATGCCAGCATAGACTTTCTATTGGTTTATTCGATAGTTAGGGGACAATGCTGGAAGGCAATGAAGGATACTTCGGGGGAAGGCACGGGCGATAACGTCAAGAATCGGCCGCCCGCCGCGCGGGAAAGACGGAATCTTGGCGGCAGTCGCGGGAAAGCGCTACGGCAGCGAACATGTACCGCATGGGGCAGGAGCTACACCGTTGGCGGCCAACCCGATATCACGAGACCGGGCGGCGCCCGGCGCGACTCAGGCAAACAGATCCAGGCGCCGATTCAGCATCGAGAGCGTGCTGCCCTCATTCTCGTTGTCTTCGACCTCGGCCAGCTCGGAAGCGGCCTCGGCGGCTGCCTGGCGTTCATCCTGCTCGGCCTGCTCCTCGGCCGCCTGGTCAGAAACGGTCGCGTCCTCGAGCATCAGCCCGCTTTCGGCCAGGCTGTCGCGCAAGCGCGGCATGGCCGCCTCCAGGACCTCGCGGGTCACCGGATTGGCACTGATGAACTGGATGCTTGTGCGGTCACCCTCGACCAGCACCCGAATATCCAGACTGCCCAGCTGCGGGGGATGCAGCTTGAGCTCGGTTCGCCCACCCTGTGCCTGGGCGAGCATGCGCACCTGGTCGGCCAGCTCGCGGGCCCCATTGGGCTGTTGCAGGAGCCGGGTCAGGTCCAGTCGCGGCAGCGCGCGCGCGGCCTCCGCCCCCTCGGCCTGCAAACCGGAGAGAGCCGGCAGGACGCCCCCCAGGGGATCCGTACGCCCGCGGCGCGACTCGTCGTCCCCGCCGCCCTGGGTCATCCACTGGGCGAGGACATCGAGCACGTTCTCCCGCGACAACCCGCCCTGGACGCCAAGCAGTTCGGGCTTCAATGCGGCCAGGCCGTCGCGACCGCCCGCCGCCTGGCTGGCCTCGACAAACAGGCGCATGACGGCCGCAGGCAGGGGCTTGACCGGCAACGCCTGGCCCTCGGCGCCACCGCGGCCAGAGGCGCCCGCCTCCCCGCGGGCCGCGTCCACACGCCCCGGTTCCTGCACTGCTGCCATCAGGCTGGCCACCGGCAAGCCCTTGCCACCCGCCTCGTCGCCCGCGGCGAACTCCTGCCCGTCGAGGAGATTCTGCAGTCGCGCCAGCATGGCCTCCAGATCCAGCCCTTCCAGCTCGTCGGCGGGCACGCCCAGGTTCGCCAGCAAGGCCTCCATCTGCGGCTCCAGGACCGCGAGGAACCCCTCCCCGTCCTTGCCCTTCAGCCCCTTCAGGCCGCCGTCCAGCCCCTTCAGGTCGTCCAGGTCCTGCAGTGAGCCCCCGCCGCCCAGCAGTTGCAGCAGCGGCAACATTCCCTGACCGGTGTTCTGTGTCGCGATCATGTCCGGATCCTCGGTATGCCGGGGTCATCCCCGGGCCCTTGCCTCAATCGATATTCACGGTCCATTCAAGAACCCTGCCAACGGGCGTCTTCCTCGCGCGCATAGGCCTGGCGGGTCGCCCACATGTCCTGTTCGGTCTGCTGGCGCCGGGCGTCGTGCAGCGCCGTCTCGGCCTTCCGGCGCTGCAGCAGCTTCTCCAGCGACAGGCAGTTGCGGTGACGCTCCAGCCACTCCTGGCGCGCGGTCTCCACCTGCGACTCCGCCGCCTGGATCCGCAGATCCTGCTGCTCCAGCGCCGAGCGCAACTGGTCGCGCATGCCCGCCAGCCACTTGAGGGCGTTGGCGTCATCCGGCAGGGTCGCCTGCAGATACTCGCGCTGATAGGTTTCCAGGCGCTCGCGCTGACCGGCGATGCCATCCAGTTGCTGCAGACGTTCGCCCAGCTGCCGGGTCGCCTCGCTTTCCTCGATCCGGCGCAGGCGCAACAGTCGTTCCAGGCGCTTCGGGTTCATGCCGCCCCGCCGACCAGCGCCAACAGGTCATCCCGCGACCGGTCAAAGCCGACGGCCTCTTCGCGACCCTGCGCCAAATACGCCTCCAGGCGTTCGTGCATCACCACCGCCTCGTCCAGGTGCGGGTCGGCGCCCTTGCGATAGGCCCCCACCGCGATCAGATCGCGGTTGCGCATGTAGGTCGTGGCAAGGTCGCGGAAGCGCCGCGCTGCGCGCTCGTGCTCCGGCGAGATCAGCGAGGACATTACGCGCGAAATCGATGCGCCAACGTCGATCGCCGGGTAACGCCCGGTCTCCGCTACCTCGCGCGAGAGCACTACGTGGCCGTCCAGGATCGCGCGCGCGGCGTCCACAATCGGATCGTTCTGGTCATCGCCCTCGGCCAGCACGGTGTAGAAGGCGGTAATCGAGCCGCCACCTACGTCGCCGTTGCCGGCACGCTCCACCAGTTGCGGCAGGCGCGCGAATACCGATGCCGCATAGCCCTTGGAGGCCGGTGGCTCGCCGATCGCCATCGCGATCTCTCGGGCGCCCTGGGCAAAGCGGGTCAGGGAATCCATCAGCAACAGCACGTGCAGGCCCTGGTCGCGGAAATGTTCCGCAACCGCAGTGGCCACCCAGGCCCCGTGCTGGCGCAGCAGCGGCGACTGGTCGGCCGGCACCGCGACCACCACCGTGCGCGTGCGCGATTCCTCGTCGAGGATCTCGTGGATGAACTCGTTCACCTCCCGCCCGCGCTCGCCGATCAGGCCCACCACGATCACGTCCGCCGTCGTGTTGCGGGTCATCATCCCCAGCAGCACACTCTTGCCGACCCCGGATCCGGCGAACAGACCCAGGCGCTGACCACGACCCACCGACAGCAGGCCATTGATTGCACGGATCCCGACATCCAGCGGCTCCCGTACCGGTGCACGTTGCAGCGGGTTGATCGGCCGTCCGGCCAGCAGGCCAAAGTCGTGGGTACGGATCGGGCCCTTCCCGTCCAGGGGCTGCCCGTTGGCATCGATCACCCGGCCCAGCAGCCCCTCCCCGACCGGAATCTGACGCTGGTTGTCCAGCGGCTCGATGCGCGCGCCCGGCGTCAGGCCCGCTGCGAGTTCCTCGGGCATCAGGAAGGTACGTTCATTCTGGAAGCCGACGACCTCGGCCGGCACCGTGTCTCCGTTCTCGCCGTGGATCAGCGCGCGCCCCCCAATGGGCAAGCGCAGGCCTTCCGCTTCCAGTGTCAGGCCGGTCAGGCGCGACAGGTGGCCCTCCGACTGCGGCGGATTGACCCGCTCGACCCGCCCGCGCGACTGCTGGAGACGGTCCAGCAAGCCGCTACTCAGCCGTTCGCGGCCCTTGCGGCGCACCTCGTCGATCGGAGTACTCATGAATCCTCCGGGGCCGCGCTGTCCACGGAATCGGCGGGCTGATTATCTTCCTCATCCGGCGCGCCATCCGTCTCCGGATACTCGCCATCCCAAAGGGCTTCCACCGCGTGCTGCAGCCGCCGCTCGAGGCTTGCGTCGACACTCGCCGCGCCCGACTCGAGGCGACAACCACCGCGCGCAAGGCCCGGGTCCGGGACCCAGGTGATCCGCGCATCCGCCCGCTCGCCATAGGCCTCGACCAGCGCCTGGTCCTCCGGGTTCAAGTGCACCCGCACCTCCTGGTTGCGCCCCGGAAGCTGGGCCAATGCCCCCTCCAGGACCGTCCGGATCTGCTCCGGTCGCGTCTCCAGCTCGCTCTGGACCACCTTGCGCGCCAGCGCCGTCACCAGCGCCAGCAACTCCGGCTCCAGGGCATCGGCGGCATCCGCCAGGGGGTCGGCAAGCCCGCCGGCCACGGATTCAAGCTGGGCCACCGTCTCCCGCAGTTTCTTGTCCTCGCGCGCCCGGGTGGCCTTCTCGGCTTCTTGCTTGCCAAGTTCATGCCCCTCGGCATAGCCACCCTCGAACCCGTTCTTGCGTGCTTCGTCCTCGATCGCCTCGATCTCGGCGGCCGTGGGCAGGCGACGCGGGGGATGGATCCCATTGTCGCCAATCTCCGGCGGCTCCCACCGCGATGCCGCCGCGTCGGTGTAAAGCCTGGCCGCCGGGGCGTCGGTCACAACATCGCCTCGCTACCACCGCCACCCAGCACGATATCGCCATTCTCCGCGAGCCGGCGGGCCACGGACAGGATCTCCTTCTGTGCGGCCTCGACCTCGCTGACCCGGACCGGGCCCTTGGCCTCGAGGTCCTCGCGCAGCATCTCGGCGGCGCGCTTGGACATGTTGCGGAAGATCTTGTCCTTCATGTCGTCGTCGGCACCCTTCATGGCGAGCACCAGCGATTCCGTCTGAATCTCGCGCATCAGCGTCTGGATACCGCGGTCCTCGATCTCCACCAGGTTCTCGAACACGAACATCTCTTCCTCGATGCGCGAACCCAGATCGGAATCGGACTCCTTGATCGTGTCCATGATCTCCGCCTCCCGCGAGCCCTCCATCAGGTTCATGATGTTGGCCGCCGAACGCACGCCGCCCAGCATCGACGTCTTGCTCGCGGCATTGCCGGAAAGCTGACGGTCGAGGATCTCGTCCAGCTCCTGCAGGGCCTGAGGCTGCACGCCGTCCATGGTCGCAATGCGCATCACGATGTCCGACTGCACGCGTCCCGGCAGGTACTGCAGGGTGTCCGATGCCTGGTCGGAGTCGAGATGCGACAGCACGATGGCAACGATCTGCGGGTGTTCATTGCGCAGCATGTCGGCGATCGCACGCGGGTCCAGCCACTTGAGTGCCTCGATCCCCTTGGAGTTGCGCCCCAGCAGGATGCGGTCGATCAGACCCGAGGCCTTGTCACCCAGCGCGCTCTCCATGACGCTGCGTACATATTCGTCCGCTCCCACACCGAGGGCGGTCTGCTCCTGCACGTGGGTGGAGAATTCATGCAGCGCGGCGTTGACGTCGCTACGGGAGATCCGGTCCATCGCGGCCATGGCGGTGCCGATCTTCTGCACCTCTTTGGGCCCCATATGGCGCATGACCTCGGCCGCGGCCTCCTCGCCGAGGCTCATCATGAACACGGCGGCGCGCTCGGCACCTTCCTGTTTGGCGTTCTTGTCAGCGGCCATCGTCACCCAACCACGTCTTCATCACCTGTGCCACGCGCTTGGGGTCCTCGCGGACCATCTCGCGCACGGCATCCAGATCCATCTCCTGCTGATCCGGACCCTTGGGACCCGTCAGCGCGGCCACGGCCGAACCCTCGCCCTGGCCCATCCCCATGCCCATCGCGCCGCCCCCGGATTCGTCGGTCAGCGCTTCGCGTTCTTCCTCGCGCCGCGGCGGCGGGGCCGGCCGCTTCATCAAATGTTTCATCGCCGGACGCACCACGGTCAACAGGATGATCAGAGCCAGCATCAATGCCGCCACGATCTTGACCACCTCGAGGAACCAGGATTGTTCCCAGAAAGCGATTTCGTCCGCCGGCAGCGCCTCGATGGGCGCCTCGAACGGGGCGGTCACCACATTGATCGTATCCCCGCGTTCGGCATTGAATCCAACCGCCTCGCGCACCAGCGCCTCGATCCGTTGCAGTTCCTCCGCATCCCTCGCCACCTGCACGGTCTCGCCGTCCTCGTTGACGTCCTGACGGAAGTCCACCACCACGGCCGTGGACACGCGCTGCACGCCACCCGGCATCTCGCGGATATGGTTAATGCGGCGATCCACCTCGTAGTTGCGGGTGATATTCGTGCTGCGGCTGCCCGGGAGCGCCGCGGGCGGGCCATCACCCTCCTCGCCCTCCTCGCCAACAACCCCGCCAGCGGGCGGCTGGTTGGTCAGCGCCCCGGGGACACCGCCGATCCCGCCCTCGGGCCCCGTGCGCTCGTCCTCGCGGGTCTGCTCGGACCGCAGGGCAATCGTCTCGGGGTCATACAGTTCCTCGGTGCGCTCGACGCTCGAGAAGTCGATGTCCGCATTTACCTGCACCCGTACCTTGTCGCGCCCGACAATCGGAATCAGCAGGTCACGGATACGGTCGGTATAGCGGGTCTCCACGTCGCGGGTGAAACTCAGACGGTCGCCGCTACCACCCATCCCCGCCTCGCCGCCATCCTGGGTCAGGAGCCTCCCGCTTTGGTCCACCACGGTGACCCGATCGGGATCCAGATCAGAGGTGCTGGACGCGACCAGATGCACGATCGCGCCGACCTGCGAGTCGCTCAGGGACCGCCCGCCGCGCAGATGCACGACCACCGACGCGCTGGCCGGGCGCCGATCACGCACGAACACCGACTGCTCACCCTCGGCAATGTGCACACGCGCCCGGTCCACTGCGTCCAGCGATGCCACGGTACGCGCCAGCTCGCCCTCCATCGCCCGGTGGTGGCGCGCCCCCTCGATCATCCGGCTGGTACCCAGGCCGGTATCCTCCTGCAGCAGCTCGAAGCCCATGTCGCCCGAACGCGGCAACCCTTCGCCGGCCAACTGCAGCCGCGCGCCAGCCACCTCGCCCTGGGGCACCTTCACCTGCCCCGTCATGGAATCGACCTGATACTGGATACCGGCCTGCGAAAGGACTTGCACGACCTCCGCCGCATCCTCCGCATCCATGCGCGGGAACAGCGGTACGTAGGTCGGGCGGAGCGCCCAGTACAGCAGCGCCACGATCACCACAATGGCACCCGCCAGCATGCCGATCAGGGCCAGCTGGCGGCCCGCAGGCATCCCGTTAAACTCCTTGATCCCGCCGGTCACCACCGCGGGAAGGGATTGTGCATTGTCGGCCATCGTCCGTTCTCTCCCTCAGCCCGATCGGCCGATCAGACCTGCATCCGCATGATTTCCTGATACGCCGTCAGCAGACGGTTGCGCACCTGGTTGGTCGCCTCGAAGGCGATACCGGACTTGCTCATCGCGGTCATCACCTGCGGCAGGCTCACATTCTCGTCGCCCAGCTCGAAGCGCGTCTGCAGATCGGTCGCCTGCTGCTGCACCTGATTGACACCCCGCAGCGACTCCGTCAGGACATTCTGGAAGTCCGCACCGCCGGCGCGCTGGGGTTCGCGCGTCTGCTGGGCCGCATTCGCGTTGTCCACGCCGTTGGCCTGCGTCAGCTGACGCATCTGCTGCAGGACGTTCTGGATCTGCATCTCGCTCATGATCACTACCCCCGGGGCGTCTCGTTACGCCGGTCGACCGACCAGGACGGGCCCGTCGTATTCTCGTATTCGATGGAAACTCTCAAGCAATCCATATGCCAGACGACCAAACATTAGCCCGACGCGGGCACCGCGAAGCCGTGCTCGCGCAGACGCGCAATCTTGTAACGCAATGTTCTGGGGCTGATTCCCAGCCGGTCGGCGGCCTCCTTGCGGCGCCCACCGGATTCGCGCAGGACGTTCATGATCACCCGGCTCTCCTGCGTCTGCAGGGTCTGCTCCAGCATCGGTGTCGGGTTCTCGTCATTCGGCATCGAATGCGCCCCGGTGGTCACCTCGCCCGCCCCGGTACTCCAGGGGTTCACCATGTCCGCATCAAGCCAAACCGACTCCGCACTCACCCGCGGATCCGCGCTGTCATGCAGCGTGACCGCGCGTTCCATCACGTTCGCCAGTTCACGCACGTTGCCCGGCCAGTCGTGTTCGCGCAGCCGTCGCTGTGCGCCGTCGTCCAGGGCCTGGAGCCGACCGCCACTCAGACGTCGGAGCAAGGCCTCGGCCAAGGGCACGATATCCTCCGCACGCTCTCGCAGTGGCGGGATGCAAAGGGGAAACACGTTCAGGCGGTAGTACAGGTCTTCGCGCAGATGCCCTTCGGCCACGGCCTCGCGCAAATCCCGATTGGAGGTGGCGATCACGCGCACGTCCACGCGTTGTGGGCGCCGCCCACCCAGCGGCTCGACCTCGCGCTCCTGCAGCGCACGCAGCAGCTTCGCCTGCAAATGCACCGGGATCTCCGTCACTTCGTCCAGCAGCAGCGTGCCGCCGTCGGCGCGCACAAACTTGCCCGGTCGCGCCTCGACCGCGCCGGTAAAGGCCCCCTTGGCATGCCCGAACAGCATGGCCTCGAGCATCGCCTCGGGGAGTGCGGCACAGTTGATCGCTTCGAATGGTCCGCGCCGCCGCGGCGAGCGCGCGTGCAGCTGACGCGCCAGGACTTCCTTGCCCACCCCCGACTCACCGGTAACAAAGACCGTCGCCGTGCTGCCGGCAATTCGCGTAACAAAGCGATCGATGCCGCGCATCACGGCACTGCGTGTCACCAATGCAGGGACCTCGAGCGACGGCTCCGGCCGCACCCGCGGTCGCAGCCACCCGGCCAGCTCCTCCGCCATAAGCGGGAGCGCGAAGTGGGCCTCCAGCCCGTGTCGCATTGCGGCCAGTTCCTGATCCTGGCTCGCCTCGCGGCTGACTGCCGCCAACGCTGCCGTGGCTTGCGGCAGGGCATCCAGGGACCGCTCCGCAGGGTGCGCCAGCAGGATGACTGCCGGGGCGGACACCTCCACAGATTGCACCAGCTCGTCGGCAGTACACGTTTGCAGACGCACCCGCGGGATCGTGGCCAGCACCTGGACCACGGCCTCTCGCAGCTCGGGTTCGGCATCCACCAGCAGGATCGTGGCTCGCGACATGAAGGTCTTCCCGTATCGATTCGGGAGAGATCCAGCAAAAATCGAGCCATTCAAACAGGCTATTGAGTTATAGGGGTTTTATCTGGCTCGACGCGGGACCCGTCAAGCCTATGACGCGAGGGTTGCCGATTTCGGCTCCATCAGGTGACGGGATTCCGTCCCATTGAAAACACCCGTGTCCGGGCGCGTTCACGCCCGCATCCGCGTCTTCTCAGGCCTTGCCCAGCCCGAACTTGCGCATGCGCTCAACCAGGGTGGTCCGACGCATGCCCAGACGGCGTGCGGCGCGCGCCACCACGTGCCCGGTCTCGTCCAGGGCGCGGGTGATCATGTCGCGTTCGAGGTCGTTGAGGAAACTGCGCAGATCGACGCCCTCCGGTGGCAGACCACCGGCCAGCAGGTTGGCGCCCGCAGCGGAGCCACCTTCGAGACCCTTCGGCGTGGTCGGCGGCAGGGTCAGATCCTCGATCCCGTCCGGACGAACCCGCCGTGGCAGCTGCGCCAGGTCCACCGGTAAATCCGGATAGATGATGGCCATCTGCTCCAGCAGATTCGCCAGCTCGCGGATATTGCCCGGCCACTCGAGTTGTCCCAGGTGGGCAACCACCGCCGGCGTCAGATGGGCGGGGGCCATGCCCTGTTCGCGCAGCCGGTCTTCCAGAGCGGCGATTAACAGCGGCATGTCGCTGGTGCGTTCGCGCAGCGGCGGCATCTCGATCGGAAATACACTCAAGCGGAAAAAAAGATCCTGCCGGAAGCTGCCATCCGCCACCGCGGCATCCAGATTCCGGTGGGTGGCCGCGATGATTCGCGCGCGGGCCGGGATCGACTTGTTGGAGCCGACCCGTTCGAACACCCGCTCCTGCAATACGCGCAGCAGTTTCACCTGCATCGGCAACGGCATGTCGCCGATCTCGTCCAGGAACAGCGTGCCATCCTCGGCCAGTTCAAAACGGCCGGCGCGCGCGGTGAAGGCGCCCGTAAATGCCCCCTTCTCGTGGCCGAACAGCTCGCTCTCCAGCAGTTCCGCCGGGATGGCGCCGCAGTTGACTGCCACAAACGGCTTGTCCGCGCGCTCGGAGGCATTGTGGATCGCGCGGGCCACGACCTCCTTGCCGGATCCGGTCTCGCCCAGGATCAGCGCGGTGGCATCGGTCCGCGCCACTTGCCCGACCAGGCGCTTGACCGCCTGCATGGTCGGGTGCGACCCGACCAGCCCGGGGATATCGTCGTACCCCGGCTCGCGACCGAAGCGCAGCCACTGGAGGACCTGAGAAACCCGGCCAATCGAGAGCGGATGCTCGACGATGCAGTCCACTCCGTCGGCCTGCACCTGGCCACCATCAGTCGGCTGCACGACAATCAGCGCCGAATCGCCGCGCGGTCCCTGCAGCCGCGCGGAGAGGTCGGCGGCAGGCCCGCAAAGCCACACGGCTGCGGCGGACGTGCCGTCCATCAGGTCAGTGGGGTTGCTGTGGGTCTCGGCCACGCAACCGAGGCAGTTCAGGATCGCCCGTGTTGCGTCCGCGGCTCCCGCATCGCCGCTAAGTGCAATGCGCATCGCCTGCTGTTGTTCCCCAGGATCCCGCATACCGCTGTGCCCCGATTGCCGCGAACGGATGCCCCCACCCGAGAAAGGTCCCGGCCGGCATCCAATGGTGTGATCGAGTTCACAGTATCCAGCCTAGTTGCGATTGCCGTCAACTTTCTGGCGTTTCTCGGCGACTTCGCGGCGATGCAACCGGAAGATCCAGCGACCAATCGCCTCTTCCAGGGGACCTTCAACCCCTGTCCAGCGAGTCATCTGCAGGCCTCCGCGTGTCGTCGGACTTTCGACGCCCAGGACGCAGGGCTGGGGCAACAGGCGGCTGAGATAGACCTCCACGCGGTCACAATCTTCCGGCAACGTGCCCGCTGGCAGCGCAATCCCGTGACCACTGAGCGTCACCTCCACCGGATCGGGGCGATCGGGGTGGAGTGACTCCGCGACCAGATGCAACAACAGATCCAGCTTGTGTTCCAGGCGCTGCACCTCGGGCGAGGACTCGTCCTCATGCGGCATCGCCCCGCGCGGGTGTGCGTCGTCGAACAGGTCCAGGCTCTCGATCAGGCGCTGCGCCAGCACCGGATCGGTAGCGGGCCGGGCCGACGGACCGATCATCAGCGCGGTCGTCACACGCAGGTCCTCGCCGAGAAACTCGTCCTGACTGGCGTCATCCATGTGCGCTCCCGCCTCCCTCGTCGCCGGAACAAATGTTTCCGTTATAGACCATCGAGGCCTTAGCCAACGAACACCCGGGCATTACGGAACAGTCGCAACCACGGGCCATCCTCGCCCCAGTCCGCCGGGTGCCAGCTGTGCTGCACGCCGCGGAACACCCGTTCCGGGTGCGGCATCATGATCAGCGCGCGCCCATCCTCACTGGCGAACCCCGTGGCCCCGCCGGCGGAGCCATTCGGGTTGGCCGGATAAACCGTTGCCGGGGTGTCATCGGCCTCCACGTAGCGCAACGCAGCCTGATCGTGAACCGGGACCCCATCGGCATACCGGGTCTGCCCCTCCCCGTGCGAGACCACGACCGGCAGCACCGAGCCGGCCATTCCATCAAGCAGCACCGCCGGGCCTGGTTCGATGCGCACCTGCGACAGGCGCGCCTCGAACTGCTCGGAACGGTTGCGCACGAAGCGCGGCCAGTGATCGGCCCCCGGGACCAGCGGTGCGAGATGCGAAAGCATCTGACAGCCGTTGCAGACCCCCAGCGTGAAGGTCTCGGGGCGCTCGAAGAAGCCCTGGAAGGCATCGCGCAGGGCCGGATGATTCAGGATGGTCTGCGCCCAGCCACCACCAGCACCCAGCACGTCGCCGTAGGAGAACCCGCCGCAGACCGCCATCCCCTGCATCGAACCCAGGTCCTGGCGCCCGTCCAGCAGGTCGGTCATGTGCACGTCCACCGGGGCAAACCCGGCGCGTTCGAAGGCCGCCGCCATCTCCAGCTGCCCGTTGACCCCCTGCTCGCGCAGGATCGCAATGCGCGGACGTTCGCCGCGCGCGATCATCGGCGCGGCGACATCCTCGGCCGGATCGAAATTCACCCGCGGCTGCAGACCGCCATCGGCCTCCACCCGCGCGAGCTCCTCGTCGGCACACTCCGGATCATCGCGCAGCCGCTGCATACGCGCCGAGGTTGCCTGCCACTGGCGCTGCAGGCCGGCACGGTCACCGATGAACAGATCCCGCCCGTCCTGGCGGATCAGAACCTGTTCATCCTTGCGCAGGCGCGCCACCGGGTGCAGGTGCGCCTCCAGCCCGGCCTCCGCCAGGGCGTCGCGCAGCGCCGACTCGGCGCCTGCGGCCATCTGGACCACCGCACCCAGTTCCTCGTTAAACAGCCAGGCCGCTACCGGCTGGCCACCGGGGATTTCCACATCCAGCCCACAACGCCCGGCAAAGGCCATCTCCAGCAACGTGGTGACCAGTCCGCCGTCGGAGCGGTCATGGTAGGCGCGCAAAAGGCCATTGCGGCGCAGGGTGCCGATGGCGTCGAAGAAGGCGCGCAGACGACCGGCGTCCACCACGTCCGGAGCGGTCTCGCCGACATGCCCGTAACCCTGGGCCAGCGCCGAGCCGCCCATGCGCGCGTGACCCTCGCCCAGATCGATCAGCCACAGCCGGTCATCCGCCGCCGGGTCAGGCTGCGGCGTCAGGGTCCGGCGTGCATCCGCGACCCGGGCAAAGCCCGACACGATCAGCGATACCGGCGCGTGCATGTGCCGCGCCTGCCCGTCCTCGGTCTCCCATACCGTGCGCATGGACAGCGAGTCCTTGCCTACCGGGATCGAGATCCCCAGTGCCGGGCACAGGTCCTCGGCAATGGCGCGCACGGTGTCGAACAGGTTGGCGTCCTCGCCCGGCACCCCGGCGGCGGCCATCCAGTTAGCCGAGAGGCGAATCGCCTGCGTGCCGTCGATATCGGCCCCGGCCAGGTTGGTCACCACCTCGCCGATCGCCATGCGCCCGGAGGCCGGCGCCGACAGGATCGCCAGCGGCGTGCGCTCGCCCATGGCCATCGCCTCGCCGGTATACCCATCGAAATCCGTCAGCGTGACGGCGCAGTCCGCCACCGGCACCTGCCAGGGACCGACCATCTGATCGCGCGCGACCAGACCACCCACGCTGCGATCCCCGATCGTGATCAAGAAGTGCTTGGCCGCGACCGAAGGCATGTGCAGCACGCGCTCCAAGGCCTCCGCCAACGGACAGGCCTCCGGGTCGAAGTCCGTCACCGGCGGCGCCCGGCGTTGGTCCTCGCGGGTCATTAACGGCATCTTGCCCAGCAACATGCCCATGGGCATGTCCACCGGCGGTTCGTGGAACAGGTCGTCCTCGACCTTCAGGTGCCCCTCGTCCGTGGCCTCGCCCACCACCGCGAACGGGGCGCGCTCGCGCGCCGCCAGAGTACGGAACGTCTCCAGGTGTTCGCTGGCAATCGCCAGCACGTAGCGTTCCTGCGCCTCGTTGCACCACAGCTCCATCGGCGACAGCCCCGGCTCGGCCGTCGGCAGGTCGCGCAACTGGATCACCCCACCGCGCCCGGCGTCATCCAGGATCTCCGGAATGGCGTTGGACAACCCGCCCGCACCTACGTCGTGGATCGACAAGATGGGATTGCCGGCACCCAGGGCCGTGCACCGGTCGATCACTTCCTGACAGCGCCGCTCCATCTCCGGGTTGCCGCGCTGCACCGAGGCGAAGTCCAGCTGCTCCGAACTCGCACCGCTCGCCATGGACGAGGCCGCCCCGCCGCCCAGGCCGATCAGCATCGCCGGACCGCCCAGGACCACGATCGGGGTACCGGCCGGCACATCCTGCTTGTGCACATGCTCGCCACGGATCGAGCCGACCCCGCCGGCCAGCATGATCGGCTTGTGGTAGCCGTACAGGGTCTCGCCACCCGCGGCATCCGGCAGCGCCATCTCCAGGGTGCGAAAGTAGCCAGCCAGCGCCGGCCGCCCGAACTCATTATTAAACGCAGCCGCGCCGATCGGGCCGTCCAGCATGATCTGGCGCGCGCTCTCGATCCGGCCAGGACGGCCAAAATCCCGCTCCCAGGGCTGTTCGAAGCCCGGGATCCGCAGGTTGGACACGGAGAACCCGGTCAGCCCCGCCTTGGGCTTGGACCCCTGCCCCGTGGCGCCCTCGTCGCGAATCTCGCCACCGGAGCCGGTCGCAGCCCCGGGAAACGGCGAGATGGCAGTCGGATGGTTATGCGTCTCGACCTTCATCAGGATCGCCAGATCCAGCGACTCGCGACGATACTCGCCGGTAATCGCATCCGGCGTCAGGCGCGTCCCGTCATGCCCGGCGATCACCGATGCATTGTCGCTGTAGGCGGACAACACGCCCTCGGGATGGCGTGCATGGGTCTGGCGAATCATGCCGAACAGCGTGCGCTCATCCGCCTCGCCATCCAGCACCCAGGCTGCATTGAAGATCTTGTGGCGGCAGTGTTCCGAGTTGGCCTGCGCGAACATCATCAGTTCGGCATCGGTCGGCGCGCGCCCAAGCGCGGAGAACCCATCGGCCAGGTAATCGATCTCGTCGGGGGACAGCGCCAGGCCCAGCTCGCCATTCGCGCGCTCCAGCGCCGCGCGAGCATCCTCGCCCAGCTCCACACGCCCCAACGACCGTGGCGTCTCGTTGTGAAAGAGTTGGGCGGCGGCCGCCGGGTCCTCGATCACCGCGTCGGTCATGCGATCGTGGAGCAGGTCGGCCAGCGCCTCCAGATCTGCGCTCGCCGCCGCTTCACCCCCGATCTGCCAGTGGATGCCGCGCTCGATGCGCTCGACCGCGTCCTCCAGCCCGGCATGGTGGGCAATCTCGGTGGCCTTGGACGACCACGGGCTGATCGTGCCAAAGCGCGGGATCACCACCAGTTCGCGTTCCACCGCAAACTCGGGGGCCTCCCAGGCGTCGCCCTCGCGCAGCAGGCGCGCCAGCACCGCCTCCTCGTCCGGCCCCAGCCGGCGGCGCGTCTCCACGAAATAGATAAACCGTGCCGCCAGCGGGCCGGCGCCCGGTACGCTTGCCCGCAGCCCTGCCTCCAGAGCCCGCAGCCGAAACGGCGAGACCGCCGCGCCCCCTTCCACAACCCGCATTGCGCTTCCTCGAAACCGGACGTACCGAAAGCCGCGCATTGTACCGGAGGCGCCTGCCGCGCGGGACCGGTACGTGACCGCAATTGCGCTGGTTGAGGAACTCCCGATGCGTTACCCTGTCCATGTAGTACTTGGGGGCGACATGGCTTCGACGCGGGTCGCGAAACCTGAGGTGCATGCCGAGGCTGTAGTGGACCTCGTAAAAACCACTGCAAAAAAATAGTTGCCAACGACGACAACTACGCACTCGCCGCTTAAAAACCGGTAGATGCCGTCCGACTGGAGCCGTTCTTATGCGTCCAGTATCGGGCGTCGACTCTCATAAGATCGTGGTGAAGCGCGCCCGGCGTGGATCCATTAAAACTAAACCGGGATCGCCAGCTACATTCCCTGCCTGTCGGGTAGTCGCTGGTTAAATTAAAAGACAGAATAAGCATGTAGAGCCGAAGGCGGAGGTCTTGCGGACGCGGGTTCGATTCCCGCCGCCTCCACCAATTTAGAACGACCAATCAAGCGCCTACGGGCGCTTTTTTGTTTGCATTCGAGGAAGCGCATGGCCGTCTACCAGGACACCCTGACCCAGCAGACCCGAGGCCGCGGCACCCACGACATCACCACCGCCGTGGAGCACATCGTGCGCGCCTCCGGCATCACCACCGGCACCTGCCACGTCTTCCAGCATCACACCAGCGCCTCCCTGCTCGTCACCGAGAACGCCGATCCCGACGTCCGCCATGACCTGGAGACCCTGATCGAACGCATGGCCCCGGACGGCGACCCCGCCTACCGCCACGACATGGAAGGCGACGACGACATGGCCGCCCACGCCCGCGCCATGCTCACGCACAACGACCTGACCGTCCCCGTCGGCCAGGGCCGCCTGATCCTCGGCACGTGGCAGGGCCTCTTCCTCTGGGAACACCGCTACGCCGCCCACACCCGCAAGCTCACGATCACGGTGCAAGGCGAGTAGAACGCGACTCAGCCCCGCTCCACATGCACCGTGAGCTCCTCCAAAACGCTCGATCCGCCCTTGCCGCCCACCCCGCCGGAACCAGACCCGAGCCGAACCGCCCCTGGCGGCGGCCCGCGGAGTCACGGCGGGCATGTCCCGGAAAGGCACATCGCTACTTGGTGGTTACACGTCCCTTTTCAGGCTCCGGGGATCGGTCTAACCTGTTGCCCATATCCATGCCGAAAGGCTTCCCAATGCCAAAGCACCATTTCACGCGCATGCTCATCATCCTCGCCGTGACCCTGCCGATGGCCAGTGGCTGCACGGCAGTCAAGGTCGCCAGCACGGCCGGCAGCGCCGCCGTCAGTGTCACTACCGGGACCGTCAAGGCAACCGGCAAGACCGCTGCCGCTGTCGGACGGACCATCACCCCGAGCGGCAAGAAAGACAAGGATGACAACGCCGACGACTAATCCGCCCGGATCTGACTCCCACGCCGGTTATCGTTTGATGCACGCCCCGAGAAGGCGAAGCAGCGTGCCCGGGGGCAACCCTCACCTTATGCCATTGCCTTCTGCCCGTATGCCGGCCTGACAAATCCGAGCCTAGACCCCCTTGCGCGCTCGCAGGTCCGCCGCCCGTCCCTGGATCCGATCCGACTCCAATGCATCGCGAGCAAACTCCGGCTCTATTTCCTGATACACCCAGGGCACGGAGAACAGGTACCGCCACGGAGTCTGGATCGCACCCGATCCTGAGGGGAAACAATCACCGGCTCGGCGTACATCCGCTTCAGAAAGGGCAAACGGCAAGGTTGCGGCCCAGAGACCTTTGTGGCCTCCCTCCCTGGAATGGCCATTTGAAGACAGAAATTGCAGTTTTAAGCCAAAACTCGGGCCCCAATTCGGCGTCTTCCTTCGCCGTTTCCATCAGTTAACATGGTCCGACCCCGTTATCTACGAGATGCTTGGGTCATGAAAGAGCGTATCAGGCTCATCAAAGAGCGCATCGTGCAAAAGATTCCCTCGCCGCTGCGATACTGGGGGGCAATCCTTGCTGCGGCGGCAGGACACTGGCTGCAAAGCCAGGCCTTCATTTATGCCGCTGCTCTGGCATTTTTTACCGTCTTCTCGATCGCCCCGGTCATCATCGTTGTGGTGGCCATCGTCGGGCTGGTGCTGGGCGAGCAGGCTGCCAGGGGCGAACTAATGGCCCAGCTCGAGGAAGTGCTGGGGCCGCAGGCTGCCGAGGTGGTGCAGACTGCGGTCGTCAACTCCCAGATCGAGCAGAGCGGCATCTGGCCGACGCTGTTGGGCATCGTAGCGATCGTCGTCGGTGCGACCACAGTCTTTGCCCAGATGCAGCAATCGCTCAACCAGATATGGGACGTGGCACCGCGCCCGTCGAAAAACAGCCTGTGGATCTTTTTCAAGGCACGCGTACTCTCGCTAACCATCGTGCTGGCTATCGGTTTCGTGCTGATGGTGTCGCTGCTGCTCAGCGTGGCGATGCATCTGGTGATGAACTTTGCCGACCAGTGGATGCCGGTGCCGATTTGGGCCATGGAAGGCATGGAAATCTTCGTTTCCCTCGTCATCGTCACGCTGCTGTTCGCCGCGATTTTCAAGGTCCTGCCCGATGTTGTACTGCGCTGGCGCGATGTGCTGGCCGGCGCCTTTATTACCGCGATCCTGTTCACCGTGGGCCGTTCGCTGATCGCGATGTACATCGCCAATACCGCGACTGCCTCCACTTATGGAGCGGCCGGCTCGCTGGCATTACTGCTAATTTGGGTCAACTATTCCTCGTTGATCCTGCTCTACGGGGCAGCGGTCACTCGTGCGCATTTCGAGGCGCGCGGCAAACACATCCGGCCGGGCACGAACGCCGTGATCGTCCATCGCGAGCTGGTCGAGGAGCCACCGCCCGGCGGCTCCTGACCTCATGCCCGCGAACTACTGCCGAACATCCAAGGAATAGCCAGGGTCGGACCACAATAACTCATTGACTCCAAGCGCCTTATACCGGACACACCCTCCAGTGGGACGCTTATCGGGCCGATTTCGGGATCAAAACCGCTGATCTACCGGATAACTCGCCCTATCGTCGCGAACCCACGCGGTGTCCCCCGCCTGTCCGACCTGCCGACCTGCCGACCTGCCGACCTGCCGACCTGCCGAGCCGGCGACCGTACCCCCAGAGCCCGGTGCACTTCGTCCATATACGACCGGTTCCCTACCGCGACTACGAGCAGCAGGATGGTAGTCCGAACGCAGGTACCCGGGTCGCTGGCTGGGCTCGGCGCCGCTCGCCAGCCCTTTAGGCAAAGGTCGGACCACGATCGCCCACGGTCACGATCCGGCGGCGCCTGGGTCTCCCGATAGCCGCTGGTCTCCCACTCCGATGGATGCTTCACCACGCCCGCCCCATGTTCAGGTCGATGTATACCAGGCAGCGCGCGAGTTGGGTTCCGTTCTCCACGGCAGTGGCATGGTAGCGGTCTTCCCAGAAAGCGCCCTTACGCGCCTTACGCCGGTTGTATGACTGGCCGACCCGGCCCGCGATCAACTGCATGGAACGCGCAATCTCGCCTTTGCCCTCATCGCGCACCAACAGGTGAACATGGTTGGAGGCCACTATGTAGTTCAGCACACAGAGTCCGTAACGCTGGCGTACCTGGTACAGCCAGAGCCTCCGGTCACGGGCAAACTTGAGCAGGAACTCCTGTTTGTGACAACGATACGTGACATGCCAGACATGGCCCGGCAGCTTATGGCAATGCGCGCGTGGCATGGCTTCCCTCCCTGGAATGGCCATTTGTAAACGGCAATTGCCGCTTTAAGCCCCGATTTAGGGCTCAGTTCCCAATATTCTGTCGTTTTCTCAGTCGGTTACCGTGGTCCGACCCCGTCTATCCGACTTACCTCGTAGGGAGGCCGTAGTGTTGCAACCTCACCAATCTTTCCAAGAAGTTTTGATCCGACACGAAGTCATCCGGCGACCTTGCTATTGACTCACGAATCAGCTCAGGTTCATTCGCTATATACTCCGGCTCACGATACACAAGCGGTTGAGGTTCGTACTCACCACATTTGTTGTGGCCACGAAACGCTATTACCCGGTCCTTGCGCACCTGGATTCCATTGATAGCACGCACGTAGTCTTCCAAGGAGTTGACGACTGTAATATTTGATGATGTACCCATTTGGTTCCTTACTCATCTAACGGCCGCGTTCGGCCGCGGACCGGGCGCGCAGCGCCTGATCCGTCGGAGGAATGCCTGGCTAGAGCGCATGTCTCACGTCTTCTTCGGTGTGGGCGCTGGGGGCGGCCCAGAGGGCCTAACATTCTGGGTCGGAATTGGTTTCGTATTACCCTTTTGGACGCCACCCTTTATTCCTCCACGGGTAAGGCCCTCATTAATGGGCTTCTTTTTCATCTTCTGCCTCCAGTAGTTGCTGTGGAATTGCTTCAATAATAAACGATCCACGCTCTTTCGACAGATACAGCAGTGGAACGGAGTAATACTCGTCGGATGTCTCGTATGCGAAGACCGTTACTTCTGACAGTACAAGCTCTTGCATGTCATCTGCTTCGGAAAACGAGACGACGCGCCCCTGATACGTCAACTTGCTTGGAATATCGCGCACATAGACCCAATTAATATCTTGGGCGTTGAGAAAGAATGAAAATAGATTCTCATCACCGTACTTGCCAGATACGCGCAATCTTTGCGCAGCTTTATGGATAATTTTATGATTTACGGTGAACGCAGCCAAGACGGCGATGACAGGCGATAAAATAGTTGCCCAAAACACCTCAGAAGGATCAATGGAGACTGTCTGCGTTGTTACGATTGTCCAGACGTCCAGGGTTTTCGATACAAACGAAACCGTCGGCACGAACAAACCAGAAAACCAGTTCCAAATGTAGACAATCCCTTGCAACGCTACGTAGGATGATACTCCCAAAACAAACGAGTAGACGCTGTACTTGAACGAGCCCCATCGTGGCGAATGAACAGTGATCTTGTCGCAGATTACAGCGGCAATCAGGCCTGGGAATAGGATTACGACGACAGCGATCGCAAGTTCGTTCATTCGTTTTTCGCTCTAACGATTTAGCTAATCGGCGCGCGCACGCGCGTCCGATGGAGGACCGATAGGGTCGGAACGAACTTGAGCGACGTGTTATGCGTCAAACCTGTCCGCACCTGATGATTCAATAGACTCGCCGAACCTCGATATTTTCATTCATACAGTCGACTTCAAGATAGTGGGTACTGCCGTCCTGCCAAATCTTTGCTTTTGGACGATACTTGTATCTATACTTGTACTTGTGCCTCTTCTGCTGCCATTTACTACCATTCGTGAGCTCGAAGACACGATCACCGTTCCAGCCTTCAAACTCACCCTCTATTCTTGAATCGTACTTTAGTTGCACTTCTGATCACCTCTTCGCGCATATCGGTTTGTTAGACAGAATCGGGGGTATTGGAGCCATACGGATTCCATATAACTCCGATATACCCGCCAGGCGCTGCGAAGGGAGCACCTGCGCGCTTGGCGTGCATATCGTAGCTGGCAAGCTGGTCGGGGAGCGGTATCGACGGCTCAGCCCGTCGCTCCGACCGGGAACGCGACGGGAAGAGTCGCGCCGCATGAGTGAGAGCGATCATCATCGACCGATCCTCGTGGCGGTCTGTCCTTGATCGCCTGTGCCCGCGGTCAGCAGGCGCAGGATCAGCAGGGCGAAGTCACGTTGCCGTTCGGGATCGTCCAGGACCTGCATGGAGAGTTTTTCGTGGTCGGTCATGGCGTCGAGGACGGTGTCGGTGACGCGTTTGGGGAACAGGCCGTGCATCACTTGGTCGGGGCTGTGGTTCTCGACCTGGGCCATCACGGACTCGTCGCGGCGGATGCGGTCGGCGATGCCGTTGGCGAACTGGAGTTTGTCTTCGTCGCTCACTTCGGCGCCGAAGAGGTCGTTGAGCTGGTCGATGATCTCGGAGAGGCGTTTCTTCTCCGGGTCGTGGGGCTTGCCAGAGCCGACGTCGGAGAGGGGTTTGAGGCCGTCGTAGTCCTCACCCTCTTCGCCGAGGTTGAGTTGGTGTTCGGCGCGCTTGTTCAGGCGGTAGTGGGTCAACTCCAGCTCGGAGACGTCGATCCCGTCTTCTTCTAGATTTTCGGGGCGAAGGAGTGGGTGCAGTTCGTGGGCGTACACGTTGAGCTGTTCCAGCTCGCGGTCTTCGAAGTCGACGATCTGCGAGAGGAACTCGTAGCTGCGCACGAAGCTCTGGAGGTTCTTGCGGAACAGGTCCAGCTCGTCGCGGGTGGTGTGGGCGTCCTTCAGCTCCTGCTCGGCTCGGTGTAGGCCGGGCTTGTCGCCATTGCGCTCGGCTTGGGCGTAGGCGGCCTTCCAGGTCTGGATCTGTTCCAGCACGGCCTTGTAGCGGGTGGTGTAGCGTTCCTTTGCCGGCTGGCAGTAGTAGCTGAGCTGGCTTGCGTTGACCTTGGGATCGAAGAATGCGCGGGCGAAGTTCTCGACCTCGTCCCAGTGGTAGATGCCTGAGGCGTCCAGGCTATGCTGCAGGTCGTAGACCACGTTCGGGTCGGAGACGTCTGCGAGTTCGGCCTTGTTGTAGTAGGGGCGGAAGGCTTCGAGGATGTCTTCGGCATCGTTGAAGAAGTCGAGGACGAACGTGTCCTCCTTGCCCGGGAAGGTGCGGTTCAGACGGGAGAGCGTCTGCACGCACTCCACGCCCTGCAGCTTCTTGTCCACGTACATGGCGCAGAGCTTGGGTTGGTCGAACCCGGTCTGAAACTTGTTGGCGACGATCATCACGTTGTATTCAGCGGTCTTGAACGCGTCGGCCAGGTCGCGCCCCTTCAGGCCCGGGTTCAGCAGCGAGCTGTGCTCGGTCACCTCCTCGGGGATCACCTCGTCCGGCAGTACGGAACCGGAGAACGCCACCAGTGCGTGCACGTCGCCATAGCCCTTGTCCTGGATGTACTCGCGCATCGCCAGGGCGTAGCGCACCGCCTCCTGCCGGCTGCCGGTCACCACCATTGCCTTGGCTTGGCCATCCAGCAGGTGGCGCACGTTGGCGCGGAAGTGCTCGACGATCACCTCGACCTTCTGGCTGATGTTGTGGGGGTGCAGCCGCACCCAGCGGGCGATCTTGGTCGAGGCCTTGCGCGACTCCACCTCTTCGTCATCGCCATGCGGGTGCGCCAGCTTCCAGGCGGTCGAGTAGGTGGTGTAGTTCTTCAGCACGTCGAGGATGAAGCCTTCCTCGATCGCCTGGCGCATGGAGTACAGGTGGAACGGCTCGGGCTTGTTGTCGGCCGAAGCCGGCAGGTCCGGATCCGGCGGACGGCCGAACAGCTCCAGCGTCTTCGCCTTGGGCGTCGCGGTGAAGGCGTAGTAGCTGATGCGCTCGGTCGGCTTGCGCGAGGCGACGGCGGCATCCATCAGCTCTTCGGCGCTGATCTCTTCACCCTCCGGCTTGTCGGTGCCCAGGATGGCCTTCAGTTTGGTGGCGGAGGAGCCGGTCTGCGAGGAATGCGCCTCGTCGGCGATCACCGCGTAGCGCCCGGTGGCCAGCTCCGGGCGCTTGTCCAGCGCATCGAACAGTGCCGGGAAGGTCTGGATGGTCACTATTATGATGCGGGTCTGCTCGGCCAGCGCCTCGGCCAGTTGCTCCGACTTGCTCTGGCTGCCGACATCGCGGGTGATGGGCCGCACCACCCCATGCGCGTGTTCGAACTGGTAGATGGTGTCCTGGAGCTGGCTGTCCAGCACCGTGCGGTCGGTGACGACCACCACGGAGTTGAACAGCTTCTGGCCGCTCTCGTCGTACAGCGAGGCGAGCTGGTGTGCGATCCAGGCGATCGAGTTGGACTTGCCGGAGCCCGCGCTGTGCTGGATCAGGTAGCGCTGGCCGGCGCCTTCCTCCCGCGTGGCTGCGATCAACTGGTTCACCACGTCCCACTGGTGGAAGCGCGGGAAGATCAGGGTCTCCTTCTTGCTGCGCTTGCCGTGGAAGTCCTCGACCGTCTTCTGCTCCAGATGCAGGAAGCGCCCGAGCACCTTTAACCAGGCATCGGGCTGGAACACCTGCTGCCACAGGTAGCCGGTGGCATAGCTGTCCGGGTCCGGGGGCGCGGGGTTGCCGGCCCCGCCGTCCTCGGTGCCCTGGTTGAAGGGCAGGAAGAAGGTGTCCTTGCCGGCCAGGCGGGTCGCCATCGCTACCTCGTGCTGGCTGACCGCAAAATGCACCAGCGCCCCACGCTTGGGGGTGAGCAGCGGCTCGGGCTTGCGGGTGACCGGGTCCTTCAGCGGGCGGTCGCGCCGGTACTGGCGCTTGGCGTTCTCCACCGACTGCTTGAACTCGCTCTTCAGCTCCAGCGTGGCGGTGGGGATACCGTTAACGAACAGCACCAGATCCAGCCGTGGGTTGTACTCCCCGCTGCGGGCATGCGGCGAGTACGAGACCTCCGGCACCACGCGCAGGCGGTTGGCGCCGTAGCGGGCCTGGGACTCGGGGTTCATGCCGTGGTCGGGCTTGAAGCTGCACAGATCCAGCTTCACGCCGGGCGTCTTGATGCCGTGGCGCAGCACGTCCAGCGTGCCGCCGCGCTCCAGCTCGCGGGTAACCGCGCGCACCAGGGCCCGTTGCGGGTCCTGCGGGTTCTTCGCGGCGAACTTCTCCCAGCGTTCCGGCCAGGCCTCCTGCAGATAGCCGACCAGGTCCTCGGTATACAACGCGTTCGCCGCGTCATAACCGCCGGCCGGACCGGTCAGCCAGCCATCGGCGGTCATCGCGTCGATGATGTCCTGCTGGAACTGTGCTTCCCTGCTGTCCGCCATGCTGCTCCCTGTGGCCTTCGTTCGCCCCTGCGCCTAACCGTTCAGCCGGTCTTGCGCTCCCGTGTATATCGGACCTTTAGATCGTTCATCGCACCCCAGTGCAGGAGGCCCTCCTTTTGCAAACGCCCGACCACGATACCCGGTGCCACACCGACTTGCTGAGCGAACCGCAACACGGCATCTCGCGACAAGGCGGAACCGGTTAGCTCCTGCCAGGTTTCCGGCGGGATCAGGTGATTTTCGGCGAAGGCATTGGCTTCCTGTTCTTCCTTGCCATCGAGTTCGCCTTCCGCGTCCACGAAAGCCACGCGCTTGCCGTGGAGCAAAAGATGGGCCGCCTCATGGAAAAACGAAAACCACAGGTGATCATTCGATTTGTGCCGCAGACTCAAGGCAATGAGTGCCTTGTCCGGAGCCAGCCAGCGCGTTGCACCACTGACCGGACACCCTTTTGGCGCTTCCACGAAAACGACCGCTACGCCGACTCGGCGGCATTGCTCCACCAGCGGGGGAATGAATGCTGCCGGACTTGATTGACTGGTCAGTGCCCGTAAGCGCTCCAAAGCTTGTTCAAACCCCTTTCGGTCGAAGGGCCCGCAGTCGATCTTGGACGCCAACCGTTCTGCCTCCCGGAACCACGCCCCCACGGCCGCACCCTTCCGCTCGAAGGTTGGTGAGGCCCGGAAAGCCGCGGCACCCTCCGAGTACCGCCCACGCCAGGCGTCCACCGAGGCCACGCCAAAAAAGCCAAGGCACTCGGCGACTTGCTGGCCCTTGTGCGAAAAGCGCCGTATCCACCCGAGGCGCATCATCTCCGTCAGGGGCAGTTCTTTCAGCCAGGATGCCTGCGTTGCCAGCGTCTCGAGTTCCTCCTTCCGTGTCAGGGCCTCGCGATACTGTGCCTCGCGTTCCAGCCAGAAGCGGGCGGTACCACCCAGTACGCGCTCCAGCCGCAGCGCGGTCTCTTCCGAAAGCGGCACCTTCCCCTTAATAAGCTGATTGACATGCTTGGGGCTGTAATCCAGCCGCTGGGCTAGCTCCCGCTGTGTCCAGCCCTGCTCCTCGCGCAGATCGGCAATGGTCTCTCCAGGCGGAGACACCCAGTCCGGCGTTCTGGCTTGCGCAAATTCAGTCATGGTAATCACCGATCCATACAACAAGGACGCGATCCACCGCACCCCACGCGATCCCGCCATCCGGCTTTCGCGGCCAGGGTTGCTCCGCGGGCTCGAAGCACAACCGCACTCCACCACTCAGGGATACGCAGAACCAGCCCTCGCGATCCCCCTTCAACGGATGCGGATGTCCGGCCACCAGCTCGGTGGGATTGTCCGCAGCAAACAAGTCCGCCAGACGCGCGCGCAGCTTGCGGGCAGAGGCGCTCCCCAGTTCCTTCTGGGCCCTGCGTTGCTGCAGGCATAGGGCCTCCAGTGGTGCGTCCTTGTAATCGACTTCCATGCCGGGACCTATGTACAAGAATATACACGTTTACCTATCCGGTAAACTATTTAGCCGAAAGAAAGCCCTCGCGCCAGGCCCGGTTGCAGGAACGGGGCCGATGCCGAGGGGCCTGTCCGCATCCCGGTCCGCCCAGTGGCCCGTCATCATCAGTCTTCATCGATGACAGCCCCTGCTCGGCTCACCAACTGGTCCTGCCACTCGGCGTAGGACTGGCCGTTGTCCTCCCGCTTCCACTCGGTACGCCCGTTGGCCGATCTCCCAACCACCATGGCCGCCGCGGCACTGGGGCTGGAGAATGCATAGTCGCGGGAGAAGCGCAGCAGGTCGTTCTCACCCTCGACCAGCACGCCCTCCTCGCGCAGTTGCTGATGCAGGCGCTGGTAGTTGTGACCCGAGGCGGCCCACTCCCGACGTGCCTGCGAACCCTCCAGTACAAAGAATTCGCCCTCCGCCTCCTGCCCGTAGGCGGTGATGCCGTATTTCGGGAAGCTCAGGCGGAACCGTGGCGAGGCCGGAGTTTCATCACTGGCAGCCGTGGCGCCCTCCGCCACATCCCGTGAAGGCGGACGGCTGGCATCGCGCAGGAACTCGAAACCGAGCACCGGCAGCACGGTGCGGATCTGTTCCAGGAAGAAGGCCATGTCGGCCTGGTCGGCCTCGGGCAGGCCGATGTAGTCGTGGCGAGTGCCGTTGATCAGGGTGCAGCGGCCCACGCGCTGGGCCTGTTGGATCAGCAGGCTCTCCAGGACCTTCACGTGGGCCTTGGTCAGGTTCTGGTCCTTGCTGGTGATCAGGCAGACCTTCTCCCAGAAGTCCTTGCCGCCCTGCTCCTCGGTGCGGTTGTGCTGCTTGAGCCGCTTGCCGACATCATCCGACTCGCCGATGTAGACCTGCGGGCGCACGCTGTTCTCCGCATCCGGCCCCACCAGAAAGTACACACCGGTGCGCCCGCACTCCGGGCGCTGCACCAGCTCGCTCAGCTTGCCGCGCGGTCCGGTGAGCACATGCCCGGTCCAGTTCATGATCTCCGCCGTCAACAGCCCGTGCGGCGTGCCGTCGACCAGGAACAAGCGGATGCTGCGACCCTGGGTCATGCCGCACCACCTTGCGTCGAATACCCGGCCGACTCCTCGGCGACCATCGCCAGCTCCGGCTCTTCCGACTCGGCCCCAACCGACCAGCCCCGCACGTCGATCTTTCCGGTGACGGCCGCGGAGATCAGCGCTGATTTGCGTTCGGACAAAAGGGACATTGCCTGCTCGGCCTCATCGATGAGCCTATCGAGCCTGGTTGCTTCTCGCTCGATGAACTGAACGATCCGAAATTGCTCATCAAATGGCGGCCAGGCAATCAACAAATTGGACGCCGTTCCAATATTGAAATGTTGCTGTATCGCACCGCCAGACCCTTCAGAAAACTGCCGGATCGCGCTATCGGAACCTAGATACCAACTCAAGAACCACTCACTTCCTCTGTCCGGCTTTCTGATTATAATCAGATCGATACAGTTACATCCGTCAAGATCTTCTGGGACCACACCGGTTGTTCCTGGCTGCCCAGACCGAACCGCTACAAGGTCACCAGAGTAAATCTTAGACTTCGAGTGCAGGTCATTTGATTCAAGGGAGATAAACACAAGGTTATCTCGGGACACCCCTCCGGGTTTTACATTCACCGATCGAAGCGCAGGAACACCTTCATCCACATAGTATTTGGACGGCTCCACCACGATACCAACGGTAATTTCCGGGCTTACGTATTTTAGCCGATGAACTTCCCAATGCGCCGGGACCTCGCCCAGCCACTCGACGCCGGAGTCCTTCATGGCCACGTTAGGTTCGAGGCCCTTGGTGACGGCGTGGGAGATCACCGCCTGCCGTTTCTCCTTCAGCAGCTCGATCAGCCGCCGCTGCTCCTCGATCAGCGCATCGATCTTTCCAGTCTCGTGGTCGAGGAAGGCGGAAATCTCGGCCTGCTCCTCCCTAGATGGCCATGCAATTGAGAAATCGCGCAGGAAATCGTCCGGAACACGCTTCTGCCCGCCGGCTCCGTACATGTGTGATTCACCCAACCACCGGAACGGCTCCGACGTGACGATCCGGAAAAGATAAGCGCTCGTGGTAACCGGGCCTCGTGGACGAAGAACAGTTAGTTCCGTCGTGCCAAGTCCCACTCCATTGGTCAGACCACGCATCATTGCCGCTTTCCCGTTTTCGAAGCAGGGCGTGATCTTCGCCACAGCCACGTCACCTTCACGGACGTACGTGTAGCCATCAATCACATGGTGAAGCGCACGGGTCTGACCCCGGACAAGGGAGCCATCGTCACCCACGGCCTCCATCGGGATGAAACTCACCCGGGTCTCTTCCGGCAATGATCGGATCTCGGATTTTGATGGGTTCAGCTCCGCCACATATCGCAGTCGTTTCACTTTCCAATGCGCCGGCACCTCGCCCAGCCACTCGATACCGGAGTCCTTGTACTCGGGGTACCTCGGGAAGCTCACGCCGACAGCTCCTCGATCATCTGCTTGATGCGGGTGGTGACGGCCTTGAGGTCCGCGTCGATCTCCTCCAGCGCGCGCGGGGGCTGGAACACGTAGAAGTGGCGGTTGAAGGGGATCTCGAAGCCAACGATGCCGATGTCGCCGTCCTGCTCGTCGCGCTTGGATTCGTCGATCCAGGCGTCGGGCACGTGCGGTTTCACCTCGCGTTCGAAGTAATCGAACACGTCTTCGCCCAGCGGGACGTTCTCGGTGTCGCGCAGGTCGCTGTCGGACTCCAGGTTGCCCTTGTTGTCGGTGCAGATGTCCGCTTCGGGGTCGCGCTCGCTCAGTGCGTTCCAGATGGACTTGAGGGCCGGCGCGCCCAGCTTGATGCCGAGGTCTTTCAGCTCGGCCTTCAGGTCTTTCAGGAAGGCCTCGCGGTTGGTGTAGACGCGCTCGGCGTCCAGCCGCTCGCAGGCGGCCTGCACGCCGAGGCGGGTGGTCTCGTCGAGCTTCTGGATCGGCTTCTCGGCCAGCATGCGTTCGATGCGCGCGGGGCTGGCTTGAAAGTTCAGGCGCAGCGGGCGCTCGACGGTGATGCGGCGGTAGCCAAAGGCCTCATTGAGGAAGAACTTGCTCTTGTCGCTCTCCTCCAGGCTGCCGTAGGTGCGCACGATGGCGTCGATGTTGGCGTCGTCGATGTACTGGCGCTTGGAGCCCAGCGACTTGCGCATCTTGGCGTAGCGGTCGGTGGCGTCGATGAGCTGCACCCGGCCACGGCGCTCGGCCGGCTTGTTGTTGTTCAGCACCCAGATGTAGGTGGCGATGCCGGTGTTGTAGAACATGTCGGTGGGCAGGCCGATGATGGCCTCCACCATGTCGTGCTGCAGCAGGTAGCGCCGGATCTCGGACTCGCCGCTGCCGGCGGCGCCGGTGAACAGCGGCGAGCCGTTGAGGATGATGCCGATGCGCGAGCCGCCCTTGCGCGGGTCGCGCATCTTGCTGACCAGGTGCAGCAGGAACAGCAGCGATCCGTCGGACACGCGCGGCAGGCCGGGGCCGAAACGGCCGTTGAAGCCCTTGTGGTTGTGCTCGTCGGTGACCTGCTTCTGGACCTTCTTCCACTCCACGCCGAACGGCGGATTGGCGAGCATGAAGTCGGCCTGTAGATCGTCGAGCTGGTCGTCGGAGAGCGTGTTACCGAGCTTGATGTTCTCGACGTTCTGGCCCTTCACCAGCATATCCGCCTTGCAGATGGCGTAGGACTCGGGGTTCAGTTCCTGCCCGTGGAGGGACACGGTCACGTCCTGGCTGATCTGCTGGACGTATTCATCGCTCTCGGACAGGAAGCCACCGGTGCCGCAGGTCGGGTCGTATACGGTGACGATGCCGTGCGGCTTGAGCTTGTGCTCCTGCCCGGTAAGCACGAGCGAGGTGGTCAGGTGCACGATGTCGCGCGGGGTGAAGTGCTCCCCCGCCGTCTCGTTGGAGCTCTCCGCGAACTTGCGGATCAGCTCCTCGAAGATCAGGCCCATGCCGAAGTTGGAGATGCGCGCCGGGCGCAGGTCGATGGCAGCGAAGCGCTGCACCACCTGGTACAGCAGGTTGTTGGCCGCGAGCTGCTCGACGAAGTCCTCGAAGTGGAAGTGATCGAAGATCTCGCGGGCATGCGAGCTGAAGGACTCGATGTAGCTCATCAGGTCCTCGGCCGTCTGCGTGTCCGACAGACTGCCCAGCGATAGCGGCGAGGTGTTGAAGAACGGCTGCTCCGCCTTGCGCAGCAGAAGCTGCTCGCGAACCGTTTCCGACTTGTTCTCGTGCTCCTTCGCGGCGGCCAGGACGCCGTCCTTGGTCGGCTCCAGCACGCACTCCAGCCGCCGCAGCAGCGTGAACGGCAGGATCACCCGCCCGTACTGCGACTGCTTAAAGTCCCCCCGCAGCAGATCCGCCACCGACCAGATCCACGCCGCCGTCTCCGAATGATTCTCCGTGTTCAACTACAGCTCTCCCTCAATGAACTCGATATGCGGGTTACCCCGAGCCACAATCCCCACGCGATTGTTGCAGCAATGAGCGCTCAGCGCGATCAGCGTCCGACGTGGCCAACGGCAATACCTCCTTGTGGACGCTCATGGCGTAGGCAGCCGCCGTCCATCGCGGACTTACCTGAACAGCACATTCCTACGTGACTGGACCGCGAAAACAGGCCTGTCGCAAGGAGAGGATCCAGCGCGCAATCAGAGCTGGATATGTCTTCGCAGGGGCAAGCCCGTCCGCGTCACGTGGTCGAACGAGAAAACATGCTCAGCAGGTGAAGCCGCACAGCGCCCGACTAATCGCCCATAGAACTCGCGACCACCGGCGGCGACATGTACCGGTGCGGAGCAGATCGGGCAATCGGCCGAATAATGGGCGAGATAGAGACGATTCACTCCATGGGCAAAGTCCGTGCGCAGTTCCAGCACACGGTCATCCCAGCCGCTGGTGGCGCGCTGCATCCAGAAGGGAGCCAGGGCGATCCGGTTTCGAGAGAGTTTTTCCAGCGGCCCTACGACCCACCAAGCCAGTCCTGCCGCCAGCGCCGCCACCATTGCCACGGCAACGACGTGGCCGGTAGTGGACGCCTGTGCGATCGACACCAGCGACACCCAGGCTCCAACAGCACCCAGTGAGACAACGAGAAAGATGAGGAATCCTGTCAGAACCGCTCGCCAACCCGTGATCGGCCAGCCTCGAACCAAAGCGGCTCTAGCCCCCCGTCCGAGTTGAAGATCTTCAGTGTAGTAACGCACCCCGTACGGTGAAACGGTGTCAGGCGGAGAGTCCGAGGGCCCCTCGGACTCGGAAATCGGATCCAGCTTGATGAAGTACTTGGCTGGCTTGTTTCTCCCGCCCTCGCTCTTCTGTTTTTCGGGTCGGGGACAGGACGGCCAACCCGCATCCTTGAATCGCTCTTGCACTCCTTGCGACTTCCTGGACCAAAGGTCTTCCACATCCTTCCATGTGTTCGTGACTGCCTTTCTTGCGGATTCCTCGTCGTCGATACGGCCATCGGATCCGACGCCCCACATCGAGGCGCTTACGCCCTCGCGAACCGCGCATTGAGCCAAGGCCTTATTTGTAAACCAGGGCTCTTCCGAGTCCTCGGACTTTGCGGTCATTTCACATAGGCAGCGCAGGAGCCTGACGGGGTTTGGTTTCGACTCCGAAGCCAGCCATTCCTCCGAGATTTCCAGCAGCTTGCGCGCCGCCGCGCGCTCGTGAAAACCGGTTTTTCCGGTTTCTACTCCCTGTTTTGGCGCGGCAATCGAAGCCAACTTTGCCTCTGAGTGTTCCATCAACAGGTCCTTCTGGAGGTCACCATGGAGAAGTCCACGCTACTGCAGTCCTTTGCCCGCAACAACGCGGGCCAGATCGTTTCCATCCACGACGTTACCAAGGGCAAGGCCTGCGACTGTTGCTGCCCCGAGTGCGGCGAGGTCGTCATCGCGCGGCAGGGTCAGGTACGGCAATGGCACTTCGCCCACAGCAGCGGTGCGGACTGCGGGGGCACCGGAGAGAGCGCACTGCATCAAGCGGCCAAGCAGATCCTCCTGCAAGAAAGATGGATCACCCTGCCCCCACTTGCGCGAGAACTAACGAGCTTGGAATGTGAACCGAGCGACTCTGGCGGCGCATGGATGCCGCCCGACGGGATTGCCAACCTCCATGACCCGAAGCCCGAAGTGGCCCTTGCCTCCGGGCTGATCCGCGCGGACGTTGTCGCTGAGTACGCCGGCCAACCGATTCTGATCGAGATCGCCGTCAGCCATTTCGCAGACCAGGGGAAAAGACAACGCCTGGCCAATCTTGGACATCCCGCCATGGAAATCCACTTGGCGGGCAACCCGAACCTTGAATGGAGCTGGGAGCTGCTGCGCCAGCAAGTTCTGGAGGACCCTCTTAACCGGCTGTGGCTTTACCATCCCATCCTTGAACAAATCCGAGAGAATGCCCGCAAGCCGGCTGTTCCGGCGGAGACCTCAGAACGCAAGACGAAACCCGAGCAAGAAAAATGGCGTTGGGATGGTGTGCCCATCGTAATCCGCACTTACCCTTGGGGTATCACGCTGTGGTCGGCCTTCGACAAAGATCTCAACGCACGGCTTAAGGAAACCGCCCGGAACCTTGGTGGTCGCTGGAAACCCCGATACACAAATTGGTCGTTTCCGTCCGGCGTGAAGACACTACTCGAAGAAACCCTGCGCGAGGGGGGCGCTCAGCGCGAATAGGCGCCACATTCGCGCTGTACGGTCAACCCGACGGCCGATGCGGCTCTACCGACAGTTGGTGCGCGGTCCAGGGCGAATCGCGGCTTTCGGTCAACCTAACGCAGGGTACGACCGTTGATCCCACGAACCATATCTGGGAGCACCGCTGGCGCCGCCCACTCGCGCAAGCTCACGATTACGGTCCAGGGCGAGTAGAACCCGCCTCAACCCCGCTCCACGTGCACCGTAATCCCGGACCTCATCAACGCGTACCCGGATCGGCGAATGCCGCGAGGCCCGGGAAGGCTTGAAACACGAAGCTCAGACCAGAATCAGCAGCGTCGCCAGCCCCAGGAATGACAGGAACCCGACCACGTCGGTGACGGTCGTCAGGATGACCGCTCCGGAAAGAGCGGGGTCCATGCCGAGGCGTTTCAAGGTCAGCGGTATGGTGATCCCGGCCACGTTGGCCACCGTCATGTTGATGATGATCGCCAGCGTGATGATGAGGCTGATCGCCAGGTCCTGGAACCACAAATGGGCCACTAGGCCGACAACCAATGCCCAGATAATCCCGTTGGCCAGGCCGACCCACAGCTCCTTGTTCAAGAGCCACCAGCGATTCGTACCGGCGATTTGACCCATGGCCAGGCCACGGATGACCACGGTCAGGGTCTGGCTCCCGGCAATACCCCCCATGCTGGCCACCACGGGCATGAGTACCGCCAGGGCGACGACCTGCGAGAGCACGGCCTCGAACTGGCCAATGACGTAGGCGGCCAGAAAGGCCGTTGCCAGATTGATGCCGAGCCAGATACCCCGACTGCGAATACTGAACCGGATCGGTGCGAACAGCTCGCCTTCTTCCTTGACCCCGGCCATCCCGAGCAGGGTCGCGTCCGCATCCTCGCGCACGATCTCCATGATGTGGCTCATGTTCAGCTGACCTACGAGGACGCCTTCGGCGTCTACCACGGGCGCAAACGGCAGTTCCCGGGCACGCAGGATGGTTGCCGCCTTGCGGATATCCATGGTGTCGAGCAGGCACGTCGGCATGTACATGAAATCGGCAACCGTCCTTTTTTGATGGTTGCGCACGAGGTCGACCAGACGTAGCGAGCCAACGAGGCGGGCATCCTTGTCCGTGACCAGCAATTCCTGCGACTCGCTGTCCAGCGAGTGACTAATGCGGACAAACCGTTGAACGGCCTCGAGTGTTACATCCGGTTTCACATTGGTGGTTTCGGGATCCATGTAACGCCCGACCGCATCGTCATCGTAGCCATGAAGCGTCGTGACATGGTGTCGCACTCCCGCGGCCAGCGTTTCGATCACGGATTCTCGGATCGGATCGTCGATCGTGTCCAGGAGCTCCGCCACCGTTTCCGGTGGAAGATCCTGCGCCAGGGCCGTGACCTCCTCGACCGGCATGTCCGCCATCAAATGCTCGCGGGCATCCACGCCGACTTCGGCCAATACCTCCCCGCGCTGGTCTTGAGGTATGCAGGACCAGATGCGTTCCCGCTCACGGAATGGAAACGATTCCAGCAACAAGGCGATGGCCTGTTCATCCAGGCCTTGCAGGAAATCGCAGACAGCGGCTTGGGAGTCGGATTCGGCGAGCTGCGCCTGCAGGCCAAGCAACAACTCTTCGATCGTGGCGGAACCGTCACTGGCCGGAACCGAAGTCTCCCGTTGCGGATCAGGGGCGTCTTCGGTGGCGGGAGTCATTAGCAGGCCTCTTCAGTCCAGGTGCAGGGGTCCGACCGCAACCCTCTCCTGCGGTCCTGGAATATGGTACATGGCCACCGCCCGGCCCGACGGGTGACCGCCAGGGTCGGACCACGGTAACCACCTGACTCCAAATCTTTTATGCCCACAAAAACCGCCCAATGGGACGCTTATTCGTGCAATTTCGGACGCAAAACGGTCGCGTCAGGGCGAGTACATCCAATTCAGCCCCGCTCTACATGCACGGTGATCTCCTCGCGGTCGTGATAGAGCTGGCGCGCCCGCATCCGGTGGGTGATTCGGGCATCCAGCAGGCGTTCCTCGATGTGGTCGAGGCAGTCGTATACGGTCTGCCAGCGCTGTTTCATCGGCAGCTTGAGATTGAAGATGGCCTCGCGGCACCAGCCGGCCTCCAGCCAGTCCGCCATGCGTGCGGCCACCCGCGAGGGCTTGTCCACGATGTCGCAGACCAGCCAGGTGACTGATTTCGGTGGCACCCAGGAGAAGGCGTCCTCGCGGTGGTGCTCCACCTGGGTGGTTGCCATCAACGGGGCATCCATCGGGCCATTATCTACTGCGTGCACGTACATACCGCGTCGCACCAGCTGCCAGGTCCAGCCGCCCGGAGCCGCGCCCAGGTCCACGGCCTGCATCCCCTGCGCCAGGCGGGTGTCCCAGGCCCCCCGCGGGATGAAGGTGTGCCAGGCCTCCTCCAACTTCAGGGTCGACCGGCTGGGCGCCTCGCGCGGCGAGCGCAGATGCAAGATCCCGCCCGGCCATTCGCTGCGTTCACCGGGCCGGCTAAGGCCCAGTTGCACGCAGTCGCCGGAGTGCCAGAACACATGCAGGCGCAGCCCGCCTGCCTGCGCCCGCAGCACCCCGCGTTTGCGCAGGACGGAGGCCAGCGGGCGTTCCACGGCCTTGATCAACCGGCGCAGGCCCTTGCCCTCGTTGGTATCGGGCATCTCGTGCCAGATGGAATCCACCGGGCATCCGGCTGCAAACGCCTGTTCGATGATGGGCGTCAGCCGATCCGCGCGATCCAGGCCCTCGAGTGCGGGCAACGCCGGAAAGACCTGCCGCGCAAAGATCAATTCCTCGAAGGGCAAGGCGCGCGCCAGCCCCTCCACCGTGCAGCCGGCCGGCTCGAAATGGACGTACCCGCTGCCTGGCTGCACCCGCGCAAAGCCACCCAGCCCCGCGCGCGCTGCGCGGTCGGTCAGCTCGGCCGTCAGGTCCGCCTCGAAGCCCGCGCGACAATACAGCAGCAGGCCGGAAAAGCCTGATCCGCTCGTTCCCATCCCAGAACCCCTCTCCCACACAAAAAAGCCGCCGCACACCCCAATGGTGCACGGCGGCTGCGAGACTACCCGGCCCGCTTGCACAGGCCAAGCCAAACGCCGATCAGCGATCCAGGCCAGGATCACCCGCCACGTTCTTCAGCTTCGGCAGGTAGGGCTTGCCGGGGCTGATGGTGTCGCGATCGCGCAGATACCCGGCGACCACATCCCATACCGGATCGGTATCCAGCGGCTCGTGGACATTGGCCCAGCCGGCCACCACGTAGTTCTTGTCCGGGTCCAGCGGCTCACCGTTGATGTGCATGTCGCTGATACGGCTACCCATCGATTCGTGCGGATCGATGGTGTATTCGATGCCGGAGGTCCGCACCATGTCCCCGCCGCGGTGATGGTAGGGGTTGGCATTGAAGATCGAGTTGGCCACGTCCTCCAGGGCATTCTTCAGCTGCGCACCGGTCATCTCGTTGCGCTGCGTCTCCGAGTAGGTGGTCGCGGTCTGCGTCATCAACTCCTCGAAGGTGATGGGCGAACCCGGCAGGACGCTAATGCCCCAGCGGAAGCCGGGCGACAGGGCCACCTCGGCATCCATTTCCTTGATCATCGCATCCATGATGACCTCGTCGAAGGTGCCGTTGAAATTGCCGCGGCGGTAGAGAACACCGTCGGTTACGGCCAGTTCTTCATTCAGTTTGTCCTCATAGGGCTCGCGCACGGTGCGGATGTGCTCCTCCATCTCGGCGTCCGGCTCGATCAGGTTGGAGAACACCGGCAGCAGGGTGAACTTGTAGTCGCGGATGCCGCTATCGGTCACATCCAGATCCATCACACCAAGGAACTTGCCATTGGAGCCGGCATTGGTGACCAGCGTGGTCTCGCCGCCGGCATTCTCGATCTCCATCGCGCCCGGCACCGCGTCATGCGTGTGCCCGCCCATGATGATGTCCACATCGCGCAGGCGACGAGCCATCTCCATGTCGGTGACCATGCCGTTGTGCGACAGGATCGCCACCACCTTGGCGCCCTTCTCGCGGCACTCGTCGATCATGCGCTGCATGTTCTCGTCGCGGATACCGAAGCTCCAGTCCGGGAACATGTAGTCAGGGTTGGCCACGGATGTATAGGGAAACGCCTGGCCGATCACGGCGACCGGCACGCCATTCATCTCGCGGATGGTATAGGGCTCGAAGACCGGGTCGCCCCAGTCGCGATCCTCGATGTTCTGCGCCAGGAACTCGATGTTATTGGGTTTGAAGTCGTTCTCGATGATCTCCATCACCCGGTCGTCGCCGAAGGTGAACTCCCAGTGGCCGACCATGATGTCCACGCCCAGCAGTTTCTGCGCATCGACCATGTCCTGCCCGTTCGTCCACAGCGAGGTGGCGGAGCCCTGCCAGGTATCCCCACCATCCAGCAACAGGGAATTCGGGCGATCCGCGCGCAGCTTCTGGACCAGCGTGGACAGATGGGAGAACCCACCCAGACGACCGTACTTCTCGGCCGCATACTTGAAGTCCATATGGGTGACAGCATGCGCCAGCGGCGTGCCCGGCTGGATATCGAAATATTCCAGCATTTCCTTGCCGGCCAGCACTGGCGGCTTGCCCTGCATATCGCCCACGCCGATGTTCACGTCCGGCTCGCGGAAGTGCACCGGCTTCAGCTGCGCGTGGCAGTCGGTGTAGTGCAGCAGCGACACGTTGCCGAATTTCGGCAGGTCGTACATGTTTGCATCGGCCGGCTTCCAGGACCCCTTCTCGCCTGCCCAGGCATTCATCGAGAAGCCGGCGGCACTGGCCGCGACCATGGCTTCGAGAAACTCTCTGCGCGTAAGACTCATATGGATCTCCTTGGTGGCTTGGTTTTATCCGGGACGCCAATCGCACCCCTTACCAAGCTCACGACGCACGGCCACCGCGAATGTTCCCCGGACCGGACGGGGGAATGCGCACAACAACAGCGTATTTTGGCGCTGTTTGATGGAGATCGGGAGGAAAACACGCCATTTCCTGAGTGTTGGCGAATTTCCATCTTTTTGCCACGCCCGTCACATTTCGCACCGGTGCAGACACAAAAAAGCCTGCTATCCGGAGATAGCAGGCCAAGACGCGACATACACCGTCGGAAGCAATCGGCCCGCAGCGCACGCTGGGGGATCGTGCATCCCTTGCTGGGCCGAGGATCGGATCCGACGATCTCAGGCTAGCCAGCCTTCCGACGGTCTTTCTTGATCCAGATCAATATATACGGCGATCCGTTTGCCGCGCTTGCGCACCGCGGTTGGCAGGCGGCGACCTCAGGCCCCGTACTTTCCCTGGGCCGCCAGCCCGTTGTCCCGGGCGCGCTCGAACACCGTCTGCTGGGCCTTCTCGAAATTGGCGGCGGGATCCTTGCCCCAAAGCTCCATCGCGGCCTGCTGCATGCCACGGCCATAGGAGAAGGACAGCGGCCACGGTGTCCCACCGATCTGGTTCATGGCGTCCAGGTGATTGGTGGCATCGGCGTCGCTCTGCCCGCCCGAGAGGAACACCACCCCCGGCAGGATCGCCGGCACGGCGGATTCCAGGCAGCGCAGGGTCGCATGGGCGACGTCCTCGACACTGGCCTGCTCGGGGCAGTCCTTGCCCGGCAGCACCATGCTGGCCTTGAGGATGGTGCCCTCGAGCAGCACGTGATGCTCGTACAGCGCCCGGAACACGGCCCGCTGGGTCGCCTCGGTCACGCCGTAACAGGTCTCGATGTCATGGTCGCCATCCATCAGGACCTCCGGCTCCACGATCGGCACGATCCCGTGCTCCTGGCACAGTGCGGCATACCGTGCCAGGGCATGCGCATTCGACTCGATGCAGGTATCCGTGGGCATGGTCTCGCCAATGGTGATGACCGCGCGCCATTTGGCAAACCGGGCCCCCATCCGCGCGTACTCCTCGAGCCGCTCGCGCAGCCCGTCCAGGCCCTCGGTCACCTTCTCCCCGGGGAAGCCGGCCAGATCCTTCGCGCCGGTATCGACCTTGATGCCGGGCAGGATGCCGGCCTCGTTCATCACGTCCACGAACGGCTTGCCGTCACGGGTGGACTGGCGAAGCGTCTCGTCATACAGGATCGCGCCCGAGATGTACTCCTTCAGCTTCGGCGTCGTCAGCAACAGCTCGCGGTACGTGCGACGGTTCTCCTCGGTATTCTCGACACCGACCGCGCCCAGGCGCTTGGCAATCGTCCCGGTGGATTCATCAATGGCGATGATGCCCTTGCCGGGGGCCACCATCGCTTCGGCCGTCTCTACCAACTGATCGATCTTCATGCCTGCTCCTTGGGTTTCTGCGTGGGACTGCCTTCGAAGAGTAGTCACCCTCCGCGGGTTCTTCCAACCCGACAGGGAAAACCCCACCACAGTTTCCGGAACAGCACGAAAGGCCGTGTGCACGGCGCACGAAAACCGCTCAGGCGTACTCGCCCGCGGCGTGTCCGGAGGCCCAAGCCCACTGGAAGTTGTGGCCACCCAGGTGCCCGGTTACATCCACCACCTCGCCAATGAAGTAAAGGCCCGGGATCGTCCGGCACTCCATCGTCTTGGATGACAGCGCAGCGGTATCCACCCCGCCCAGGGTGACCTCCGCCGTACGATAACCCTCGGTCCCTGCGGGCCACACCGTCCATGGCTGACAAGCGGCCACTACCTGCTCGATATCCGCGTTGCTCAAGTGCTCCAGCGCCCGGTTCTCCACCCACAGCTCGCACCAGCGCTGCGCAACCCGGCGCGTCAGCTGCTCGCCCAGCACACTCTTGAGCTCCAGCTTCGGTCGCTGTTCGCGCAGTTCGCGCAAATGCGCCGCCAGATCAATGCCCGGGAACAGGTCGATCGCCACCGCCTGCCCCTCCTCCCAGTAGGACGACGCCTGCAACACCGCCGGCCCGCTCAATCCCCGATGCGTGAACAGCAGATTTTCGCGAAACCCCATGCCCCCGGCCGTCGTCACCGTATCCAGCGCCACCCCCGACAGCCCCTCCAGCTCCTCCAGGGGCCGCCCGCTCAGGGTGAACGGCACCAGGGCCGGACGGGTTGGCTGCACCGGCAGCCCCAGCGAGCGCGCGAGGTCCAGCCCGAATCCGGTGGCCCCCATGCGCGGGATGGAATAGCCGCCCGTGGCAATCACCAGCGACTCGCAGGCAATGGCCTCCGCACCGGCCTGCAGGCGGTGCGGCGTGCCCGTTTCTACATCCGTCACCGGCGTGTCGGTGCGCACCGCGACACCGGCCGCCGCGCACTCGTCCAGCAGCATCCGCACGATGTCCTTCGACGAATGGTCGCAGAACAGCTGGCCCAGCTTCTTCTCGTGGTAGGGAATGCCGTGCTTGTCCACCAGGGCGACGAAGTCCCACTGGCTGTAGCGGCTGAGCGCGGACTTCACGAAATGCGGGTTCGCGGAGATGAAATTCTCCGGCTCGCAGTACATGTTGGTGAAGTTGCAGCGGCCGCCGCCCGACATCAGGATCTTCTTCCCGACCCGGTTGGCGTGGTCCAGCACCAGCACCCGGCGCCCGCGGTCGCCCGCCGTCAGGGCACACATCAGCCCGGCCGCTCCGCCCCCGATCACGACCACATCGAAATGCTTCGCCGCCTCACTCATGGCGCGCGCTGCGGCTCGAACCGGCAGTCGGGCGTCGTCCCTAGCACAATCAGCGCACCCACTCCTTGCGCACCACCAGGGTCTGCGCGATCAGGTCATGCAAGGCCTGCCGACGCTTGGTAAAGGCCACCATGATGTAGCCGATCATCAGGATCAGCCCGGACAGGATGGTCGCGAAATGCCGCCCGGTCGCACGCAGGAACGAGATCCGCTCGCCCTGGAAGTCCACCACCCGCAGCCCGAACACCATCTTGCCCAACGTCGCCTGGTACTGGGAGCTGTGCATGCCGGCCCAATACAGCCAGGCCACCACAACATTCACCAGAAACCAGGCCGCCTCCCCCGGCGGCACGGGATCATCCGGCCCGCGCGCAGCCAGGGTCTCCGGACTGATCAGCGCCTGCGCCACGATCTGCGGCACACCGATAATCACCGCATCCAGCAGATAGGCCCCCACGCGCACCCAGAAGCCACCGTAGGCTGCGCGCGCCTCGGGCGGGCCGTCGTCACTACCGACTCCGGCCGCCAGTGGCGCACCACACTGAATACAAAACCGCGCCTCTGGCGGGTTCTGCTTGCCACACTGTCCACAATCCATGATGTCTCGCTCTCCCTTTATGTTGTGCGCTCTCGCCGGGACGGTCCGCCTACAATAACGGCTCGACGGGAAGGATCCGGGTCATCCCGGACACAAACCGACGCCACAGACCGGCCTTGGGCTCCTGGCGGTAGGCATTTCCGGAACCGTCCCGCCATACCAGACCACCGGATGCATCCCGCTCCACCCGGTAGGCCACCTGCGGCCGAATCCCCCGTTGATGCAGCGCGGCCAGCTGCTCCACCAAAACCGGCTCGGACAGGAACACACCGGACTCGCTGTTCGTATGCGCCGAGCGCGGGTCCAGGTTGAACGAGCCGACAAAGGCCTCCTCGCGGTCGAAAACCAGCAGCTTGGAATGCAGGCTGGCCTGCGAGGCGTCGATGCCGCGATCGCGCTCCAGGCGCGCCCAGCGCGGCGGCCCGGTCGGACGCAGCTCGAACAGCTCGACGCGTGCATCCAGCAACGCATGTCGCCGTCGCGCATAGCCGGCATGGGTAAAGGCCACATCGTTGGCCGCCAGCGAGTTCGTCAGCACCTGTACACGCACCCCCGACTCGCTCATCCGCGACAGCTGGGCCGTCCCGTCGCGCCCCGGCACAAAGTACGGCGAGACGATCAGCAGTTCCTTCTCCACCCCCAGCAGCCGCTCACCCAGGGCGTCCGCAACGCGCGAGCCATCGCCTCGTGCACGCGCCTTGGCCTCGTCATCGACCACGAACTCGGCTTGCGTCGTCCACACATATGCCGCCGGGTCGGCAATCGGCTGCGGCACCGGTTGCCCATTCAGGGGTTCCATCTGCATCAGGGGATGGGTGTGATTCTGCGCCAGCCAGGCTCGCAAGGACCCCTGCTGCATTGCCAGGCGCTCCGGCGAACCGTCCTTTCGCGCAACGCGCTCGACTCCGATCGCGCCCGGACTGTTCCAGAATTCCACGAACGACCGGTCGATCTCGCGCACCAGCGGCCCCACCACCACCAGATCCAGATCCGCAAAATTGTAATCGGGGCTCGCCTCGAAGTACTCGTCCCCGACATTGCGCCCGCCCGTAATCGCCAGGCGCCCGTCCACCACCCAGGCCTTGTTGTGCATCCGGTGGTTCAGGTCGCTACCACGAAAAAAGAACTCGGCACTGGCCCGCAGCAGGCCCTCGCGCGTACGGAAGGGATTGAAGATCCGAACCTCAACGTTCGGATGCTGCGCAATCGCGGCCAGCGTCGCGTCCCGCCCACGCGCGTCGACGTCATCCAGGAGCAACGAGACCCGAACGCCACGATCGGCCGCCCCGAGCAATTCGCCCATCAACACCCGTCCGGCAGCATCGTCGCGCCAGATATAGGCCTGCACCTGGATTCGTTCGCGCGCCATGCGCACGCTCATCACCCGCCAGCGGAAGGCTTCGGCCCCCTCGTCCAGCAGCCGGAATCCCGTCTTGCCGTGATCGCGGGCCGGCGCAAATCCTTCCAGCCACTCCGCCAGCGGTCCTTCTGAGGCGGGGGGCTCCAGCGCTTGCCATCCGCGTTCCGGCGCCGGCTGCAACGGCGCACAACCGGCCGCGAGTGCCAGAAACAGCACTGCCAGAAGCCAGGAAAACCGATACGAATCAAGCATGAACAAGCAATCGCCCGACGCGATGCCCCCTTATATCGAATGGCACGCCCGGTGCCAGCCTGACGCCGCGTACGCGCCCTGTCGATACCGACCGCCCAGGCATAAAAAAAGCGAGCCGGGCGGACCCTGACTCGCTTTTTTCAACAAATTGGTAGGCGCGATTGGACTCGAACCAACGACCCCTACCATGTCAAGGTAGTGCTCTAACCAGCTGAGCTACGCGCCTGTCGTCTTCGAGCCGCGTATTCTACCGACTCCCCGCCCCCTGTCAAAGCATCCGTTAACTCATTTTGCGTGCCGCGTTAACGGGGTCGGCCCGCGGCACCCTGGACGCGCAACGCTGCGTTGACCGTCGATCGCGCTCTTGCCGGTCGCCGCGGTTTCCCGGCGCGCGACGCACCAGGGTGTGGACGAGCGGTTCCGGCCTCGAGACCCAACCGGCCTCAGCCCCGTTGCACCGCCTTTTCATAGAGTCCCGGAAAGCGTCCTTCGGGATCGCATTCGCGCTTGAGGGCCTCGTAGGCCGGGCGGTCGTAGTTCTGCCAGAAGGTCGCTTCGTCGTAGGTGCTGCGCGAGTACAGGCTCTTCTTGCCGCCGTGCTTCGCGACCAGTGCCTCGACCCTCGCGTTGTAATAGCCGTCGGGCTCGCTGGAGCGGACCATGTCCCAGAAGCCGAAGTTGATGTACGCGGTATCGGTACGCAGCTGGAACAACGAGAACCCGGCCTCGGGCACGACAAATGGGCAGATCCACACCGGACGGATCCCGATTTCGGCCTCGAAATCGGCCAGAAACGCCGCGGCGCTGGCGATCGGGATGTCGACGTCCTGGATCACCGCCTCGCTGCGCGGGCGAACCGCGTGGAGCAGGCTCAGCGGCCAGCGGCGGCTGGCGCGCATGATCTTCTGGTAGGTCACGCTCGACAGGCGTTTGCGCCCGAGAAGCAGCCGCACCGGCTTGAGGTGGGCGCCGACATTCCTGCTGCACCAGAACCAGTCGGTGTCCCAGCGCCAGAGGTAGTCGTGGATGCTCAGATAATCCTCGCGCCGTTCGCGCAGGCTCTCCCAGTACTGGCGCATCCAGGTGTAGTCGCTGGCCTCGGTGCCCGCCGGCAGCGATTCCACGCAATGCGCGCGGGTCAGCACGTAATCGCCGGGTGCGAAGTACACGCCATCGAGAAACGCACAGGTCGGGTGCGCGCATTCCTCGGCGATCGCGGCGAACAGTTCTTCGGGGTCGCGGAAGCGGGTGTGCTCGAGCCGCACATAAGGCCCCACCCGAATCAGCCGCAGCCGGACCCGGGTGGCGTAACCGAGGCTGCCGTAGGAGTTCGGAAAGCCGTAGAACAGTTCCGGGCGCTGCTCGCGCGAACAGGTCAACACGCGGCCGTCGGCGACCATGACGTCGAGCTCGTCCACCGTGTCGTGCACCAGGCCGTAGCGGAACGCGCCCGACTCGATGCCGATCCCGGTGGTCGCGCCGCCGACCGTGATGCTCCTGAGTTCCGGCACGATGGCCGGTGCCAGGCCGTGCGGCAGGGTTGCGTCGACCACGTCGGCATAGGTCGTCATGCCCTCCACCTCGGCAACGCCGGCCTCGGCGTCGATCTCGATCACGTGGTTGAGCGAAGCCACGTCGATCTCGGTCCGGCGGGCCTCCTGGCGCGGCCTGAACAGGTTGCTGGTGGACTTTCTCAGGCGCACCGGTCCGTCCGACCCGGCCAGCGCCGCGGCCATCGCCTCCACACGATTGCGGTGGGCGGCCCAGGCGGCGCTGCTCATCGGACCGGCTCGTAACGCGGCAGATCCCCGTGGCTGAGCACGAGCTGCCAGAGATTCAGCTGGCGCGCCCGGAAGGCGCCGGCACAGCTCAGCAGGTAATAGCGCCACATCCGGTAGAAGCGTTCATCCAGGCCTTCGCTTTGTTTCAGCTCCGGCCAGGCGGCGACGAAATTGTCGTCCCAGGCCATCAGGGTGCGGTCATAGTCCGGGCCGAAGTTGTGCCAGTCCTCGAGCACGAACAGCCCCTCCTTGGCCCGGGTGAGCTGCGCCTCGGATGGGATCACGCCACCGGGGAAGATGTATTTCGCGATCCAGGGGTCGGTGCCGCCACGGCTAATGTTGCCGCCGATGGTGTGGACCAGCGCCAGGCCGCCGGGCTTCAGGCGGGCCCGGGCCAGATCGAAGAAGGCGCGAAAGTTCTTCGGCCCGACGTGCTCCATCAGACCGACACTCAGGACACGGTCGTATTGCCGGGATTCATTGGCCGCCTCGCGGTAGTCCTGCTGCCGAACGTCGACCGGCAGGCCCTCGCAAAGCCCTCTCGCGTACTCCACCTGCTGACTGCTGATGTTGTAGCTGTCCACCTCGCATCCGTGCTCCGCGGCCAGAAACCGGGCCAGCTCGCCGAACCCGCCGCCCAGTTCGAGCACGCGCATACCCGGCTCCAGGTGCAGCTTGCGCGCGATCAGGTCCAGCTTCGCGCGCTGGGCTTCGTCCAGGGTCGCGTCGGCCCCGTCGGGGCCGTAATAGGCGCAGGTGTATTGCATGGTCGGCCCGAGCATGGCCTCGTAGAGCCGGTTCGAGAGGTCGTAGTGCTGCTCCGCGACCCGCCGCGAGCGCCGGCGACTCTGCTCGTTGGCGAGCCAGCTCAGCA
>NZ_KB906102.1:112928-239388 GCF_000381185.1 Thioalkalivibrio sp. ALMg13-2 | reverse complement strand
GAGCGTGCCGAAGATGCTCGAAGACCTAGCCATCATCCACCGGCAGGAACGCTGGGATCGCCGTTGTCTTGACCTTCCTCCCCGTTGTCGTCGCGCCGAGTGGAGAGGCTTTTCGCGGGACGATTCTAAATAGACACGGGGCGCTGGATGTCTGAGCGGAGCCGCAGGCGCAGCGAGTTCAGCGCCGCCCGCGAAAAGCCTCGGAGCGAGGGAAACCCCGGCCCGCGCAGCGGGCCGGGGTCGCGGCAGTCGGGCGTGTTTCTTGGGTGCTTCTTTGCACGAGCAAAGAAGCCAGTTTTTGATCAACAACGGGCGCGGTGCGCTCGCGAGAGAGCGCGTGGCAGGCGGCCAGACGAAGCCCCCGTAAACACCGGAGGGCGAACCAAGGCCAGCCACAGCCTGGCAGGCGACGGACCGAAGGCACCGTAAACGGCGAGTGACGGGGCAGGGACATCCGGCGCGAGCCGGAATGGGGATGGTGGGCGGGGCGGCGTTAGCCGTGCTTCAGGATCCGCGCCCGCTCGCGTTCCCAGTCCTTGTCCTTCTTGTCAGCGCGCTTGTCGTATTCCTTCTTGCCCTTGGCGAGGCCGATCTCGAGCTTGGCTCGCCCGCGCTTCCAGTACAGAGCCATGGGCACCAGGGTGTAGCCCTTGCGCTCCACCGCGCCGACCAGGCGGTTGATCTCCGAGCGATGCAGCAGCAGCTTGCGCGTGCGGCTGGGATCCGGATTGATATGGGTGGAGGCGGTCGGCAACGGGGTGATGTGGGCCCCGAACAGGAAGGCCTCGCCGTTGCGCAGCAGCACGTAGGCCTCGCTCAGCTGCGCGCGGCCCGCGCGCATCGACTTGACCTCCCAGCCCTCGAGCTCCATCCCCGCCTCCAGGCGGTCCTCGATGAAGAATTCGTGGCGCGCCTTGCGGTTGAGGGCGATGGTGCTGGACGGTTCCTTGGCTTGTTTCTTGTTCTTTCCCATAACCCGGGCAGTGTACTGCAGGCGGGCGGCCGAAGCAGTCCGAATGTCCGGGCGCGCGGGGTGAAAGTTGAGCCGGGCGACCCGCTGCCCCACAATTCCGGCGGACCCGGCGATGCGCTTGCGCGACCGGCCCTGGCCGCTGCCGGGGGCGGCGGCCCGCGGGAGCGCCCCCCGTCTCCGTTCAACAAGGAGTCACCGATGCCAGCCACGACCTCGATCCACGGGCAATGGACGACCCGTCTGGCCTTTATTCTCGCGGCCACGGGTTCGGCCGTTGGCCTGGGCAATATCTGGCGTTTCCCCTATATCGCCGGTGAGAACGGGGGGGGCGCCTTCGTGCTGGTTTATCTCGGCTGCATCCTTTTGATCGGCCTGCCGGTGATGATGGCGGAGATCCTGCTGGGCCGGCGCGGGCGGCAGAGCCCGATCAATACCATGTCGGCGCTGGCGCGCGAGGAGGGCCTGACGCGCGCGTGGGGCATGATCGGCTGGATCGGGGTGCTGGCCGGTTTCCTGATCCTGTCGTTTTACAGCGTGGTCGCCGGCTGGTCGCTGTCGTACGTCTTCAAGTCGGGGACCGGCGGCTTTCTCGGGCTGGATGCAGATGGCTCGGAGTCGATGTTCGGCAACATGCTGGCGGACCCGGAGGCCCTGCTGGCCTGGCACACCATCTTCATGGTGATGACGGCGATGGTGGTCGCGCGTGGGGTGCAGTCCGGCCTGGAGAAGGCGGTGACCATTCTGATGCCGCTGCTGTTCGTGATGCTGGTGGTGATGGTCGGCTATGCGATGGTCGAGGGGCAGTTCCTCGCCGGACTGGAGTTCCTGCTGTATCCGGACTTCTCCGCGCTGTCCGCCAACGCGGTTCTGCTGGCGATGGGCCAGGCCTTCTTTACGCTCAGCCTGGGCATGGGCGCGATCATGATCTACGGCAGCTATCTGCAGAGCGATGCGTCGATCGCGCGCACCTCCGCGGCGGTGGTCGGGGCGGACACCCTGGTCGCCATCATGGCCGGGCTGGCGATCTTCCCCATCGTGCTCGGGGCCGGGCTGTCGGCCGAGCAGGGGCCGGGGCTGATCTTTGTGACCCTGCCGCTGGCCTTTGCCGACATGCCGGGCGGGCTGTATTTCGGCACCATGTTCTTCGTGTTGCTGGTGTTTGCGGCCTGGACCTCGGCGATCTCCATCATCGAGCCGGCGGTCGCCTTCCTGGTCGAGAACATGGGGCTGACCCGGGTGATGGCGACCGCGATGATCGCCATCGGGGCCTGGTTCCTCGGCATCGGCGCATTGCTGTCGCTGAACGTCTGGTCCGACTACACCCTGTTCGACATGGGCATCCTGGACCTGCTGGATTACGTGACGGCCAACATCCTGCTGCCGCTGGGTGGGTTCCTGATCGCGATCTTCGTGGGCTGGCGCATGACCGAGCGCTCGGTGCAGTCCGAGCTGCGCCTCAAGCACCCGGTCCTTTACCAGGTCTGGTACTTTCTGGTGCGTTTCGTCGCGCCGGTCGCGATCCTGTTTGTGTTCCTGCGCGCCGTGGAGTTGATCTGATGGCCTCGAAGATTCGCCGCTACGCGGACGTGCCCTACAGCCGTGAGCAGATGTTCAATCTGGTGAATGACGTAGACGCCTATCCGCAGTTCCTGCCCGGCTGCCGCAGTGCCTCCGCGCGCCCGCGTGGCGAGCACGAGGTGGAGGGCACGATCGAGCTGGCCAAGGGGGCGCTGCACAAGTCGTTCACCACCCGGAACACGCTCAAGCGCCCGGAAAGCATCGACATGCGCCTGGTCTCCGGGCCGTTCCGACGCCTGCACGGGACCTGGAGCTTTACCGAGGTCGAGGGCGGCAAGACCCGCATCGCCCTGGAGCTGGAGTTCGAGTTTGCCAACCGGCTCATGGCCTTTGCGATTGGCCCGGTGTTCACTCAGATTGCCAATTCGCTGGTGGATGCCTTTGTCCAGCGCGCGCGCGAGGTCCACGGTGACGGATAGCCACGTGGCACCGGCCGCAGAGGGCGGCATGATCCGGGTGGAGATTGCCTACGCGCGGCCCGACCGGCAGGTGATCCTGCCGCTGGTGGTGCCCGAGGGCACGACGGTCGATACCGCGCTGCGCCAGTCGGAGATTGAACTGCAGTTTCCCGAGATCGATCTGGACAACGCCAAGGTCGGGATCTTCGGCAAGATCACCCGTAGGGACACCGTGCTGCGCCCACGCGACCGCATCGAGGTTTATCGCCCGCTGATCGCGGATCCGAAGGAGGTGCGGCGCCAGCGTGCCGACAAGGGGCGCAAGAAAAAGCCGGGCAAGGGTGACGCCGGCGCCGCCGACGACAAGCCGAAGGAGGCGCCGGCCGACAACGCGAAGGAGTAGCAGGGGCTTGCGGCGGCGAAATATGCCGCCGCGCGCGGGTGTCAGTCGTTGTCTCTGTCGACCGGATGCTCGTCCAGCGCCACCGGCTGCGGGATGTCGGCATCCACATGGCTGACTACGCCGTTGTCGAAATGCACGGTCACTCGCTGGCGTTCGGTGGAGCCGAAGCCTGGACGGCGATAGTAGACGTAGTCCCAGCGGTCATCGGCCCGGAAGGCGGGCTCCAGCTGGGGCGACCCCATCAGGAAGCGGACCTGCTGCGGGGTCATGCCGGGCTGGATCTGGGCCACCTGTACGGGGTCGATCACATTGCCCTGCTGGACATCCAGACGGAACTGGTTGAGGCCGCCGCAGGCGCTCAGCAGGCTTGCGGCCACGGCGATAGAAATGAGAATCTTGATCATCTGAGCGGGCGGTCCTCGGCGTCTGGTGGGCCGTGAACGCGCATGGTACACCAAAGCGTCCCGCCTCTCTCAAGCGGACGGGACCGGGAAAACGGGCAATGGAAACGAGTAATCTCAAGAAGGCCGGGCTCAAGGTCACGCTGCCGCGGATGAAGATCCTCGAGATCCTCGAGAACTCGGAGACCCGTCACCTGACGGCCGAGGCGATCTATCGCGAGCTGCTCGATTCCGGCGAGGAAATCGGTCTGGCCACGGTGTATCGCGTGCTGACGCAGTTCGAGGCGGCCGGGCTGGTTTGCCGCCTGCACCTGGAGGGCAACCAGGCGGTGTTCGAGCTGGAGCGGGGCGGGCACCATGACCATATCGTCTGCAACCAGTGCGGGCGGGTCGAGGAGTTCTTCGACGAGACCATCGAGCGGCGTCAGCGCGAGGTGGCGCAGCACCACGGCTTTGCCATCAAGGACCACGCGCTGGTCCTGTACGGCGACTGCACCGACAGCGCCTGCCCGCACCGCCCCGCCTGACCTCGCGCTTCCCGTAGTTTCTTCCCCGCTGCACCGACGCGACGCACACGGCGTGTGATGCGGGCTCGCTCTCGGTCCTTTTCGCGCTCAGTTGTGGCTGGCCCGGGTTCGGCATCTGGTGTTTACCTTGCCTCCGGTCCGCCGCCTGCCATGCGCTGACTCGCCAGCGCGCCGCGAGGTACTTCTTTGCTCGTGCAAAGAAGTACCCAAGAAACACGCCCGACTGCCGCGACCCCGGCCCGCTGTGCGGGCCGGGGTTTCCCTCGCTCCGAGGCTTTTCGCGTGCGGCGCTGAACTCGCTACGCCTGCGGCTCCGCTCAAACATCCAGCGCCTTGAATCCCGCGAAAAGCCTCTCCACTCGGCGCGACGACAACGGGGAGGTAGGTCCAAACAACGGCTATCCCGGCGCTATGGCCAATAGATGATGGCTAGGTGTTCATACATCTTCGGCACGCTCGGCCTTCGGCCATGGCGTGCCGCGCCCGCGGAGCGGGCGCCGGGGGGCGTAGGATGTGATGAGCGCAGCGAATCGCATCAGGGTTTCGCGCGGCGTGGGGAACGGTGCGTTTCGCTGCGCTCAACGGCACCCTACGGGATACCGCCTGTTTTGACCTTACTCTTCCCGTATGGAGCCCCTCGCGGAGGGCGTGATGGGCCGGAAGAAGGCGCTGGATGTCTGAGCGGAGCCGCAGGCGCAGCGAGTTCAGCGCCGCCGGCCCGGCGCGTCCGCAGCAAGGTTCCCGGGCGGAATCCGGGGGCCCTTCTTTGGGCACTTTCTTGGGCAAGCAAGAAAGTGCCTCGCGGTGCGCTCGCGAGAGAGCGCGTGGCAGTAAGCGGACCGAAGCCACCGTAAACACCGGAGGGCAAACCATGGCCAGCCACAACCAGGCAGGCGGCGGACCGAAGGCAAGGTAAACGCCGGATGACGAACCGAGGCCGACCTCCGGGGCAGGAGGTCGGGCGAAGCTGGGTTCAGGTGTGCTCGTCGAGCTGCGCGGCGAAATGCGCTGGCGCAAAGCCGTCCTGCTGGCGCAGGTAGTCGGCCAGTTGTGCCGCAAAGTCGGTCGGGACGGAGTCCTGCACGGCCGGCATCTCGCGCAGCTGGTCCCAGCGGGCCGCAAGGCGCGGAAAGGCCTCGGTCTCCCAGGGGCTGTCCGGATCCTCCAGCAGCGCATAGCGCATCAGGATCGGGGCCAGGGTGGCATCAATCAGCGAGAAGCCGGGCGCGGCCAGGCGGCCGTCCTGCGTCATCTGCTGTTCCAGGCGCTCCAGCCCGCGTGCGGCAGTGTGGCGCGCCAGCTCGAAGGCATCCTCGGTGGTCGCGGTCATCCAGTGGTACTGGGCAAAGGTCTGTTCCGAGAGGTACTCGATCCAGGCCCGGGTGCGTGCCTGTTCCAGCGGGTCGGTCGGCATCAGCGCGGGCGGGGTAATGGCATCGATATATTCGTTGATCACGGCCGACTCGAACAGCACCGTATCGTGGTCGACGATCAACAGCGGAACCTTGCCCAGGGGCGAGCGTTCGCGGAACCAGTCCGGCGGGTTGGCCAGATCGATCAGGCTCAGCTCGAACGGCGCCTCCTTGTATTTCAGTGTGATCACGCTACGCTGAACGAACGGACAGATGGCGAAACTGATCAGGTGCAGATGCGGCAGATTCATGGTGGTCTTCGGCGTCCGCAGGTGGGGCGGGGCCCCGATCCGGGTCGCCGGTTCCTCGCTATTAAAGGGGGCGCATTGTCTCCCCTCGTGATGTCGCGGGAAAGCCTTGGGCAAGGGTAGCGGCCACAACGGGGCGCCCGGCGCCGGGCTGCGGATCGACAAATGGCTTTGGGCCGCCCGTTTCTACAAGACGCGCGGCCTCGCCAGCGAGGCGGTCGGCGGCGGCAAGGTCCACGTGAACGGCGAGCGCTGCAAGCCGGCGCGTCGGGTGCACACCGGTGATCGCCTGACCATCCACCGCGGCCCGCAGGTCTGGGAGCTGGATGTGGTCCATTTGAGCGATCAGCGACGGCCGGCGCGCGAAGCCCAGGCGCTGTACACCGAGACCGAAGAAAGCCAGGCCCGGCGCGCGGCCGAAAGCGAACGCCGGCGCGCCGAGCGCGCGGTCGCGGACAGCGCCCCCAGCCGGCGCCCGGACAAGCGCGAGCGGCGCAAGATCCGCCGCTTTATTCGCCAGGACGGCAGCGACAGGAGTGAATCCGAGTGAGCAACCCCGAAGGCTCGAGTGGCCCGCCCGTCACACCCCGGCTGGCGGTGGACATGGTCATCCGCCACTCGGCGCAGCCCGGTCGTGTGCTGGTGATCGAGCGCCACAACCCCCCGCACGGCTGGGCCCTGCCGGGCGGCTTCGTCGACGTCGGTGAGTCGACCGAGAATGCCGCGGTACGCGAGGCGCGCGAAGAGACCGGGCTGGAGGTCGAGCTGGAGGCGTTGCTGGGGGTGTATTCCGACCCGCAGCGCGACCCGCGCGGGCACACCGTCAGCGCGGTCTACATCGCGCGGGGCCGGGGCGAGGCCAGGGCCGGGGATGACGCTGCCGACTGCGCCTGGCTGGACCCGGAAGACCCGGGCCAGGTGCTGGTCTTCGACCACCGACGTATCCTCGACGACTATCGGCGCTGGCGCCTGACCGGCGAAACCGCCGCCCCGCGTCCGGTACAAAAAACGGGATGAATCCGGCCAAGCTGTTACCATACGGCGCTTTCGACCACCGATACGGTATCGCGTGACAAAGGCTGACCCCGCAACCCCGTCCCGGCCCGACAGCGAGCTGCCGGAACCGCGCGTCTACGAGCGTGCGGAGCACGGCATCTCGCGCGCGGCGATCGACGACAACGCCCTGAAGGTGCTTTATCGGCTGCGCGAGGCCGGTTATCGCGCCTGCCTGGTGGGCGGCGGCGTGCGCGACCTGCTGCTGGGCCGCGAGCCGAAGGACTTCGATGTCGCCACCGACGCCACCCCCGAGCAGGTGCGTGGCCTGTTCCGCAACTGCCGTCTGATCGGGCGTCGCTTTCGCCTGGCGCATGTGCTGTTCGGACGCGAGATGATCGAGGTGGCGACCTTCCGCGCGCCGCATGACGACGAGTCCGAGGACGAAGGCCAGGTCGCGCTGAGCGAGGAAGGTCGTATCCTGCGCGACAATCGCTACGGCACCATCGAGCAGGATGCGGTGCGCCGCGACTTCACCATCAACGCCCTGTATTACGACATCGAGGATTTCTCGGTGCTGGATTACACCGGTGGGTTCGAGGACCTGCGCGCGGGCGAGCTGCGCCTGATCGGCGACGACGTCGAGACGCGCCTGCGCGAAGACCCCGTGCGCATGCTGCGAGCGGTTCGCTTCGCCGCCAAGCTGGGTCTGACCATCGCGCCGGAGGTCGAGGCCGGCATCCTTGATCTCGCCTCGCTGATGCAGATGGTAGCCCCGGCGCGGCTGTTCGACGAGGTGATCAAGCTGTTCCACAGCGGTGCGGCGGTCACCTGTCTGGACGAGCTGGAACGCCTCGGCCTGTTCGAGCCGATGTTCCCCGAGGCTGCGGCCTGCTTTGCCGATCCGGACGTTGGCCCCGAGCGCCGCCAGTTCCTGGTCGAGTCGCTGCTGAATACCGACAAGCGCATCAATGAAGGCCTGGGTGTGAACCCGGCGTTCCTCTACGCGGCGATCCTCTGGGCCCCGGTGCAGGTGGCCGCGGCCAAACGGATCGCGGCCGACGAACAGGAGATTCCGGCCTGGCAGCAGGCGATGGCCGAGGTGCTGGATCGTCAGGTGAAGACGGTGTCCATTCCCAAACGCTTCAGCCTGATTGTGCGCGAGATCTGGGAACTCCAGGCGCGGCTGGAGCGCCACCGTGGTGGCCGTGCGCTGCGCCTGCTGACGCATCCGCGCTTTCGCGCCGGTTATGACTTTCTCTGCCTGCGCGCCCGCGCCGGCGATGCCGACCCCGAGCTGTGTCAGTGGTGGACCGAGATCCAGGAGCTGGACGAGGACGCACAGAAGGCCATGGCGGGTGCCCAGGGCAAGGGTGTTCCCAAAGGGGATGGCAAGGCTGGAGCCAAGAGCAAGTCACGCCGTGGCGGCCGGCGCCGGCGTCGGGGACGCAAGGGCGGCGCCGGCGCGAGCGCCGATGCGGGCGCAAACCCGGAATCGGGGGGTGGCGGCGAATGAGCAGCGTGCCTGCCCGCGGCGTGCACGCGTTCATCGGGATCGGCGCCAACCTGGGTGACCCCGAGACGCAGGTGCGGGACTCCTTTGCCCGGCTGGCGCATGAGTTGCCGCAAACGCGTCTGATCGGGCGCTCGCGGCTGTTCCGTAACCCGCCGATGGGCCCGCAGGACCAGCCCGACTACGTGAACGCCGTGGCCCGTCTGCACACCCGGCTGGAGCCGCTGGACCTGCTGGCGGAGCTGCAGGCCATCGAGTGCGCCTGCGGGCGCGAGCGGGACGGTACCCGCTGGGGGCCGCGCCTGCTGGATCTGGACCTGCTGCTGTTCGGCGAGCAGTCGCTGGATCTGCCGGGGCTGAAGGTGCCGCACGCCGGGATTGCCGAGCGCGACTTTGTGATCCTGCCGCTGCTGGAGCTGGCGCCGTCGCTGCAGATCCCGGGAGTGGGGTCGCTGGATCGGCTGGCGCAGCGCTTCGACGGTGCGAGCCTGATCCCGATCGCGGAACCGCAGGAGGCCGTGGCGACTGCGGAGGGACGCGGATGAGCCTTGCCGATTTCGATTTCATCGCGGTAGAGGGACCGATTGGGGTCGGCAAGTCCAGCCTGGCCAAGCGCCTGGCCGAGCACCTGCAGGCGGAGGGCATCTTCGAGGCCCCGGACGAGAACCCTTTCCTGGATCGCTTCTATCAGGAGCCGGACAAGCACGCCCTGGCGACCCAGTTGCACTTTCTGGTGCAGCGCGTGCGCCAGCTGACGCCGCTGGCGCAGAAGGGCCTGTTCGAACAGAGCCATGTGTCCGACTACCTGATGGACAAGGACCCGCTGTTCGCCGAGTTGAACCTGCATCCGGACGAGCTGGAGATCTACCGCGAGATGTTCCGCCATCTGCGCGGGGGGCTGCCGCGCCCGGACCTGGTGGTCTACCTGCAGGCGCCGGTGGAGGTGCTGCAGGAGCGCATCCGCCGCCGGGCGCGACCGTACGAACGTCACATCGAGGCCGGTTATCTGGAGCGCTTGAACGCGGCCTATGCGGAATTCTTCTATCATTTCGAAGGACCGGCGCTCGTGATTGTGAACGCCACCGAGATCGACTGGGTGAACAACCCGGCCGACTTTGACCAGCTGGTGCAGTTCCTGGAGCCGATCCAGGGCGGGCGGCACTACTTCAACCCGTTGCCGATCTCGCTTTGAGGCTGGCAAGCCGGACTGCCCGGGAGGCATGAGCATGCGTCCGATTACCGTGAATACCCTGGCCCAGCGCAAGCATGCGGGTGAACCCATCGCTTGCCTCACGGCCTATGATGCAGCCTTCGCCGGGTTGCTGGATCGCTGTGGGGTCGACGTGATCCTGGTCGGCGATTCCCTGGGCATGGTGGTCCAGGGGCATGCGACCACCTTGCCAGTGACGCTGGAGGACATGGTCTACCATGTAGCCAACGTGGCCCGCGGCAGTGAGAACGCGCTGATCATGGCCGACATCCCGTTCCTTGGCGATGTCGATCCCGCTACCGCGCTGATCCAGTCCGGGGCGCTCCTGCGCGCCGGGGCTCACATGGTCAAGGTGGAATGCGGCGCGATGGAGGTCCCCGTGGTCGAGCGCCTGGTCGCCGCCGGGATTCCCGTCTGTGCCCATCTGGGCCTGACCCCGCAGGCGGTGCACCGTCTCGGCGGGCACCGCGTGCAGGGGCGCGACCCGAAGGCGGCGGCGGAGCTGGAATCCCTGGCCGCCCAGCTGGAGAACGCCGGGGCCCAGGCCCTGCTGCTGGAGGGTATCCCCGAAAGCCTGGCCGATGTCATCGTGCGCAGTGCAGGGGTCCCGGTGATCGGGATTGGCGCCAGCCCGCGTTGCGATGGTCAAGTGCTTGTCTTGACCGACGTGATCGGCCTGACGCCCGAGCCGCCGCGCTTCGCGCGCGATTTCCTTGCCGAGGGCGGTTCCCTGGAGGGCGCCGTCCGCGGATACTGTGATGCGGTGCGGGCGCGAGCCTTCCCCGAATCCGGCGTGCATACCTTCAGTTAACTGCGTTTCCCAAAGGATGGATCCTGGCCCATGAGAATCCTGCGTGATCGGCCGCAACTGGTGGCCATGCATCGAGAGTGGTCCCGCAAGGGGCGCGGTACCGTGGCGCTGGTGCCCACGATGGGCAACCTCCACGAGGGCCATATGACCGTGATCCGGCATGCCCGGGCGCGGGCCCAGCGGGTGGTGGTGTCGATCTTCGTCAATCCGCTGCAATTCGACCGCGCCGAGGATCTGGAGCGCTATCCGCGCACCCTCGACGAGGACGCCCGGCTGGCGACGAATGTCGGTGTGGACGCCTTGTTCTGTCCCAGTGAAGAGGACATGTACCCTGCCGACGGCCTGCCCCCGGTGCAGGTCGTGGTGCCGGTGCTTTCCGAGATCCTGGAGGGTGCCTATCGCCAGGGGCACTTTGAGGGCGTGGCCACCGTGGTGACCAAGCTGTTCAACCTGGTGCGCCCGGATCTGGCCCTGTTCGGCGAGAAGGATTACCAGCAGTTCAAGTTGATCGAGCGCATGGTGCAGGGGCTCGACATCCCCACCCGGGTGGAGGCAGTCCCGACCGTGCGCGAGCCGGATGGCCTGGCCTTCAGTTCACGCAACAGCCAGCTGTCGGAAGAGGCGCGGGCCGTGGCACCCGAGCTCAAGCGGGTGCTGGACGAGGTGGCGACCGTCTGCCGCACGGCCACCAAAGTGGACGCCGACCGCATCGCCGAGGTGGAGGCCCGCGCCAGCGAGCGTCTGCGCGAGGCCGGCTTCGAGCCCGAATACCTCTCCATCCGCCGTGCGGAAGATCTGATGGCGCCGGCAACCGATGTGCCCCTGGCCGAGCAGGACCTGGTGGTCCTGGCCGCCGTCTGGCTGGAAGGCGTCCGCCTGATCGACAACGTCCGCACCCGTACCGACTGACGCTGCTTGTTTCGGCTACCCCGAAGTACACGAAGAAATTCAAGAGTCATCCACAGAAGACGGGCAGGTTAAAGGGTGAGGGTGGTGCTGCGGGGCGCTGACAATCGGTAACGTTCTTGCGGGCCCCCGAACGCCGGGTCCATTCCTTTTTTGCCACTCGTTCTGTCTTCCAGCCTGCCTGTAAATCGCCCTCGAATTTCTCCGTGTCTTCGCGCGCTTCACGGTGAAAAACCATCGACTCGAGAAGGCGCGTTTGCCGTATCCGCCGGGATCGCGGATAATTTTCCGCCCTTCCGAGGTTCAAGCCGGGAATTCGCCGTATGTTTGTCACCATGCTGAAAGGCAAGCTGCATCAGGGCCGGGTCACGCATTGCGAGCTGGAATACGAGGGCTCCTGTGCCATCGACACGCGCCTGCTGGACGCCGCCGGCATCCTGCCGTTCGAGCAGATCCAGATCTACAACGTCGACAACGGCGAGCGCTTTACCACCTACGCGATCGAGGGCGAGGCCGGCTCCGGGATCATTTCGGTCAACGGCGCGGCCGCACACAAGGCCGCCGTGGGCCATCGCGTGATCATCTGTGCCTATGGCCAGATGGAGGCCGCCGAGGCCCGCGAATTCACGCCCGACCTGGTCTATCTCGACGCCGGCAACCGCATCGTGCGCACCGGTAACGGCATCCCGGTCCAGGCCGCTTAAGAACACTCTCCTTCGCGCGCGCCTCCCGCAGTTGTCGGGCCGGGGCTGCGCCGCTATCCTCGACGCCCATGAATCTCCACGAATTCCAGGCCAAGGCGCGCTTTCGCGACGCCGGTATCCCCGTCCCCGAAGGTCAGGTGATCGACGCCGTCGAGCAGGTCTCCGGGGCCTGGCAGGCGCTGGGTGCCGAGCGCGCGCTGGTCAAGGCCCAGGTGCACTCGGGTGGTCGCGGCAAGGCCGGTGGCGTGGTCATGGCGGATTCCGCCGATGCTGCGCGCGAGGCGGCGGAAAAGCTGTTGGGGTCGCGCCTGGTGACCGGCCAGAGCGGCCCCGACGGACTGCCAGTGGACCAGCTGCTGCTGGAGCCGGCGGCGGACATCGCCCGCGAGTTCTATTTCGCGATGCTGGTGGATCGTTCGCGCGAGCGCCTGGCGCTGGTGGTCTCCGCCGAGGGCGGCATGGACATCGAGACCCTGGCGGCGGAGCGCCCCGAGGCCGTGGTGACCTTGCCGATCCATCCGGCCACCGGCGTGATGCCCTTCCACGGCCGCCGGGTCGCCGCCACTCTGGGCCTGTCCGGCGACGCGGCGAAGGCGATGGCGCAACTGGTGACCAATGCCCATGCCCTGTTCCAGCAGCTCGACGCGCAGCTCCTCGAGATCAACCCGCTGGTGCTGACCCATGAGGATCAGCTGCTGGCGATCGACGCCAAACTGACCATCGACGACTCCGCTGCCTACCGCCAGAAGGCGCTGTTCGCGGAGCGTGACGTGCGCCAGCGCGACCCTGCCGAGGAACAGGCGCACGAGCACGACCTCAACTACATCCGCCTGGACGGCTCGATTGGCTGCATGGTCAACGGCGCTGGGCTGGCAATGGCGACCATGGACCTGATCCAGCACCACGGCGGCTCGCCGGCCAACTTCCTCGATGTCGGCGGCGGTACGACGGTGGAGCGGGTCACCGCAGCGTTCAAGCTGATCCTGTCGGACCCATCGGTGAAGGCGGTGCTGGTGAATATCTTTGGCGGCATCGTGCGCTGCGACCTGATCGCTGAGGGCATTATCGCCGCGATCCGCGAGATCCAGGTTCAGGTGCCGGTGGTGGTGCGCCTGGAGGGCACCAACGCCGAGCAGGGCCGCGCCGCGCTGGCCAACTCCGGCCTGGACGTGATCCCGGCCGCCGATCTGGACGCGGCGGCGCGCGCCGTGGTGGAGGCCGTGGCATGAGCATCCTCGTCGACCGCGACACCCGGGTGATCTGCCAGGGCTTCACCGGCAAGCAGGGCAGTTTTCACTCGGAGCAGGCCATCGCCTACGGCACGCGCCTGGTCGGGGGCGTGACCCCGGGCAAGGGCGGCCAGGCCCACCTGGATCGGCCGGTGTTCGATACCGTCGCCGATGCGGTGGCGCAGACCGGCGCCACGGTCAGCATGATCTACGTCCCGGCGCCGTTTGCGGCCGACGCGATCTGCGAGGCGGCGGATGCCGGGATCGAACTGGCCGTTTGCATCACCGAGGGCATCCCGGTCCAGGACATGGTGCGGGTCAAACAGGTACTGGCCGGCAGCCCCACGCGCCTGATCGGCCCGAATTGCCCGGGCATCATCACCCCGGAGGCCTGCAAGGTCGGGATCATGCCCGGCTATATCCACAGCCGCGGGCGCATCGGCATCATCTCGCGCTCGGGCACCCTGACCTACGAGGCGGTCAAGCAGACCTCGGACCTCGGGCTTGGTCAGAGCACCTGCGTGGGCATCGGCGGTGACCCGATCCAGGGCCTCGACTTTGTCGACTGCCTGCGCCTGTTCCGCGATGACCCGGAGACCGACGGCGTGCTGATGGTGGGCGAGATCGGCGGTGATGCCGAGGAACGCGCCGCACGTTACATCGCGGACGAATTCGACAAGCCGGTAGCCGCCTATATTGCCGGCGCCACGGCGCCCCCGGGGCGGCGCATGGGTCATGCCGGCGCGATCATCGCCGGTGGCCAGGGTACCGCGGAGCAGAAGATGACGGCCCTGCGCGAGGCCGGGGCGACCGTGGCGGAGAGCCCGGCCGAGCTGGGCGCCGCGATGCAGTCCGCGCTCGCCCGCGCCTGAGTCGCCGATGACCTCGGACCAGCCTCTGCGTCTGGCCCTGGCCCAGATCAATCCGGTCGTGGGCGGGCTGGACGACAATCGCCACCAAATCCTCGAGGCCATCGAGCAGGCCCGTGCCGGTGGCGCCCGCGCGGTGGTTTTCCCCGAACTCGCGGTCACCGGCTATCCCCCCGAGGATCTGCTGCTGCGCCCGGCCTTCCTGCTGGGCGTGGAGCGCGCGGTGGTGGCGATCACCAGGGCGGCGCGGGATATCGACGTGATCCTGGGTGCCCCGGTGCAGGGAGATGGCGGCCTGATCAATGCGGCCCTGTGGCTGCGCGACGGGGCCTGTATCGCGCGCTACGCCAAGCAGGTTCTGCCTAACTATTCGGTATTCGACGAGCAGCGCTATTTCGTTGCTGGCGATGCCCCCTGCGTGGTCGAGCTGGATGGCTGGCAGATCGGGCTGACCGTCTGCGAGGACATCTGGCAGCCGGGTCCGGCCGCCGGGGCGCAGGTTGCCGGGGCCGAGCTCCTGCTGAATCTCAACGCCTCGCCCTACCACCGCGGCAAGGCCGAGGAACGCCTGCAGGTGGTCGGGGCGCGGGTGGCCGAGACCGGCTGCCCGGTGGTCTACGTGAACCAGGTGGGCGGGCAGGACGAACTGGTGTTCGACGGCCGCTCGTTCGTGCACGACCCGGTCAACGGGGCCCGCGCCGTGCTGCCCGCCTGGGCCACCGGCCAGGGCCAGGTAGAGGCAAGTCGCAGTGCGCAGGGGCCGGTCCTGCGATCCCGCGACGAGCACATGCATCTGTCCGCCTGCGACATTCTTCCGACCCTGACCGACCCCGGCCCGGAACCGGACGAGGCGGACGCCCGTGACCTCTATCAGGCGCTGATGATCGGCATCCGTGACTACGTGAGCAAGAACGGCTTCCCGGGGGTATTGCTGGGCCTGTCTGGCGGCATCGACTCCGGCCTGACCGCGGCCTTGGCGGCGGATGCGCTGGGCCCGGCGGCGGTGACCGCGGTGATGATGCCCTATCGTTACACCGCCTCGATGAGCATCGAGGATGCGGAGGCGCAGGCGCGGCTTCTGGGCCTCGAATACCACGAGATCGCCATCGAGCCGATGGTGGAGAGCTTCATGGCCGGGCTCGGGGATGCCCTGGCGGCGTATCCGGCCGGGGCGGGAGACGTGACCGAACAGAACCTGCAGGCGCGCGCTCGCGGCGTGCTTCTGATGGCGCTGTCCAACCGCAGCGGCAAGCTGCTGCTGGCCACCGGCAACAAGTCCGAGATGGCGGTGGGCTATTCCACGCTGTACGGCGACATGAATGGCGGTTTCGCGCCACTGAAGGACGTCTCCAAGCAGTGGGTGTACCGCCTGGCACGCTGGCGCAACACGTGCGGCGCGGCGATCCCGCCGCGGGTGATCGAGCGCCCGCCCAGCGCCGAGCTGGCGCCGGACCAGCAGGATGCCGACTCGCTGCCGCCATACGATGTGCTGGACGCGATCCTCGAGGCCTTCGTCGAGCAGGAGCGGTCGGTCGCCGAGATCGTCGCCCAGGGCTTCGACCGCCCCACGGTGGAGCGCATCGCGCGCATGGTGTTCATCGCCGAGTACAAGCGCCGCCAGGCCGCGCCGGGGGTGCGGGTCAGCCCGCGCGCCTTCGGCCGCGACCGGCGCTACCCGATTACCTCGGGGTATCGTCCGGATTGAGCGATACGCGACGGCGGACGCGGGCACCGTCATTGCGAGGAGGCGAAGCCGACGCGGCACAAAAGCAGCGAAGCTGCGTTGAACGGCCGCAGGCCGGCCCGAAGGGCGAGCGTAGCGAGTAACCTCCGTCCGGAACCACCGATGTCCGCCTTGGCCGGCATCGGGGCACCCACGGAGATCGCCACGGCGCTGCGCGCCTCGCAATGACGGGGGCCTCGGACCGCGCCGGGGCGGATCGGCCAGCGCAGCGCCGGGGGTTTGATACACTTCCAGATGTGAGACAAGCGCCCGCGCAGCGGGCTCAACCAAAGGGATTCGCATGAAGAAGATCGAGGCGATCATCAAGCCGTTCAAGCTGGAAGATGTCCGCGAGGCCCTGACCGAGATGGGCATTGCCGGCATGACCGCGACCGAGGTTCAGGGTTTCGGGCGCCAGAAGGGCCACACGGAACTCTACCGGGGCGCGGAATATGTGGTCGACTTCCTGCCCAAGGTGAAGCTGGAACTGGTGGTGGACGACGACCGTGTCGATCCCTGCATCGACGCGATCGTGAAGGCCTCGCGCACCGGCAAGATCGGGGACGGCAAGATCTTCGTGTCCGACATGTCGCGCGTGGTCCGCATCCGCACCGGCGAAGAGGGCAGCGAGGCCCTCTAGCAGGGCGGAGTTACGGGCATCGTCATTGCGAGGCCCCGCAGGGGCCGTGGCACAAAAGCAGCGAAGCTGCGTTGAACGGCCGCAGGCCGGCCCGAAGGGCGAGCGTAGCGAGTAACCTCCGTCCGGAACCACTGGATCCCGGCGCTCTGCGAACATCAAGAGGTTGCCACGTCGGCTTCGCCTCCTCGCAATGATGGTGCCACCCCCAAGGTGGTGCGGGGCGCCGGCCGGGGATGGCTTTACGGTTGCGCCGCTTTCCCCGCTTAATTCGTCAGGAAGGGGATGCGGTCCATCACGCGCCACAGGCCGCGGCGTTCCTCGCCTTCCAGTTCCACCGGTTCGCCGGCGCGCACGGCGACGGCGGCATCCGGGTAGTTCAGTTCCAGCACCGTCATGGTGTTCTCGGCATGGTCTTCCAGGCCGAGTTCGGTGTAGGCGCGGTGCAGCACGGCCAGGGCCTTCGGCATCACCTCGGCCCCGGGATAGGTGGCCACCACGTTGCGCGCGCGCTGGGCCGCGGCGACCCAGGCGGTACGTTCCATGTAAAACTCTGCCACGCGCAGCTCGTAGGCGGCCAGTGCATTGCGGATGTAGAGCATGCGCTGGTAGGAGTCCGGGGCGTAGCGGCTGTCCGGGAATTCGCGGATCAGGCGGTCGAAGTCCTGGAAGGCCTGGTCGAAGGGTTCCGGGTCCATCTCGGCCGGGTCGCGCGGGAACAGGTTGGCGAGAAAGCCCTGCTGGCGGTTGAAGTTGATCAGCCCGCGCAGGTAGTACGCATAATCGAGGTTCGGATGCCGCGGGTTCAGCTGCACGAAGCGGTCCACGGCCGCCAGGGCGGGTTCCGGCTCGCCGGCCTTGTAGTAGGCATAGGGAATCTCGATCTGCGCCTGCTGGGCGTAGCGCCCGAACGGGTAGCGCGCCTCGAGTTTTTCGTAGTATTCGACGGCCTGATCGTAATTGCCCTCGTTCAGGGCGTTCTTGGCCTCGCCGTAGAGCTGACTGGCGGACCAGCCGAGCGTGGGGTCTTCGCGCCCGGCGCAGCCGGCGACCACGAGCGCCACGAACAGAACGACGAGCAGGCGCGATAGGTGCGGGACAGAAATCACGGCGAGGCCTCACAGATGAACCAAAGTCCAAGGATTCTACAACATCAAGCCCCGATGGCGACGAGCGGGAGGCTGCGCAATGAGTGAACCGCGTGAGGCCCATCTGCCGGAGGAGTCGGCCGGGCAGCGCCTGGATGCCGCGCTGGCGCAGCTGTTCCCCGAGTATTCGCGCAGCCAGTTGACCCAGTGGCTGAAGGAGGGCGCGCTGCGGGTGGACGGCGCCTCGCCGCGCCCGCGCACGCCGGTTCGAGGGGGTGAGCGGGTGGAACTGATCGCGCCGGACGCCCCGGTGCTGGCGGCGCAGCCCGAGGCCATAGCGCTGGATGTCCTGTACGAGGATGCGGCGGTGCTGGTGATCAACAAGCCGGCCGGGCTGGTGGCCCACCCGGCAGCCGGGCATCGCGACGGCACACTGGTCAATGCCCTGCTGCACCATGCCCCGGAACTGGCGCAGTTGCCGCGCGCGGGCGTGGTCCACCGCCTGGACAAGGACACCACCGGACTGATGGTGGTCGCGCGTACCCCGGAGGCGCAGACCGCCCTGGTGCGCCAGTTGCAGGCGCGCAGCGTGCACCGTGAGTACCGCGCGCTGGTCCAGGGTCGGGTGATCAGCGGTGCCACCATCGAGGAGCCGATCGGGCGCCACCCGGTGGATCGCAAGCGCCAGGCGGTGACCGGCGGTGGCAAACCTGCAGTCACGCATTACCGCGTGGCCGAACGCTTCCCCGCCCATACCCTGCTGAACGTGCGTCTGGAGACCGGCCGTACCCACCAGATCCGCGTACACATGGCGCATATCCGCCACCCGATCGTGGGCGACCTGACCTACGGCGGACGCCCGCGGCCGGTCAAGGGTATGGGTGAGGCGGCCAAGGCCACGGTGGCGGCCTTCAAGCGTCAGGCCCTGCATGCGGCGCGCCTGGAGTTCGAGCACCCGACCAGCGGCGAACCCTGCGCGTTCGAGGCCCCGCTACCGGAGGACTTCGAGGGCCTGCTTGCAGCCCTGCGCGCCGATGCCCGGGAGACCGGTGATGCCTGAGACCCTGCCCCTGCTGGCGCCGTCCCCCGGCGAACTGCCGGCCGGCGTGCGCGCGGTCCAGACCACGCGGGTGGGCGGCGTCAGTACCGGGCCCTGGGCCGCGCTGAACCTGGCGCTGCATACCGGCGATGACCCGGAGCATGTGGCGGAGAATCGGCGTCGGCTGGAACAGTCTTTGGGGCTGGGCGCGCCGATCACCTGGCCGCGCCAGGTCCACGGCACCGGCGTGACCAACGCCGACACCCTGCACGCGGCGCTGGAGGCCGGCGACGCGGCCGAGGCCGATGCGGTGGTCAGCGACCGGCCCGGGGTCGTCTGTGCGGTGCAGACCGCCGACTGCCTTCCGGTGGTGCTGGCGACCGCCGATGGCGCGGCAGTGGGGGTGGCGCATGCCGGCTGGCGCGGGCTGGCCGACGGGGTGCTGGAGGCCAGCGTGGAGGCCCTGAAGACGCTGCGCCCGGGGATGCCGATCCAGGCCTGGATGGGGGCGGCCATTGGCCCCGCGGCCTTCGAGGTGGGCCCCGAGGTCCGCGAGGCCTTTGTCGCGCACGACCCGGAGGCGGTTGCCGCGTTCTGCCCCGGCGCCGAGGGCCGCCTGCTGGCGGATCTCTACCTGCTGGCCCGGCAGCGCCTGCAGCGGGCCGGGGTGGCGCAGGTCGCCGGTGGCGGACGCTGCACCTTCAGCGAGGCGGATACCTTCTTTTCCTACCGCCGCGATGGCGAGACCGGCCGCATGGGCACCCTCGTCTGGGTCGATCCCGGCCACCTGCGATAACCCCGGCGCTCGGTCCGGCGCGAGGGTTACCCATGGAGATCGCCGCGTCGCTGCGCGCCTCGCGATGACGGTGCTTTTTCCTGCCCCCGTCATTGCGAGGCCCCGCAGGGGCCGTGGCGACCTCCGCGCGCCGCCCCGACGTTCGTTCGTGACGGTGTTGGCGTTTGTCTGATGCGGGCGGTTGCGTCCGTCTATCCTTGAAGGTCGGGGGATTGTCCCCATCATTGGTGTCAGTTCACCCAGATTTGACCGAGGGGTTTCCCAATGCGAATGGATCGCCTGACGACCAAGTTCCAGTCCGCCATCGCGGACGCACAATCGCTCGCGGTAGGCCGCGATCACCAGTTCATCGAACCGGCCCACCTCCTGCTGGCCTTGCTGGACCAGGAGGGCGGCACCATCCGCCACGTGCTCGACCGCGCCGGCGCCAACGTGCGCCAGCTGCGCTCCGCGCTGGGCGAGGCGCTGGACCGCCTGCCCAGGGTGGAGGGTGCCGCAGGCGAGGTGCATGTATCCAATGACCTGGGGCGCATGCTGAATGTCTGCGACAAGCTTGCCCAGGAGCGCAAGGACCAGTACATCCCCAGCGAGCTGTTCCTGCTCGCGGCGATCGCCGAGAAGGCCGGTGTGGGCGAGATGCTGCGCAACGCCGGCGCCAACAAGGACTCCCTGGAGAAGGCCGTGGACGACATGCGCGGCGGTGCCCAGGTGGACGACCCGAACGCCGAGGAGAACCGCCAGGCGCTGGACAAGTACACCATCGACCTCACCGAGCGCGCCGAGCAGGGCAAGCTCGATCCGGTGATTGGGCGTGACGAGGAGATTCGCCGTTCGATCCAGGTCCTGCAGCGGCGCACCAAGAACAACCCGGTGCTGATCGGCGAGCCCGGGGTCGGCAAGACCGCGATTGTCGAGGGCCTGGCCCAGCGCATCATCAACGGCGAGGTGCCCGAGGGCCTGAAGGACAAGCGCGTGCTTGCGCTGGATCTGGGCGCCTTGCTGGCCGGGGCCAAGTACCGCGGCGATTTCGAAGAGCGGCTGAAATCCGTGCTCAAGGAGCTGTCGCAGGAAGAGGGTCGCGTGATCCTGTTCATCGACGAGATCCATACGCTGGTGGGCGCCGGCAAGGCCGAGGGCGCAATGGACGCCGGCAATATGCTCAAGCCGGCGCTGGCACGTGGCGAGCTGCACTGCATCGGCGCGACCACGCTGGACGAATACCGCCAGAACATCGAGAAGGACGCCGCGCTGGAACGCCGTTTCCAGAAGGTGGTGGTCGACGAGCCCACGCTGGAAGACACCATCGCTATCCTGCGCGGTCTGAAGGAGCGCTACGAGGTCCACCACGGGATCGAGATCACCGACCCGGCGATCGTCGCCGCTGCGCAGCTGTCGCAGCGTTACATCACCGACCGCCAGCTGCCGGACAAGGCGATCGACCTGATCGACGAGGCCAGCTCGCGGATCCGCATGGAGATCGACTCCAAGCCCGAGGTCATGGATCGCCTGGAACGGCGCCTGATTCAGCTGAAGATCGAACGCGAGGCCCTGAAGAAGGAATCCGACGACGCCTCGAAGAAGCGGCTGGATACCCTGGAGGGCGAGATCGATCGCCTGGGGCGCGAGCTCTCCGATCTGGAAGAGGTGTGGAAGTCCGAGAAGGCCTCGGTCTCCGGCGCCGCACAATTGAAGGAAGAGCTCGAGCGCGCACGTACCGAGCTGGAGACCGCCCGCCGTGCCGGCGACCTGTCGCGCATGTCCGAGTTGCAGTACGGGCGCATCCCGGATCTGGAGAAGTCCCTGGCCATGGCCCACGAGATGGAGAGCCAGGAGACCCAGTTGCTGCGCACCAAGGTGACCGACGAGGAGGTCGCCGAGGTGGTTGCGCGCTGGACCGGCATCCCGGTCTCCAAGATGCTGGAGGGCGAGAAGGACAAGCTGCTGCGCATGGAAGAGGCCGTGGGTGATCGCGTGGTCGGCCAGACGGAAGCCGTGCGCGCGGTGGCCAACGCCATCCGCCGTTCGCGGGCGGGCCTGTCCGATCCGAACCGGCCGAATGGCTCGTTCCTGTTCCTCGGCCCGACCGGGGTCGGCAAGACGGAGCTGACCAAGGCGCTGGCGTCATTCCTGTTCGACACCGAAGAGTCCATGGTGCGCATCGACATGTCCGAGTTCATGGAGAAGCACTCGGTGGCGCGGTTGATCGGGGCGCCCCCGGGCTATGTCGGCTACGAGGAGGGCGGCTACCTGACCGAGGCCGTGCGCCGCAAGCCGTACTCCGTGATCCTGCTGGACGAGGTCGAGAAGGCGCATCCGGATGTCTTCAACGTGCTGTTGCAGGTGCTGGATGATGGTCGTCTGACGGACGGTCATGGGCGCACCGTGGACTTCCGCAACACGGTGATCGTGATGACTTCCAACCTCGGCTCGCAGCAGATCCAGGAGATGGCCGGCGAGGCGAACTACGACGCAATGAAGGCCGCGGTGATGGAGATCGTCGGGCAGCACTTCCGCCCCGAGTTCATCAACCGCGTGGATGATGTGGTGGTGTTCCACCCGCTGGAGCGCGAGCAGATCCGGGCGATTGCCGGCATCCAGCTGCAGTTCCTGCGCAAGCGTCTGGAGGAGCGCGATCTGGGGCTCACCATCACCGACGCCGCGCTCGATCACCTGGGCGCCGCCGGTTTCGACCCGGTGTACGGCGCGCGTCCACTCAAGCGGGCCATCCAGACGCAGATGGAAAACCCGCTGGCCCAGTCGTTGCTGTCCGGCGAATTCGGCCCCGGCGATACCATCGAGGTGGAACTGGCTGGCGACCAGCTTGCCTTTACCCGGGCTGCCGCTGCTGCCTGACCGGGTTGTCGCTGTTCCGATCCAACAAGGCCCGCCCCGTGCGGGCCTTTTTTGGGTCCGGGAGCAGCCGCGCGCGGCCGCATCCGGCGGTGGTGATTGGACCGTGACGGGGTCAGTCGTCGTGGCTGGCGTGGGCGTCCACCGGTTCCTCGAAGGCGATGAACAGGATGCAGTCCTCGTCCGATGTGCAATGGGTGGTATGTGCCAGCCGGGCCGGTCCGTAGGCATAGGTGCCGGGTCGGAGCACGACCGGGTCCTGGTCGTCGTAGTCGACCTGCATCTCGCCGCTGACGAGCACCATGCGTTCGGCGCTGGTGTGCCAGTGGTGGGGCGCGGTGCTGTTGCCGGGGAGGAGGAAGAAGACGTCGGCATTGGGCTGCGCCGGGTCACCTTGCAGCACGGCGAGCCGGCAGCCATCCGGCATGAAGTCCGGGCACGGGCCCCATTCGAGCTCGGGGGAATCAGGTTCGTGGATGAAGGCCGGGCCCTGGTCCGCCGTCGCGACCGTCCAGGCGGCGACCAGCGCGAGGGCGGCGGCAGAGGCAAGGCGGGGTATGGCCGCGGTGGGTGGGATATCGCGTTTGAACATGGTGCACCTCCTGTGGGTCATGGCTTCACCCGGCGCGCTCCGGGTGGGCGTGTCGTGGTGTGGCTGACCGGGCGGGTGTCCGTCCGGAGCGGCTTTTGCCTGTAAGTCTGGCTGGTTCACGTGGGGGTGGCTTCCAAGATCTTGCGGCAGGGGGGCGGATGTTGCGGTAGGTGGGCACCAGGCAGCGCCACGATTGCCGGCTCGCTACACTCGGGGTCTGGGAGCTGTCGGATAGGGATGTTCGGAATGGGTGTGTTGCGGGTGTATGCGGTCCTGGCGGTGGTGATGGGACTGGTGGGGTGTTCGCTGCTGGATGCGCGCGAGCAGCTGGCGCGGATGGGCGGGGCCTGTGTGATCAGCGGTACGGTAGGATCGAACGAAGGGGCGGATGGGTCGGAACGGACCGGGCCCTATGTGGTGGCGGTGTTCCGCGAGCCGGTCGCCGGCGCCGTTGTGCCCGAACCGGCGGACCACGTGGTGAGCGCGCGCGGCGGGAGCTGGTTCTTTGCCCTGGAGCCTGGTCGTTACAGCGTGCTGGCCTTCCGCGACGAGGATGGTGATCGCACGCATCCGGCCGGCGCACCGGTCCAGCACGTCGCGGGCGGCGATTCGCTGGATTGTGGTCCTGGCGGTCGGCTGACCGGGATCGATATCCGCGTGAACGGGAATGATCGCCTGGCGCACGCCATTCGCCTGCCGGATACACGGGGTCCTGGGGACGGCGCGGCGCCGCTGAGCCTGGGCCGGGTGACGGCCTACGGCGAGATCGCCCATCTGGAGGATCCGCGTTTCGCGAACGAGGTGGCGCGGGGCAGCCAGTGGCGCCCCCTGGATTTCGTGCTGGCGGGGTATGCCGGGGTGTACTTTCTTGAGCCATACGATCCCGCTCGGACGCCCGTGCTGTTCGTGCACGGGATGAACGGCTCGCCGCGGGACTTCGCCGGGCTGCTGGAGGGGCTTGACCGAGAGCGTTACCAGCCGTGGTTCTACTATTACGCCTCCGGGCTGCCACTGCAGTCGGCCGCGGCGCACCTGGCACAGGTGGTCGAGGAGCTGGAGGTGCGCCACGGCGTCGAGTCACTGCCGGTGGTGGCACACAGCATGGGCGGGCTGATCGCGCGCGGCTTCCTGAACGAGCGCGCCCGGCGCGAGGCGGCGGCGACCGTGCCGGCGATGATCACCCTGTCCACCCCCTGGGCCGGACACGAACGCGCCCAGCAGGGTGTCGATCGTTCGCCGGTGGTCATTCCGGTATGGCGCGACATGGCCCCGGGCAGCGATTACCTGGAAGGCCTGTTCGCGGATGCCAACACGGAGGTGACCGAGCTGCACCTGCTGTTTGGCTACCAGCGCGGGGAGGGAGGCGCGCGCGCCACTGCGGACGGGGTGGTCACTCTCGCCAGCATGCTGCACCCGCCTGCGCAGCGCGAGGCGGCCTCGGTCTTCGGGGTGGCGACCACGCACGCCGGCATCCTGTCCCATCCACTGGTGCTGGAGCGAGTGGACGGGCTTTTGTCCGGCGTACAGGGGGACTGACTGCCGTCTGCGGTGGTGCGTGCCGCCGCGACGGCGCCACGGGATCGGCGTAGTCTGAAGGCATGCCTGCCGCCTGGACATCCTCGGCAGGCCAGCCAACGGGGAGCGCGATGCAGTTATTCGAGTGCGAGGTCTGTGGGCAGGGGGTGTATTTCGACAACACCTTCTGTACCCGCTGCGGCCACCGGCTGGGATTCCTGCCGGACCGCCTGGAGGTCTCCGCCCTGGTGCCGGCGGGGGAGGCCGTGGGCGCCCGTGGGCGCCCGATCCCCGGTGGCCTGTGGCGGGTGGCGGACGAGCCGGACGGGCTGTTTTATCGCCAGTGCCGGCACTATGCGGTAGACGCGGTGTGCAACTGGATGGTGCCACATGAAGAAGCCGAGCCGTTCTGTCGCGCCTGCCGCCTGAATCGCACCATCCCGGACCTCAGTGTGCCGGGCAATGCGCGGCTGTGGGAGCGTCTGGAGGCCGAGAAGCGACGCCTGGTATATGGCCTGTTGCGCCTGGGCCTGCCGGTGGTGCCGCGGAAAAGCGATCCTGGGGGGATTGCGTTTGATTTCCTGGCCGATCCGGCCCCGGAGTTCCGCGAGGGCGGGGGCGTGGTCACCGGCCATTCGCATGGGCTCATTACCATCAATATCGCCGAGGCCGATCCCGCGGTGCGCGAGCGCATGCGCGAGGCGATGGCCGAACCCTATCGCACCATTCTCGGCCACTTTCGCCATGAGTCCGCGCACTACTACTGGGATCGATTGATTCGCGGTAGCCACTGGCATACCGATTTTCGCGAGCGCTTCGGCGACGAGCGTGCGGACTACGACGAGGCCCTGCGGCGCCATTACACCGGTGGTCCGCCGGCGGATTGGCAGGCCTCGTTCGTGTCCGCCTATGCCAGCTCCCACCCCTGGGAAGACTGGGCCGAGACCTGGGCCCACTATATGCACATCGTGGATACGCTGGACACGGCCTCCGCCTACAACATGGACATCGAACCCGTCGCCGGGCCGTCGGCGCGGCTGGGCGCGCAGGGGAATCTGCCGGCTTTTGATGCCTATGCCACGGTGGACTTCGATTTGCTTCTGGAGCATTGGCTGCCGCTGGTCAGCGCCCTGAACAGCCTGAATCGCAGCATGGGTCACTCGCATGTCTACCCCTTCGTGCTGACCGCTACCGCGATCGCCAAGCTGGCGTTCGTGCATCAGGTCATTCAGGATTTCCGCATGGGCATCCGCGTACAACCGGCGGGCGCCACCGGCCCTTGATCTGCCGGCCTGGATCGGCAAAGGTCCGGTCCTGAAATACATCCATCGCGCAAGCGAAAGGACGCGAGATGTACAACGTTGCCACCCGCGGCCCGTTCAAGGGGCTGAACCCGCGTGTTGCGCCGCTGGCGCTGATGCTTGTGGTGATCATCGCCCTGCTGGGGGTTTATCGAACCGAGCAGCTGGGCGCAGTGGTGGGGGATGCGCGCGCCTTCGTGACGCCGCTGCTGGAGTGGTACTACGTGGTGATCATGGCCTTCTTCCTGGTCATGGTGATCTGGCTCGGGGTCGGGCGCTACAAGGACGTGCGCCTGGGGCGCGACGACGAGGTCCCGGAGTTCACCACGCTGTCCTGGCTGTCGATGTTGTTCGCCGCCGGCATGGGCGTCGGCCTGCTGTTCTGGGCGGTGGCCGAGCCGCTGTCGCATTACGGCGGCAACCCGTTTCTGGCCGAGAACGGCAACCAGGCGGCCGCCGCCGACATGTCGATGGTGCTGACGTATTTCCACTGGGGGCTGAATGCCTGGGGTGTGTTCGCGCTGCTGGCACTGATCCTGGCCTATTTCAGCTTCCGCAAGGGCCAGCCGCTGGCGCTGCGCTCGGCCCTGCACCCGCTGATCGGCAAGTACAGTCATACCTGGCCGGGCGATCTGGTGGATCTGCTCGCCATCGTGGCCACGGTCTTCGGGATCGCAACGACTCTGGGGCTGGGTATCCAGCAGCTGGAGGCCGGGTTGGCGCATACCGTGGGCCTCTCGCTGGAAGGGGATCGCGGTCTCCTGCTGCTGACGGCGCTGCTGACGGTGACCGCGATCGTGTCGGTGGTGGCCGGGATGCAGGCCGGGGTGCAGCGGGTCAGCCAGGCCAACCTGTGGCTTAGTGTCGCTCTGCTTGGACTCCTGCTGGTATGGGGTCCAACCCAGTACTTGCTGGCCTTGGTGGTGCAGTCCAGTGGCAGTTACATGCAGAACCTGCTGGGGCTGTCGCTGTACACCCATGCGCACCACCTGGACGAGTGGCACTCCGACTGGACGGTCTTCTACTGGGGCTGGTGGCTGGCCTGGGCGCCGTTCGTCGGGCTGTTCATCGCGCGCATCTCGCGCGGGCGCACCCTGCGCGAGTTCGTGATGGGTGTGCTGCTGGTGCCGACCCTGATCACCTTCTTCTGGCTCGCGCTGCTGGGCGGTACGGCCCTGCACGCCGAGGTTGAGGGCATCGCGAACATTGCCGATCAGGTGGCGGAGGACCTGACCATGGCAACCTTCGCCACCATGGAGACCCTGGAACCCTGGTTGATCGCGAAGAGCGGGGCCGTCCTGATTACGGTGCTGATCGCGACCTACCTGCTGACCTCGGCCAATGCCGGCATCGTGGTCATCAACACCCTTCTGGCCCATGGCTCCACTGAACATCGGGCGATCCACCTGATCCTGTGGGGTGCGATGATCGGTCTGGTGACCGGCGTGCTACTGCTGGCCGGCGGGCTGGAGGTCTTGCAGAATGCAGTCATCCTGGCCGCGCTGCCGTTCTCGCTGGTGATGCTGATGATGGTGGTGGGCCTGATGCGCGCCCTGGAAGACGAGCGCTATGCCCCACGCCCGGGCGAGCATACGGTCGCCCCCAGCGAGCCGTGGACCATTCCGCCGGATCGCGTCCACGAGGACTTTGATATGGACGACGATGCCCCCGAGGCCCGTGACGAAGACGACGACCCTCGTCGCTCCTGACGGTCCCAGTTTTCCACCACGAAGCACACGAAGAAGGTCAAAAGCCTTTGCACCACAGAAGGCACGGAGGAAAGAAAGGAACGCGGTAACGCCTGGGTGGCGAAGGCGCCGTTCGATCCGCCTTGCCCTTCAACCCTGATTCTCTCCGTGCCCTCTGTGGTTCAAATCGCTCTTGAACTTACCTTCTTCGAGCCTTCGCGCGCTTCGTGTTGAACACACCAGGGAGGGAAAGGCCCGCGCATCTTGCGTTCACTTTCGGGGTGGCGGGGCTTGCCGTAGCCTGTGCGCAACGATTTCACGAACCGCGAGAGGAACCCCATGAGCGATACCCTGCAGTTGTCCGGCGAGTTGATTCAGAAGGTCCAGGATCTGCTGACCGAGGTGGACCCGAAGGCGCAGCAACCCATCGTGGCCGTGCAGTACCTGAGCGCGATCACCGGGTTCATGGTCGCGCAGATGCCGGAGTCGGTGAACGAGCGCAAGGAGTACCTCAAGCAGCTCTCCGAATTTACCGAGTCGGTGTTCGTGGACGTCGAGAGCCGCAAGCAGACCGCCCCGCCGCCGCAGGATGCCAGTGGCGTGTGGCGCCCCGGCGAGAACTGAGCGCCACGGGCCATGCTGTCGGGCGTGGCCGCAACCGGGGGCGGCGCAACCTCGGTGAACTTGTGAAGGCGGCGGTCAGTTGTTCCCGTCGCCTTTGTTTTTGTCCTTGCGCATCTGGCGCAGCATGGCTTCCTGTTCGTTGAAGCTGGGCATGCGGCGCTTGCCGCCGGCGTCGCGGGCCGGGTCGTTGCGACCGGCCAGGCCTGATTGCCCGGGCTTTTCGGCTTCCTTGATCTGCTGGTATTCGTCCAGTTCGCGGCGGGCGTCTTCGTCGCTGGTGTAGCGGCCACGGTAGTCCTGCGGTGGCTTGTGGCCCTTGCGCAGGAAGAGCTGCTTGCGTAGCTCCTTGTTGTAGTCGGTCACCCGACGGTCGATCCACCACAGGTCCACCAGCGCCCATGACACGCCAATAATCAGCGGTAGCAACCACCAGGCGGCGGGGCCAAATCCGGCGAGGGCCAGGGTGGCCGCACTGAGTGCCAGGAAGCCGGCGCCGCCCAGCGGCTCGTGCAGGTAGAAGCGATGCAGCCCGAGCGGGAACAGGATCCACGCAGCGTAGGCCGCAGGGCGGGTGCGCATCTCGCGAGCGAGGCGGGCGTTGACCGCCTGCAGGCCGCCACCTTCCAGGTCCAGTTCCTTCCAGGCCTTGCTCATGCGGTTCTCCGTTGCGTTCGCGTGTGAGGGCCACGGTAGTCCGACCGGAGCGTACGGGCGATTGTGCGGGTGTCGCGCGGGGCTTTTGCGGACGCGGGTCAGTCCTCTTCGCGGGTGGCGTCGCGTTCCAGCAGCCGGCGCACAGTGTCGTGCACCGGGCGGCCCTGGTAGAGCACCGCGTGCACCTCGGCGCAGATCGGCATGTCCACTTCCAGTGCCTTCGCCCGCGCCACAGCGACCCGGGCGGTCTCTACGCCCTCCACCGACTGTCCCACCCGCGCGCGGGCGGTGTCGAGATCTAGGCCTTCGCCCAGCATCCGGCCCAGGCGCCGGTTGCGCGACTGGTTGTCGGTGCAGGTGAGGATCATGTCCCCCAGTCCGGAGAGGCCGGTGAGGGTGGTCGGGCGTGCGCCGACCGCCGCGCCGAAGCGCTGGATCTCGGCCAGCCCGCGGGTCATCAGTGCGGCGCGCGCATTGGCCCCGAACCCGGCGCCGTCGGCAATACCGGTGGCCACCGCGAGCACGTTCTTCAGCGCGCCGCCCAGTTCCACGCCGATCACGTCCGTATTGCGGTACAGGCGCAGCGAGCGCCCGTGCAGGGCCGTAACCAGGCAGTCCATGTGGCCCTCGTCGCTGGAGGCCACGGACAGCGCGGTCGGCTGCTCCTGCGCCACCTCGGCGGCGAAGGAGGGCCCGGAGATCAGAGCGGGCGGGCGCTCGGGCCCCAGTTCCTGTTCGGCAATCTCGTGCAGCCAGGCCCCGGTTGCCGTCTCCAGGCCCTTGGTGGCCCAGGCGACCACCTGGTCGCGTGCGAGGCGCGGGGCGATCCAGCGCAGGGTTTCGCGGAAGGCGCCGGAGGGGACTGCGATCAGGACCAGGTCGCGGCCCTCGATGGTCGCCGGGTCGGCGCTGACGCGCAGGTTGTCCGGGAGGCGCAGACCGGGAAGGTAGCGGGCGTTCTCGCGCTCGCGTTCCAGTTGCCCGGCCGTGGCGTCATTGCGCACCCACAGGGCGACGTCGGCATGCAGGCGGGCCGCATGCACCGCCAGCGCCGTGCCCCAGCAGCCGCCTCCGAGGACCGCGATACGCATCGGTTGCGCCTCGCGTCAGGCCTGTTGCGTGGGCTCGGCCTGTTCCCCGCCGGCCTGTTGCTTCTGTTCCTGCAGGTGCTGGGCATACAGCGACTCGAAGTTGACCGGCTGTAGCAGGAGCTGCGGGAAGCCGCCCTTGAGCACCAGGTCGGCCACCGTTTCGCGGGCGAACGGGAACAGCACGTTGGGGCAGTAGGCACCCAGCAGGTGGTTGCGCTGATCCTCGGCAAAATTGCGCAGGATGAACACGCCGGCCTGCTTGATTTCGACCAGATAGGCGGTCTTGCCGTCGGATTCGGTGGTCACGGTCAGGCCCAGTTCCACCTCGAAGGCGCCGGCGGCCTCGTCGATCGGACGTGCGTTGGTGTTCAGCTGGATGTTGGTCTCGCCCTTCCACTCGCGCATGAATACCTCGGGGGATTCCGGCGCCTCGAAGGACAGGTCCTTGATGAAGACCTTCTGGATAGAGAAGTCGGGCCGGTCACTCTGTTCGGCCTGGGCCGCGCCGTTGCCGCTCTTCGGGGAATTCTTCTCTTCAGCCATGATGTTGTCTCGCAGTCGTCTGGAATCGGGGCATTGTAAGGGGGATGAGCGGTGTTTTTCGGGGTCGCCGGGGCGATCCCGTTTGCCGCCCGTTGCCGGCGGCGGCGCGTGTTATCCGGAGGCGTTGTCGGTCGGGCCTTCGAGGCCGGCCTCGCTGGCCAGGCGCGCCAGTTGGCCGTTACTGTCCATCGCCTGCAGTTCGTCGAAGCCGCCGATGTGTGTGTCGCCGAGAAAGATCTGCGGGACCGAGCTACGGCCGGCGGCGCGCTGTTCCATCTCTGCGCGCAGACCGGGTTCGCGGTCGACGGCGTACTCCGCGAACGGGTAGCCACGCTGATTGAGCAGGCGCCGCGCGAGCAGGCAGAATGGACAGCGCCCGCTGGAGTAGACCTCGAACTGCATTACTTCTTCTTGATGGGCATGTTGGCCGATTGCCAGGCCTGGATGCCGCCCTGCAGGTTGACTACGTCCTCGAACCCGGCCGCGGTCAGTTGCTGCGCGGCGCTGGCGGAGCGGTTGCCGCTGCGGCAGTACACCACTACCGGTTTGTCCTTGTATTTCTCGATGTCGCCCATGCGCTTTTTCAGGCTGCCGAGCGGGATATGCTTGGCGCCGCCGATGCGCCCGGAGGCGACTTCGTTGTCCTCGCGCACATCCAGCACCAGGGCGTCGTCCTGGTTGATCACGCGCACCGCCTCGACCGGCGAGAGCGAGCGATACTTGCGGTTCAGGCGTCGCAGTTCGACGAACAGGATCATCCCGATCACCGCCAGCAGGGCGCCGGTCAGGATGGGGTGGTTGGCGAGAAATTCGGGCAGGCGTTCAAGCATTCGGGAGACCGGATCGGAGGGGTGGGTGTCAGGAACTGCAGAAAACGTCCTGCATCATACCGATCAGGCGCAGGGTCCGGGAGTCCCCCACCCGGTAGTAGACCCGGTTGGCGTCCTTGCGCGTGGCGAGGATGCCCTTGTCGCGCAGGATGCCGAGATGCTGCGAGATGTTGCTCTGCGACGTCCCGACCTGATCGACGATTTCCTGTACGCTGATTTCGCGATCGCCGAGAATGCAGAGGATCTTCAGACGCAGCGGGTGGGACATGGCCTTGAGCGAGCGCGAGGCCCGCTCGATGTCTTCGTCCTGGGACATCAAACCGTCTTCGACGTACATTTCGTCTTCAACCGTTTCGTTGCTCACGGCATGCCTCTCTTGCTCGCGAGGGAAGGCCCTCGCAACTGGGTCAGAATATAAGAACCTAAACGTACCCCGATATGCGAATTTGCGCAATCTTGAGTCATCCAAGCGGTTCACGCGCCCTTTTGTGGTGCGGTGCGTTGCTCTGTTTTCTGTGGCCGGTCAGCGCCGTGGCGCTGGAACCGGAGGCGGAGCTGCGCGAGACGCGCGAGGCCATCCAGGACCTGGAGCGTAGCCAGGAAGAGCGTTACGCGGCCCTGCAGCATCTGGAAGGGCTGCTCGCGGAGGCTGCTCGCGGGACCGAGGCCTCGCGCCAGGAGCTGCGCGAGCTGGCGCGGGCGCGTTCGCGTCAGGAGGCGGTGGTCGCCGACCAGGAGGACCGTGTGGACGAGGCCCGGGAGCGGCTGGAGGCAGAACGCCGCGCCGCGGCCCGCCTGGTGCGCGATCAGTGGCAGGGCGAACGCCATCCCGGACGGAGCGACGGTCAGTCTGCGGAGCACCGCCATCAGGCCGCGTTTGCCGCGCGCATCCGCGAGGCGCGCGAGCAGGCCCTGGTCGTGTTGCGCGACCGCATCGAGGCGCTGGAGACGGCGCGCGGGAACCTCGCGCGGGAGCGGGCGGTGCTGGCAGAACGGGAAGAGCAGGCCCGCGCGGCGGTCGCGGATCTGGAACGCGAGGAGGCGCACCAGCGCCAGGCGATGGCGGAGCTGGAGGCGGTGATCGAGGACGAGTCGCTGGAACTGGAGCGCCTGGCGCGCAATGCCGAGACCCTGGAGACGGTGATCGAGGAGGTCGAGGCTCGCAGCGCGGCGCGTGCCGCGGCACCCCGCGAGTCCACCCCCGAACGGCCGGACGTGGCCTTCGTGGAATTGGAGGGCGAGCTTCCGCGTCCGGCCGAAGGCCGCGTGATCCGCAGTTTCAACGAGTCCCGTGGCAGCCGCCTGCGCTCGCGCTGGCGTGGCGCGGTGCTGGCGGTCGATAACGGCACGGCGGTACGCGCGGTGCACTACGGCCAGGTGGTCTACGCCGACTGGATGCAGGGCTACGGCTTCCTGGTGATCGTCGATCATGGGGAGCGCTACCTGACGCTCTACTCCAACGTAGAGGAGATCCTGGTGGCGGAAGGCGAGACCGTGGGTGCTGGCGAGCAACTGGCCGTGGCGGGCGAGGGCAGCGAGGCGATTGCGCCCGGGCTTTACTTCGAGATCCGTCACAACGGCGGACCATTGAACCCCGAGAGCTGGTGGCCCTCTCAGTAGAGGGAAAAAGATGGAATGCGCCCATGCCCCGGCAAAAGGCCGATCGGTGGCGTGCATTCAGGCAGCCGTCACATTGCGGGTGCTACCATCTTCACACAAATCACCTCAAGTGAACGAGGAAAGGTAATGAGCAAGTCTTGTCGCACCGGATACTCCCTGATCGTCGGACTGGTTGTCGGGGTCATGTTGAGTGTCTCGGTGGCGGTCTACGCCGACCGCGACAATGGCGCGCAATCCGCTTTGCCAGTAGAAGATCTGCAGCGCTTCACTGACGTATACATGCGCATCAAGCGCAATTACGTCACCGAGGTCGAAGACAAGGATCTCCTGGACAATGCGATCCAGGGGATGCTGTCCGGTCTTGACCAGCATTCGGCCTATCTGGACGAACAGGACTTCGAGGACATGCAGGTCGGGACCTCCGGCGAGTTTGGCGGTCTGGGCATCGAGGTTGGCATGGAAGACGGCTTCGTCAAGGTCATCGCGCCGATCGATGACACCCCGGCCAGCCGTGCCGGGGTCGAGGCCGGTGACCTGATCATTCGCCTGGATGGCGAGTCGGTGAAGGGTATGTCCCTGTCCGACGCGGTCGCCAAGATGCGCGGCGAGAAAGGCTCGGACATCACCCTGACCATCCTGCGCGATGGCGAGGACCGCCCGAAAGAAATCACCATCACCCGCGACGTGATCCAGGTGCAGAGCGTGCGCTCCGAGATCCTGGAGGACGGCTTCGGCTACGTACGCATCAGCAATTTCCAGCAGCGCACGGCACGCGACTTGGTGCGGGCGATCGAAGACCTGCAGGAACAGGGCGAGCTGCAGGGGCTCGTGCTGGATCTGCGCAACAACCCCGGTGGCATCCTGACGGGCGCTGTGGGCGTCTCGGACGCCTTCCTCGAAGAAGGCCTGATCGTCTACACCGAAGGTCGGCTGGAGGATTCGCAGTTCCGCTACCAGGCCTCGCCGGGGGATGTTCTCAAGGGCGCGCCGATGGTCGTCCTCGTCAATCGCGGATCGGCCTCCGCCTCCGAGATCGTGGCGGGTGCGTTGCAGGACCACCGGCGGGCCGTGGTTATGGGTCAGAACACCTTCGGCAAGGGTTCGGTGCAAACCATCCTGCCGCTGACCCAGAACACCGGGATCAAGCTGACCACCGCGCGTTACTTCACGCCTGATGGCCGTGCCATCAACGAGGACGGGATTGACCCGGACATCCGCCTGCAGCAGCTCGTGGTGCAGCGCTCCGACAGCGAAAATGGCGGTGCCCGCATGGGCCGTGACGGCCTGCCGGAATCTGTGGATGCGGACGAAGACAATGGCGAGACGTTGGCCGAGCGCGATTACGGTATGAACGAGGCGCTGAATCTCCTGAAGGGCCTGAACTTCTACAACCGCCGCTGAGCGCGGTGGACAGGGAGGATTGATGCCGAACGTACTGGTGCCCCTGGCCGCCGGGGCCGAGGAACTGGAGGCGGTCACGATCATCGACCTGCTGCGCCGGGCGCAATTCGAGGTCACCGTGGCCGGGCTGGAGCCGGGGCCGGTGACCTGCTCGCGGGGCACGGTGATCCAGCCGGATACCACGGTTGATCAGGTGCTGGATCGGTCCTTTGACCTGATCGTCCTGCCGGGTGGCCTGCCCGGCGCCAATCACCTGCGCGACGACGCCCGGGTGCAGGGTTTGCTGCGGGCGCAGGCCGAACGCGATGGCCACTTGGCCGCGATCTGTGCCGGGCCCAAGGCGCTGGCCGAGGCCGGGCTGCTGGAGGGGCGCACCGTGACGGCCTTCACCGGCGCGCTGGACGAGGCGGGGATCCCGTCCACTGGCGCCCCGGTGGAGATCGACGGGCGCCTGATCACCGGCCGTGGCCCGGGTGCCGCGATGGACTTCGCCCTGACCCTGATCGAACAGCTCGCCGGCCGCGAGGCCCGCGACGCCGTCGAGGGCCCGCTGCTAAGGCCCTGATGGTCTTAGCCACGAAGCGTACGAAGACCCGAAGGAAGACACGAAGAGGGTAGGATGTGTTGAGCGCAGCGAAACGCATCGGGGCCCGGATCATTCCGTGAGGCCGATGCGATTCGCTGCGCTCATCCTCACCCTGCCCGCTGCAAAACGATCGTGGCCTTTCTGATACGCCTCAAAAGGCCCGATGGAGGTCGTCAACACCCGCTGTTTCGTGCGCGATAGCGCGTCGTCCCCGGACGGGGCGCCAACTCTGTGGTGGAAGCTTTTGACCTTCCTCGTGCGCTTCGTGGTGGATTCGCCCTTCGTTCTTGAGCTATCCCACGGTCGCGTAGCGGGTGGCGGTGCCCAGCCAGCGTTCGATCAGGGCGGCGGCGCGCGCCGGGTCCTTCTCGATGCGTGCGGCAAGGGTGGTGGCCTCGTCGAGCAGGTCCTGGTCGCGTGACCAGTCGGCGACGCGGAAGCTGCGATCGCCAGTCTGGCGCGTGCCCAGCAGTTCGCCCGGACCGCGCAGCTTGAGATCCACCTCCGCAATCTCGAAGCCGTCGTCGGTGCGGCGCATCGCCTCGAGGCGCTCGCGTGCGGTATCGCCCAGTGGCGGACGGTAAAGCAGCACGCAGGCCGAGGCCGCACTGCCGCGCCCGACCCGGCCGCGCAGCTGGTGCAGCTGCGACAGCCCCATGCGTTCGGCATTCTCGATGATCATCAGGCTGGCGTTGGGGACGTCGACGCCGACCTCGATCACGGTGGTCGCCACCAGCAGGTCGATCGCGCCCGCGCGGAAGCGCTCCATCACCGCATCGCGCTCGGGTCCCTTCATGCGTCCGTGGGCCAGTCCGATGGTCAGCTCCGGCAACGCCTCGCGCAGGCGTTCGGCGGTGGCCTCGGCCGATTCCGCCTCCAGTTGTTCCGATTCCTCCACCAGCGGGCAGACCCAGTAGGCCTGGGTGCCGGAGCCGCAGGCGGCGCGGATGCGTTCGATGACCTCGTCACGGCGCTCGTGGCTGATCAGCGCGGTGCGTACCGGGGTGCGCCCGGGCGGGCGTTCGTCGATGACCGAACTGGCCAGTTCCGCGTACAGGGCCATGGCCAGGGTGCGCGGGATCGGGGTGGCGGTCATGATCAGCTGATGCGGCATCCGGCCGTTGCCCTTGTCGCGCAGGGCCATGCGCTGGTGCACGCCGAAGCGGTGCTGTTCGTCGATGATTGCGAGCCCCAGCTGATGAAACCGCACCTCCTCCTGGAACAGGGCGTGGGTCCCGATCGCGACCTGGCGCTGCCCGCTGGCCAGTTCCGCGAGCAGTTGGCCGCGCTCGCTGGCCGTCTGGCGCCCGCCCAGCCAGGCGATCGCGACGCCCAGTGGTTCCATCCACCGGGCAAGATTGCGCCCGTGCTGGCGGGCGAGTAGTTCGGTCGGGGCCATGAACGCCACCTGATAGCCGGCCTCTACCGCCGCCAGCGCGGCTGCGACCGCGACCAGGGTCTTGCCGGAGCCGACATCGCCCTGGACCAGACGGTTCATCGGCTGCGGGCGCGCGAGGTCGGCTAGGATCTCTTCGGTAACACGCTCCTGTGCGCCGGTGGGTTCGAAGGGGAGCTGCCCGCGCAGTTGTTGCCACAGCGCCCCCGGGGGCTGGATGACCGGGGCGCTGCGTGTGTCCGCGGGCATCCGGCTCTGCTGCATGCGCGCGAGTTGGTGGGCGCAGAGCTCTTCCAGGGCCAGCCGTGTGCGCGCCGGGCTGCGGTTCTCCGGGGTGTCCAGGGCGGCCAGTGCGTCGGCCTGCGCCGGTGGGTGATGGAGCTGCTCGAGGGCGCTATGCAGGCCAGGCAGGCCCTGCCGGGGCAGTTCCGGAAGCAGGTCGGGCAGGGCCTGCATCCCCGGCAGGGCGTGCGCGACCAGCTGGCGCAGCAGCTTTTGCGACACGCCCTCGGTGGTCGGGTAGATCGGGGTCAGGTGCGACTCCATCGCCGGCGGGCTATCGCCCACGGTCTGGATCTCCGGGTGCACGCACTCCAGTGCGCCGGGCATGCCGCGGGGCTCGCCGAAGGCGCGGATGCACGTGCCGGGGCTCAGGCGGCGCTGCTGGTTGGCCCCGAAGTGAAAGAACCGCAGCAGGACCTGGGCCTGGCCGTCGGCCAGGGTGACCACCAGCATGCGCCGGCGGCGGTGGACCACCTCGGAGTGGGTGACGCGCCCCTCGAACAGTGCAGCCAGCCCCGGACGCAGCGCGGCAATCGGCGTCAGGCGCGTGCGATCCTCGAAGCGCAGGGGCAGATGGAACAGCAGGTCCCCGGCCTGCTCCAGACCCAGACGCTCCAGTCGTTCCGCCACCGCCGGGCCGACACCCTTCAGCGCGGTCAGCGGGACCTGCAGCTCCACCGGTTGGGTTCGCGCAGCGCGATCAGTCGCGCGGGCACCAGGCGATGGCGTCCATTTCCACCTGGGCGCCCTTGGGCAGGGCGGCCACGCCGATCGCGGCACGTGCCGGGTAGGGCTCGTTGAAGACTTCGCTCATGATCTTGTTCACAAGCGGGAAGTGAGCCAGGTCGATCAGGAAGATGTTCAGTTTGGCGATATCGGCGGTGCTGGCTCCCGCCGCCTCCAGGACAGCCTGGAGGTTGGCGAACACCTGGCGGATCTGGTCCTCGATGCCGCCGTCGACCAGTTCCATGGTGGCCGGGTCCAGCGGGATCTGGCCGGACAGGTACAGGGTGTCGCCGGTACGCACGGCCTGCGAGTAGGGGCCGATGGCGGCCGGGGCGTTTTCGGTCTGGATGATCTCGCGCGACATGTGGACTCCTTGTACTGCCGGGTTGAATCTTGATAGGGCCGCGATTGCTGCATGCGGACCCGCCATTCTACTGATCAATCCGCACGCGTGTGCGGTCGGGGGGCTCGGCAGCCGTGCACGCGGGCGGCTACACTGCGGGCCACATCCGTAACGACAAAAGGAAGCAGGCAATGACGGGATACGCACTGGCAAACGTGCTGCATGTACTGGCCGTGGTGATCTGGGTGGGCGGTATGTTCTTCGCTTACATGTTCCTGCGCCCGGTGGCCGGGCAGCAGCTCGAGGGGCCGGCGCGGCTGAAGCTCTGGGAGGGTGTGTTCGCGCGCTTCTTCCCCTGGGTCTGGGCCTCGGTCCTGGTGATCCTGGTGACCGGCTTCTACCTGATCTTCGGGGTGTTCGGCGGCATGGGTGATGTGCATCCCAGCGTGCACACCATGCTGCTGCTGGGTCTGATCATGATGGCGATCTTCGCCCATGTGTTCTTCGCCCCTTATCGGCGCATGCGCAAGGCGATTGCGGCAAACGATACCGAGGAAGGCCTCCGCCGGCTGGGGCAGATCCGCATCCTGGTCGGGATCAACACCGTCATCGGTCTGGTGACGATCGTGGTCGCTTCCGGCGGTCGCCTGCCGCTGTAGGCGGCACGCTACTTGCCTAGCCCCGGGTGCCATACCAGCCGGGGCCGAGCCGGCGGTTCCAGCAGCACGGCTGCGTTCTGGCCGAAGGCCTCCAGCCAGCGCGCCAGCAGGTCGTCGGGCAGGTCCGCGATGGCCAGGCCCGGTTCGTCCGGCCACTGGCCGCGCGGGTCGCGATTGCGGGCAGGCCATGCGCGCAGGCCGTGCTCGGCCACGGTCTGCTCCAGCCGGCGCTGGCGTTGGATGTTTTCACCCTCGGTGCTCGGGCGGCTGCCCGGATTGCAGGCGGTGAACAGGACCAGGCGCTGCATGTCCCGCTCGGCCATCCAGGTCGTGACATCCTCCGCGGGCTGGTCGATGTACAGAACTCGGCTGCTGCCCTCGATCTCCAGGCAGTAGGCGGCGCTTAGGTAGGCCTTCTCCAGTGTCGCCAGCTGCGCTACGGGAGCGGGCGACTCCGCGTGCGCGGCGGACATTCGGTCGCGGTATTTGCTTGTATTGGTGGACATCTCGCGGCACCCTCCCCGCCTGGATCGTGCGGATGTGGTCGATCAAACAGGGGGAGCGGGATGCGCGTCAAGGATGCGACAGCGGTTTGTGGTGCCTCGTCGGGTGCGGGTGCGTCCATGGACCGGCCCGTCCCCGGCTGGGATTGAGACGCGATGGCCCCGCGTCCCTTCGTTCCCGGGCTGACCGGCGCCTTTGTTGTGGTGCTGCTGCTGGTCGCGGTGGTCGCCGTCGCCAGCTGGCTTCGGGTGCAGCAGCTGCAGTACGACGTCCAGGCCCTTACCGAGGAGTACGTGCAGAAGGTGGACCGCGTGCATCGCATGCGCAGCCTCGTGCGCGAGCGCATGCTGCGCGCCTCGCTGGTGATCAGTGCCGAGGACCCGGCACTGCAGGATCGCTACCAGCGGGAGTTTCGCGAGCTGGCCGAGCGCTTCCTGGACGCCCGCGAGGGTGCGGAATTACTGGCTCGGACCCCACGCGACGCCGCGCTGCTGGCCGAACTGCGTGCGCTGACCGCGACCGGTGCCCCGATCCTGTCCGAGCTCCTCGACGTTGCCCTGGCGGGTGGGCACAACGAGGCGCTAGCGATCCTGTATGCGGACGCGATGCCGGTGCAGGAGGATGTGCTGGAGCAGATGGAGGCCATCCTCGCGGCCTTCGAACGTGATAACGAGGAGGCGGTGGCGGCCATGGCGCAGCGCCATGAACAGGCGCAGCAGGTGATGCTGGTAGCCACCGTCCTGACCATGCTGATGATTGCGCTGATGTGGGTGCGGGTGCGCCGGAGGATCTGGCGTGATCACGCCGCCTTGCACAAGGAACTGGAGGGACGCCAGCAGATCGAGGCGCGCCTGCGTGAGACGCAGGCCGGGCTGGAGGCGGCGGTGGCCCGGCGAACCGCGGCCCTGCAGGAGACCACCGAGCGCCTGGAAGAGGCCCAGCGGATTGCCGGGGCCGGTTACTGGGACTGGGATATTCGTGGTCTGCGGATGAACTGGTCCACGCATGTATTCGATCTGTTCGGGCTCGACCCGCAAACCGATACCGCGGGATTCGAGGCCTACATGCGAGCCATCCATCCGGACGACCGTACGCGGGTGCGCCGCGCCACCAACGAGGCGCTGGATCACGAGGCCTATTACCGGGTGGATCACCGGGTGGTGCGCGCGGACGGCGGGCTGCGCCATGTGCGGGTCGAGGGCGAAATCGATCGGGACGCCCAAGGCCGCGCCGTGCAGGTCCTCGGGATGGTCCGTGACATCACCCGCGACAAGGCCTCCGAGGAGCGCCTGTGGCACCAGGCCCATCATGACTCCCTGACCGGCCTGCCCAATCGCAGTCTGCTGCAGGAGCATATTCAGCAGGCCCGGCGCCGGGCCCAGCGCGCCGGCACCGGCCTGGCCCTGGTGGTCTGCGATCTCGACGGCTTCAAACCCATCAATGATCGCCTGGGACACGATGCCGGCGACGTGATGCTCGTGACCGTGGCGCGGCGTCTGCGCGAGGGCGTGCGCGAGAGCGACGTGGTGGCCCGCGTGGGCGGCGACGAATTCGTGCTGCTGCTGGAGAATGTGCGTGATCCGGATGCGGTGACGGGGGTCGGACTCAAGCTGATCGAACGCTTCGAGGAGCCGGTGGAGGTGAATCGCGAGTCGGTTCGCGTCGGGCTCAGCATGGGGGCGGTGCTCTACCCCGAGGACGGGGACGATGTGGAGGCGTTGCTGCAGCGCGCCGACCGCGCGATGTACGTGGCGAAGGAGGAAGGCGGCAGCCGGATCGTGCTGTTCCGGGAATGCTCCGGAGAGGAGCGCCGGCCAACGGATCTGTCCCTGCGCCGGCGCGGCGCGCTGGGTTGCGGGCTGGAAGACCCGGCCGCTCGCGACTGAATCGGCCGGCCTCGGCTACGGCCGATGCAGTCGCGCGACGAATTGTTCGTGGGTCAGCGGCGCGCTGAACAGGAAGCCCTGGAACCGGGTGCAGCCCAGGGCCAGGAGCTGCTCCCGCTGCTCCGGGTGCTCCACGCCCTCGGCGATGACGTCGAGCTCCATGTTGCGGGCAATGTCCACGATGTTTTCGATCAGGGTCCGGTCACCGCCGGCCAGCAGTTCCTTGACGAAGGATTTGTCGATCTTCAGCTCGTCCACCGGCAGGTCGCGCAGGTAGGCGAGCGAGGAATAGCCGGTCCCGAAGTCGTCCAGGGCGATGCGCATACCGAGCCGGCGCAGCGCGCCCAGCTTGGTGATGGCGTCCGGCAGGTCGCGCAGCAGGCCGGACTCGGTGACCTCCAGGGTCAGGGCGTGGCCGTCCACCCCGTGTCGGCGCAGCCGCGCCTGGAACTGGTCGACGAAGTCCGGGCGCGCCAGTTGCCAGGGCGAGAGATTCAAGGCCAGGCGAGGTGGCTGCAGGTTCCCGGCCTGCCACTGCGACAGCTGCATCAGGGCGTGTTCCAGGACCCAGTTGCCGACCCCGTGGATCAGGCCGGTCTCCTCGGCGACCGGGATGAAGAGATCTGGCGGGACCTGGCCCATCTCCGGGTGCTGCCAGCGCAGCAGGGCCTCGGCTCCGATCAGGCGCTCGGCGGCATCGAACTGCGGTTGGTAGTGCAGGTCCAGCTCGTCACGTTCGGCCGCTTGTCGTAGCCCGTCCTCGATCTGCAGGCGGGCATGCGCCTCGTCCTGCAGTGCATGGCGGTAGAACTGCACGCCGCCGCGGCCGGCACGCTTGGCCTGGTACAGGGCGATATCGGCGTGGCGCAGGGCTTCTGCCGAGCTCTCGCCGGCGTCGGGATAGCATACGCAGCCGAGACTGGCGCCGACCCCGAAGGTGCGTTCGCCGATGATAATCGGGCGCTGCAGGGCCTCCAGGATGCGCTCGGCGATTGCCTGCAGTTCCGGCTCCAGGGTCTCGCGTACCCGGGCGCACGGGGGCAGGACAACGGCGAACTCGTCGCCACCCAGGCGCACGATCAGCGCATCCTCGGGGGCATGGCTGCGCAGGCGGTCCGCCACCGCGCCCAGCACGGTGTCGCCTACCGCATGCCCCAGGGCGTCGTTGATGGTCTTGAAGTGGTCCAGGTCGATCAGGATCAGCCCGCCATGCAGGTGGCCGGCGGTGGCCTCCTCGATATGGCGGGTCAGGTCGTCGTGCAGGCGGGTGCGGTTGGCCAGCCCGGTCAGGGAGTCGTGGTAGGCCAGGGCATGGATGTGTTCCTCGGTGTGCAGGCGTTCCAGTTCGGCCCCTGCGCGGTCGGCCATGATCCCGAGGATCTCCATCGCCTTGTCGACATCCTCCACCGGATATCGGTTGACCATGGCGATGTGCCCCAGCAGCGTGCCCTGGCTGTCCAGCAACGGGGCCCCCAGATAACTCTCGGCGTCCATCTCCACCAGCATCTCGTCGGCCGGAAAGCGCTGTTGTACGTCGCAGGGGTAGATACAGGTACCGATCTCCAGCACACGTTCGCAGGGGGTCTCGGCGAGGTCGTAGCGCAAGTTCTCCACGATCTGCCCCGCGGTGCACAGGGCGACGGTCTCTACCACGCCGGGTTTTTCCGGATCCTCGATGCCGATCAGGGCATGGTCGGCAGCGAACAGGTTGTTCAGCTTGAGAACCAGCTGCTGGAAGAACTCCTCGCGCGAGCGCGCCTGCAGCCCCTCGGCGATCAGGCGCAGGGCGTCCTCGCTGCGGTGCGCGGCGGTGATGTCCTCCTGCATCACGATCACATCCTGTACCTCGCCGCGGGCATCCTGCAGTGGGTAGATGCAGCCCCGCAGCCAGCGCTCGGGGGTGATGAGCGGGGTGGTCTGGGTTGCCGGGCCGGGGTCGGCGGGTTCGGCCGACTGGTCGGGGCGGGCTGGTGGGGTGTAGGGCAGCGGGCCGATCTCGCGGTAGTGTCCGCGCAGGGCATCCTTGAGCGGTTCGTGGATGTGCCGGTCGATGGCATCCGGGCGGTCCAGAACGTTGCCGCCCGGCAGGGAGGCTTGTGCGCCGTGCATGGTTTCCCAGGCGGCGTTGCACTGGCGGATCTCGCCCTGCGGTGTGAGTACCTGGATGCCGACCGGGGATTGCTCCACCAGCGCCCGAAAACGGCTTTCCGAGTCACGCAGGCGTTCGCTGGTCTCGCGGTTCAGTACCAGGCTCATCATGACGACCATCACCACGTAGCCGAACGGCGCGAGCTGGGGCATCTCCAGTGCGCCGCCCCGGGCCAGGACGCCCTGCAAGGTGAACAGGACGAAGACCCCGATCCCGCCCAGCAGGAGCAGGGTGGTGGTCTGGCGATAGCGCCGGTAGTGCCGGATTAGTGTGGTGAGGGCGAAGCCCAGGACCAGAAAGACCGCGAGCACGCCAAAGCCGAACCAGGGGCTGATGGTGCCCACTGCGAGAGCCACGGTTTCGCCCCAGGGGAGTTCCAGGGGGCGGAGTTCGTCGATCACCTGGTACTGCATGCTGTAGGGCTGCAGGGTGTTGACCACCCAGGTGATGACCAGCAGTACCAGAAGACCGGAGATCAGCCAGCGGGCGGGGGTGCGCGTATGGGCCGCGACGAAGGCGGCGAACAGCACGTAGAACGGTCCCAGCAGATAGACGTTCAGGGTGAGTGCGCGGGTATAGGCCTCGACGGTGCCGGCCTGGTAGGTCTGGGCTGATCCGACGGCAAGCACCGCCATCAGGGCGCACATCGCGGCGAACAACCGGTGCTCGGTGCTCCGGGCGCTTTGCCGGCTGTGCAGCAGGTGGCTGAGCGTGGCGTAGATCGCCAGCCCCGCTGCAAGGTAGAGCGATGGCGCAAGAATCCCGTTCATCGGTTCCCTGCGCTTGCATCCCAGTGCCGTGCCATCCCTTGCCCCCCTGCGGTAAAGCGATGCGGGTCGGTTCCCGCGCTCGGTCCCTGCCGCTACAGTACAAAAGACCACGCGCGCGCGTCCCGGTTCGCGTGAGGGTCACCGCGGGGGTGGCTAACGGTCGGTCACAGATACGGCGTGAGCAGGCGCGCGGCCCCGTCACGCAGTTGGGTCGCGAGCGGCCGGGCACGGACCTCCTCGAGCGTCAGGGGGTGCGATTGCGCGCGCAGCGCGTCGGTCCAGCTGGCCAGTTCCTGGCCCAGTCCGGCGTCCAGGCATTCCAGGTTGAACTCGAAGTTCAGGCGCAGGCTGCGCGGGTCCCAGTTGGCGGAGCCAACCAGGGCCCACTCGCGGTCTACCAGCATCAGCTTGGCGTGGTTGAACGGTGGTGGTGTGAGCCACAGCCGGCAGCCGCGCTCCAGCAGTTCGGCCTGCTGCGGACGGCTGGCCCATTCCACCAGGCGCAGGTTGCTCCGGGCGGGGATCAGGATGTCGACTTGCACCCCGCGCAGGGCCGCGGCCTTCAGCGCCCCGGTGAGCGCCACGTCGGGCAGGAAGTACGGGGTCACGATGGTGACCTGTTCGCGTGCTTCGGCCAGCGCTGATTGCAGGGTGAAGTTCAGGACCTCGAAGTCCTCGTCCGGGCCGTCCGGCAGGCCGCGGCAGGCGCGCGCGCCGGCGGGGTCTACGGACAGCGGAAGCCAGAGCGGACCCTCCAGGCGTTCGCCGGTGGCGAATTGCCAGTCTTCCGCGAAGACCCGCTGCAACTGGGTGCAGGCCGGACCCCGCAGCTCGAAGTGGAGGTCGTGTATGGGGTGCGGACCGGGGTTGGTGTGGCTGTGGCCGCGGCGGATGTTCATGCCGCCGGTGAAGGCGCGGGCGCCGTCGATCACCAGCATCTTGCGGTGATTGCGCAGGTTGAAGGCGGCCAGGCTGCTCGGCAGGTGTACCGGCATGAAGGCGGCGGCAGGCAGGCCCACCCGGCGCAGCTGGCGCAGGGTGTTGCGACGGCTGTAGCGGGCGCCGATGGCATCGATCAGGATGCGCACCTGCACGCCCCGGTCCTGTGCCTGCTGCAGGTGGGCGACGAAGCGCTCGCCTACCTGGTCATAGTCGAAGATGTACGTGGCCAGGCTGATGCTGTGACGGGACGCGTCGATCGCGGCCAGCATCTGCGCGTAGGCGCGATCGCCGTCGAACAGCGGTTCGATCGCGTTGCCACCGACCAGGCGGAACGGGCTCAGGCGGTCCCCGGAATGCAGCAGGCGCTGCCAGCGTTCCGGTGGCTCGGCCAGGCTGGTCCCGTCGGTGCTGGGGTCGGCGATCAGATAGCCGTCGCGCAGGGCGTGGGCCCGCCGGCGAATACGATTGACGCCGAACAGCCAGTAGAGCAGCGAGCCGGCCAGGGGCAGCAGCACGATCAGCCCGACCCAGGCGATGACGGTCCCGGTATCGCGGCGTTGCAGCAGCGCGTGCACGACGCTCATCACCGCCAGGGCGAAGACGGCGATGGCGACGATACTGGCGGTCCAGCCTGTATCCGGCACGGACGGACTCCTTGTCGATGATGCGTTTTCCGACTGCACCCGTGGAACGCCGGGCGCGTGCCCGCTACAGTACGCGGGCCCGACCCGGCGTAAAACCCCGGCCCATCCACGTCCGCGAGACCGTCGATGACCGATATCGAGACCCCCAGCCTGTTCGCCAACAGCGGCGAGCAGCTGCCGCTGAAGGACTTCACCGAGAAGGCGTACCTGGACTACTCCATGTACGTGATCCTGGACCGTGCGCTGCCGCATATCGGCGACGGCCTGAAGCCCGTACAGCGGCGGATCATCTACGCGATGAGTGAGCTGGGGCTCTCCGCCACCGCCAAGTACAAGAAGTCCGCGCGCACCGTGGGCGACGTGCTCGGCAAGTTCCACCCGCACGGGGACTCGGCGTGCTACGAGGCGATGGTGTTGATGGCGCAGCCGTTTTCCTATCGCTATCCGTTCGTCGACGGGCAGGGCAACTGGGGGTCGCCGGATGATCCCAAGTCCTTTGCGGCGATGCGCTACACCGAGTCGCGCCTGTCGCGTTATGCGCAGCTGCTGCTTTCCGAACTGGGTCAGGGCACGGTGGACTGGGTGCCCAACTTCGACGGTGCGCTGGACGAGCCGAAGATGCTCCCGGCGCGGCTGCCGAATGTGCTGCTCAATGGCGGTTCCGGGATCGCGGTGGGTATGGCGACGGACATCCCGCCGCACAACCTGCGCGAGGTGGCCGCCGCCTGCGTGCACCTGCTGGAGCACCCGAAGGCAACGGTCGAGGAGTTGTGCGCGATCCTCCCGGCGCCGGATTTCCCCACCGAGGCCGAGATCATCTCCCCGCCGGCCGAGCTGCGAAAGGTCTACGAGACCGGCCAGGGCTCGATCCGGGCCCGGGCGCGCTACGAGCGCGAGGGCGACGACATCGTGGTGACCGCGCTGCCGCATCAGGTCTCCGGTGCCAAGCTGCTGGAGCAGATCGCCGCCCAGATCCGCGCGAAGAAGCTGCCGATGGTCGAGGACCTGCGCGACGAGTCCGACCACGAGCATCCGACGCGCCTGGTGATTACCCCGCGCTCGAACCGGGTGGACGTCGAGGGCCTGATGGCGCATCTGTTCGCGACCACGGATCTCGAGAAGACCTACCGCGTGAACATGAACGTGATCGGCCTCGATGGCCGGCCGCGGGTGCGCGACCTGGCAGGGCTGCTCGGCGAGTGGCTGCAGTTCCGGATCGAGACGGTGCGCCGGCGCCTGCAATGGCGGCTGGAGAAGGTGCAGGCGCGGCTGCACGTGCTGGAAGGCCTGCTGATCGCCTATCTCAATATCGACGAGGTGATCGCGATCATCCGCGAACACGACCGGCCAAAGCCGGAATTGATGAGCCGGTTTGGCCTGAGCGATATCCAGGCCGAGGCGATCCTGGAGCTGAAACTGCGCCATCTGGCGAAGCTCGAGGAGATGAAGATCCGCGGCGAGCAGGACGAGCTCAGCCAGGAGCGCGACCAGCTGGAGAAGACGCTGGGCTCCGAGCGCCGCCTGCGCACCCTGGTCCGCCGCGAGATCGAGCAGGACGCGAAGGAGTATGGCGACGAGCGGCGCTCGCCGCTGGTCGAACGCGCGGCCGCGCAGGCGCTCGACGAATCGGCGCTGGTGCCGACCGAGCCGCTGACCATCGTGCTCTCGGAGAAGGGCTGGGCGCGCGCGGCCAAGGGCCACGATGTCGATCCCCGCGGGCTCAACTACAAGGCCGGGGATGCCTTCCAGGCGGCAGTCATCGGGCGCAGCAACCAGCCGGTGGCGTTCATCGACTCTACCGGTCGCACTTACACCATTGCGGCCCACACGCTGCCGTCGGCGCGTGGCCAGGGCGAGCCGCTTTCCGGCCGGGTGAACCCGCCGGAGGGGGCGCGTTTTGTGGGCCTGGCCACCGGGGCGGAGGAGGACCGCTGGCTGCTGGGCTCGGATCACGGCTACGGCTTCATTGCCAAGCTGGGTGACCTGCTCGGCCGGCAGAAGGCAGGCAAGAACGTGCTGAGCGTACCGGCTGGCGCGGCCGTGCTGCAGCCGGCGCCGGTGCGCAACCCGCACGAGGATCACATCGCGGTGGTTACGACCCGCGGCTATCTGCTGGTGTTTCCGGCCGCGGGGCTGCCGGAACTGGCGCGCGGCAAAGGCAACAAGCTGATCGGCATCCCGTCCGCGGCGCTCAAGGATGGCTCCGAGCGGGTGCTCGGGGTGGCTGTGCTGGCGCCGCAGGACACCCTGGTCGTGCATGCGGGCAAGCGCTTCAAGGCGCTGGCCCCGGCGGAATGGGCCGAGTACGTTGGCGAGCGCGCGCGTCGCGGGCGTCAGCTCCCGCGCGGCTATCAGAACGCGGACAGCCTGGAGGTGCGCCCGGCCTGAACCCGCGCGTACCTGTGTGGTCTGTGAACGCGGCGGTGCTTGAATTTGGCCGCTGCGCCCCGACTATCGGTTCATCCCGTCGAGTTTATTAATTGGAGTACAGGAAAGCTTCATGAAACGTATCGTGCTGTTTCTGGCGACCAACTTCGCCATCCTGATCGTCCTTAGTATCACTCTGCGCATCCTCGGGGTGGAGAGCATCCTGGACGACCAGGGGGTCAATCTCGACCTGACCGCGTTGCTGATCTTCGCCGCCGTGTTTGGCTTTGGTGGTTCGTTCATCTCGCTGGCCATCTCCAAGTGGATGGCGAAGAAGACGATGAAGGTCCACGTGATCGACAAGCCACGCAACGCCACCGAGCAGTGGCTGCTGGAGACGGTCACCCGCCAGGCCCGCGAGGCCGGAATCGGGATGCCGGAGGTCGGTATCTACGACTCGCCGGACCCGAACGCCTTCGCCACCGGCATGAGCAAGAACAATGCCCTGGTCGCGGTCAGCACCGGGTTGATGCAGAACATGGGGCAGGGCGAGGTCGAGGCCGTGCTGGGGCACGAGGTGGGCCACGTGGCCAATGGCGACATGGTGACCCTGGCGCTGATCCAGGGGGTGGTCAATACCTTCGTGATCTTCCTGTCGCGCGTGATCGGTCACTTTGTCGATCGCGTGATCTTCAAGAACGAGTCCGGTCACGGGCCGGCATTCTGGATCACCGCCATCGTGGCCGAGATCGTCCTCGCGATCCTGGCCTCCATCATCGTGTTCTGGTTCTCGCGTCAGCGCGAGTTCCGCGCCGACGAGGCGGGGGCTCGCTTTGCCAGCCGCGAGAAGATGATCGGGGCGCTGGAGTCGCTGGCGCGCGCCTCCGGTCGCCCGGTGGACATGCCGGACCAGATGGCCGCCTTTGGTATTCGCGGCGGCATGGCCCAGGGGCTGAAGAAGCTGTTCATGAGCCACCCGCCGATCGAGCAGCGCATCGCGGCGCTGCGTGCCAACGGCTGACCGCAACCCTTTATGTGTACCAGGAGAGGGCCGCCCTTCGGGGCGGCCTTTTCCGTTTGCAGTGCCGGGGCGGCGGCCGGTCGGATCAGTAGTAGCGACCGCGTCCGGGTTCGCTGCCGGGGGCGGCGATGACGTCGTCGCCGACGAAGGGGTTGCTACGGCGCTCTTCGCCGAAGGTGGACTCGGGGCCATGGCCGGGGACAAAGCGGGTGTCGTCGCCCAGTGGCCAGAGCTTGCCGGTGATGGAGTCCAGCAGCTCACGCCCGTTGCCGCGCGGAAAATCACTGCGGCCGATCGCGCCATGGAAAAGGACGTCACCGACCAGGGCGAGCCGGCCCTCCGGATCGTGGAAGACCACGTGGCCCGGGGTGTGGCCGGGACAGTGCAGGACGTGGAGCGTGGCTTGCCCGAGCTCGATGGTGTCGCCATCGTCCAGCCACTGATCGGGCACCAGTGGCTGGACCTCGGAGAAGCCGAAGATTTGCGCCTGCGCCGGGAGCTGATCCAGCCAGAAGGCATCGTCGCGGTGCGGGCCGATGATCGGCGCGCCGGTACGTTTGGCCAGTTCGGAGGCTGCGCCCGCGTGGTCCAGGTGGCCATGAGTCAGCAGGATTTTTTCCAGGTGGACGCCCTGATCCCGCGCGATCCGTTCCAGGGCCGCGGCATCCGCGCCGGGATCGACCCAGGCCGCGGCCCCGGTGACGTCGCACCAGATCAGGGTGGCGTTCTGGGCAAGCGGGGTGACGGGGTGGCTCAGATGGCGAAGCATGGCGCTGGATCCGTGAACGAATTCGAATTTTGAAGGCTGGCTGGGGCTGGATTGCGCGCCCCCGGGAATAGATCCCGCGAGCGTGCGTCTTACGGGGTATGCAGGTCTTCAAGGGTACGTGATATGGCGATGCGGTGAATTTGCGACCCCCTGCGCATCCACCGGTTGACAAGAATATCGTCATATTAGAAGATTCGCATACGCTAATCACTGTCCCCCCTGTCAGTGGTTAGTGGACTCCTCCATCCTCCTTTGGTGGTTTTCTTGGCGCGGGCTTCGACCCGCGCTTTTTTTTGCCTGCGATTCGCGTCATGCCGGCCGTCGTGTCTACCATGATGGCCCCCGAAGACGCTGTGAATCGCCCTTCATGACTCGACGCCTGAACAGTCTGCGCACCGCGGTGTTGTCGTTCGTGCTGCTGCCCCTGTTGCTGTTGATGGCCGCGGTGGTGGCGCTGGGCCTGCATGAATTTCAGACCCAGATGGAAAACCGGATGCAGGAGGATATCGAGCTGGTGGCGCGCTCGATCCGCCTGCCTGTGGCCGGTGCGATGCTGCAGGACGACGCGGCCGGTGTGCAGCAGTCGCTGGACTCCCTGTTCCAGATCGAGGAGGTGTTCGGGGTCTATGTCTACGATGCCGACGGCCGGATGGTGGCAGCCAGTGGCCCGCCCAGTCCGACCCTGCAGCGTCGTGGCGAGGCGCAGGTCATCAGCGAAACCGGGAGCCTCGGGGCTTTCGGCGAACATCAGGGGCGCGAGACCTTTTCGTTCTTTCTTCCGTTGTCCGATCCGGCCGGTCGCATCGTGGGGCTGTTGCAGGTGACGCGCGACGTCACACCGTTCCGGGCCTTCGTCGCGCAGCTCCAGTGGCAGGGTGGGTTGCTGATGCTGGGGATTAGCGGGCTGTTTCTGCTGGTGGTGCTGTTCGGGTACCACCGGGCGGTGGGGCGGCATGTGTCTCGGTTGATGGCCGCGATGCGCGCGATTGGCGAAGGTCAGCGTGGATTGCGGGCGCCGGAACAGGGGCCGGCGGAGCTGCGCGGCCTGGCAGTCTCGATGAACCGCATGATGGAGCGTCGCGAGGCCTCGGAGGCCGAACTGGAGGCGCAACGCCTTGAGCAGGGACGGCTGGAGGAGAAGCTGCGGCACTCGGAGAAGCTGGCGGCGATCGGCCAGCTGGCGGCCGGCGTGGCACACGAACTGGGGACGCCGCTCGGGATTATCGCCGGTCGCGTGCAGCGCGCCATCCGGCACCTGCCGGAGGCGGATCCGGCGCGCACCGAGATGGAGGCGCTGAAGGCCGAGCTGGAGCGGGTGGAGACCATCGTGCGCCAGCTGCTGGACTTTGCCCGGCGCAATCCGTTGCAGGAACGCTCGCTGGATCTCGCGCAGCTGGTTGGAGATCTGGTCGAGCGTGTGCGCGAGCGGCATGCCTCCGGCGGGGTGGAATTCCGGCTCGAAGGCCCCGAGTTGACCATCGCCGCGGACCGCCTGCGTTTGGGCCAGGCCCTGGAGAATCTGCTGGAGAATGCCGCGCAGGTCGCCGCCCGCGAGGTCCGGGTCCGCTGGCATGCCTCGTCCGACCGGGTCGAGCTGGTGGTGGCGGACGACGGCCCCACGGCCGGGCGAGGGATAGACGATGAGCAGGCCGAACGCCTGTTCGAGCCCTTCTTTACCACCAAGCCCACCGGCGAGGGGACCGGGCTCGGGCTGGCGGTGGCGCAGGTGGCGCTGGAGGACCACGGGGGTACGGTGATGCTGGATCGCAGTGTCGCGGGGGAGACCCGTTTTGTCGTGCATCTGCCGGTGGCCGCTGGCGCCCAGGAGGATTCGCTTCGATGAGCAGCAAGGCACAAGTCCCCGCAACGCCCCCGGAGTCGGTCCTGGTCGTGGAGGACGATCGCGGGCATCGCGAGCTGCTGACCGAGGAGCTGACCGAGGCCGGCTACGCGGTTACGGCGGTTGCCAGTGCCGAGGATGCCGCGCGGGTGCTTGCGCAGCAGGCCTTCAGTCTGGTGGTGAGCGACCTGCGCCTGCCCGGCGCGGATGGCTTCCAGGTGCTCCAGGAGGCCCGCGCCCGGGTGCCGGCACCCGGGTTCATCATGCTCACGGGCTTCGGGACCATCGACCAGGCAGTGGCCGCGCTGAAGGCGGGGGCGGATGACTTCCTGACCAAGCCGGTGGATCTGGATCACCTGCGCCTGGCCGCCGACCGGGTGACCGAGGCGCGGCGTTTGAAGGACGAGGTGCGTCGCTATCGTGAGGTCCTTGCGCAGGCCGATGGCTTTCACGGCATGCAGGGCCGCAGTCCGGCCATGCTGCAGTTGTTCGACCTGATTCGGCGGATCGCGGCCGCCGACGGCAGTGTCCTGATCACCGGCGAGTCCGGGACCGGCAAGGAACTGGTGGCGCGCGCGCTCCATGCGGAAAGCGAGCGGGCCGGTGGTCCGTTCGTGGCGATTAACTGCGCGGGCATCCCCGAGGCCCTGCTGGAGTCGGAGTTGCTGGGGCACGTGGCCGGTGCGTTCAGCGGGGCCAAGGGGGCTCGGCGCGGCCTGTTTACCGAGGCCGACGGCGGCACCCTGTTCCTGGACGAGATTGCCGAGATGCCGGTGGCCATGCAGAGCAAGCTGTTGCGTCTTCTGCAGGATGGTCGCGTGCGTCCGGTGGGCGCCAACGAGGAGATCGCGACCGATGTGCGTATCGTGGCGGCCACGCATCAGGATCTGCAGGCACATATTGCCGACGGTCGTTTCCGTGAGGATCTCTACTATCGCCTGGAGACCTTTCGTATCGAGATCCCGCCGCTGCGCGAGCGTGGCGATGACATCGAACGCCTGGCCCTGCAGTTCCTGCGTCAGCAGGCCCTGGCCCGCGACCTGCCCGAGCGTCGCCTGAGCCCGGAGGCCCTGCGCGCGCTGGTGCGGTATCCGTTCCCGGGGAACGTCCGCGAACTCGCGAGTCTGATGGAGCGTGCCGCCACCCTGGCGGCCGGCGAGGTCATCGAGACCCGTGATCTGCCGGAGCGCGTATTCGAGGCGCCCGCCGAGGATCCCGGCGGAACGACGGGCGACCGGGCGGAGGGGGCGACGCCGGTACCGGGGATGGGCGACGACGGCCAGTGGCCGACCCTGGAGGAGCGCGAGCGCGACTACATTCGTCGGGTGCTGGAGCATGTGGACGGCAACAAGCAACGCGCTGCGCGGATCCTCGGCATCGGCCGCAAGACGCTGTACCGCAAACTCGGGGAATCCGACCCATCGTGACATCCTGACCCGGGTCGACCTGACCCATGTGTCATTCTGACCCGGTTTACCGTTGGGGCGTTCCCCGGCCCTTTCGGGATGATGAGAGCATAAGTCGCTGTTTCAAAGTGTTTTGTTTGTCTTTTTCCAATCTTGGCACGATGCCTGCTCCTCCTGGGACAGCAATCGAGGAATCGGAACCGCAGTGATGGACCATTCCTCCTCACACGGTTGCAACGAAATCGGGCGGGCGGACGATCGACCTTGAGTCGTCGCCGGCTTCGCCCCGAGATCCGAACGATCCAAAGGAAAAGGAGCAACATGATGAATATGCGCAAGACGATGCTCGCGATGGCCCTGACCTCCCTGTTTGCCGTGGGTGGAGCCGCCTCTGCCCAGTACGGCGGTGCCGAAGGTGGTGCCGGTGGGGGCGACATGGGCGGTGCCCAGGGCGGCCAGCCGCCGGCCCAGGAAGGCGGTGCCGGTGGCGGTGCTCAGGGCGGCCAGCCGCCTCAGGGTGGTGCCCAGGGTGGCGCGGCCCAGGGCGGTGCCCCGATGCAGGAAGCCCCCGAGGTGGATCTGAGCGAAGAAGACATCGACACTTTCGTAACCGCCTTCGTTGCGGTGCAGGAAGTGCGCGAAGACTTCGCCGACCGCCTGCAGAGTGCCGAGGACGAAACCGAGGCCCAGTCCATGCAGCAGGAAGCACAGGACGAAATGGTCAACGCGGTTGAAGACTCGGGCATGAGCGTCGAGGAATACAACGAAGTGGCCATGGCCCTGCAGAACGACCCCGAGTTGATGCAGGAAGTCCAGGAGCGCGCTGAAGCCCAGCTGTAACGGGCAGCGCAAAACCGCCCCGGGCATTGCGCCCGGGGGGTTGCAGGGGCCGGCCTTCGGGTCGGCCCCTTGTTTGTGTCCGGGGCATGCACGCGAATGTTCTGCACATTGATCCGTGATTCCCCCGAGGGCGGACGCCTTCGCGTCTCGGGAATTGTCCCTGTAGCTTGAATTGGGCAGAGGGAAGCGTTATTCTTGCGCGCTTTCTGAATCGCCCCGACCTCGGAGCATCGAACATCATGAGTACCATTAGCGCCAAGCCGGCCGAAGTCGAACGCGACTGGTTTCTCGTCGACGCCGACGGCAAGACCCTCGGTCGACTCGCCACGGAAATCGCACATCGCCTGCGCGGGAAGCACAAGCCCGTGTACACGCCGCATGTCGATACCGGCGACTACATCGTCGTGATCAACGCGGAGAAGATCCGCGTCTCCGGCAACAAGGCCATGGACAAGAAGTACTTCCACCATTCCGGTTACCCGGGTGGCATCAAGGAAGCCAACTTCACCCAGATGATCGAGCGTCATCCGGAGAAGGTGCTGGAGCTTGCCGTCAAAGGCATGCTGCCGCGCAACCCGCTTGGCCGGGCCATGTTCAAGAAGCTCAAGGTCTACGCCGGTACCGAACACCGGCACACGGCCCAGCAGCCGCAGCCGCTCGAAGTCTGAGCCGCCAGAATCAGCAAGGGAATCGATCCGAATGGCTATCAATCAGTATTACGGCACCGGCCGCCGCAAGACCGCCTCGGCGCGCGTCTTCCTGCGTCCCGGCACGGGCAACATCACGGTTAACGAGAAGCCGCTGGACGACTTCTTCGGCCGCAAGACCTCGCGCATGGTGGTACGCCAGCCGCTGGAGGCGACCGAGTCGACCGGCAACTTCGACGTGATCGCGACCGTTGAAGGCGGTGGCGGCAACGGCCAGGCCGGCGCGATCCGTCTGGGCATTGCCCGCGCCCTGGTGCAGTACAACGAAGACATGCGCCCGTCGCTGCGTCGTGGTGGTCACCTGACCCGCGATGCCCGCGAGGTGGAGCGCAAGAAGATCGGCCTGCGCAAGGCCCGTCGTGCAACCCAGTACTCGAAGCGCTAAAATTCGCGTCGAGTTTCGGGCTGCACCCGACCCGGTTTACTGGGGGATCGTCTAGCGGTAGGACTGCGGACTCTGACTCCGCCAACCCAGGTTCGAATCCTGGTCCCCCAGCCATTCATGGAAGAAGGCCCCCTTGTGGGGCCTTTTTTCATGAATGGCTGGAAGATTTCAGGATGAGAACCTGCAAGGTTCGACGGTGAGGCGTAGCCGAGCCGAACAGCGCCGTATGCGGCGCTGGCCCGAAGGGCGAGGCGCATAGCGCCGAGTAATCCTGGTCCCCCAGCCAAACATAGAGAAGGGCCCCCTCGTGGGGCCCTTTTCTATGTTTGTTTGAGCGTGTCCAGGGTTCGAACCTGGAAGGTTCGGCGAAGCGCGGCGAAGCACTGCGCGCGCGCAGCGTGTGCAGCCCCGAAGGGGTGAGGCGGCGCAACCGCCGAATCATCCTGGTCCTCCAGCCATGGCAACGATTCGGGCCAGAACGTTTCGGCACCGCCCCGCTGATTTGTGGACGCCGACCCTGCTTCCGGTCTCCCTGCCTTTAAATGGCCAGCCACCGCCGACCTTGGCGACCGGTCCCCGGTAGCCACAAACGCCCGGACCCCGGCATCCCGTCAACCCCGCTCCCGACTCCGCTACAATCCCTCGACAGTGATCGGGAAATGCAGGGAATTCTCCCGCCCTTTTTCCGTCCAATTCCGCAGAACCCGGCCGCACTGGGTCGGATCGATCAAAATGCCAGAGAAGAGAGGATTGACCATGTCGGTACCCGAGAATCCCTACGAGCAGGTCAGCGTGGATGTGACAGCCCACGAGGTCGAAGGGCTGGACACCTGGTACATGATCGGGATCTCCGGTATTCCGGATCCCGACAACGAGGGGCATACCTCGAATGCGGGGTTCGTCGTGACCGACGAGGGCGTGGTGGTATATGACGCCCTGGGGACGCCGCCACTTGGCTTCGAGATGATTCGCCGGATCCGCGAGGTGACCGACCAGCCGATCAAGTACGTGATTGCTGGTCATTATCACGCGGATCACATCTATGGCCTGCAGGCGTTCGCGGACCACACCGATGCCAAGATCATCGGGCAGGCGCGCGCGCGGGACTATCTGGGAGGCGCCGGTGCGGTGGCGCGGCTCGAGCAGCGCCGGGGCGTGCTGGCCCCATGGGTGGACGAGGACACCCAGATCATTCCGCCGGACGAATTCTTCGAGGACGAGTACACCATCCGTCTCGGCGGGAAGACCTTCCGGTGCGTGCACGCGGGGCCCGCACACTCGCCGGACGACATCATCATGGTGGTGGAGGAGACCGGCGTGGTGTTCGCCGGCGACATCGTGTTCGATGGCCGGATCCCGTTTCTGGGCGACGATGCGCTGGATTCGGAGAACTGGGTCAAGCGCCTGGAAGAGTTGATGGAGATGGACCTGAAGTTCCTGATTCCGGGGCATGGCGAGGCGACCGATCAGGCGGCCCGGGCGGTCAGGTTCACCCGCGACTACCTGGTGAAGCTGCGCGAGCACATGGCCGTGGCGGTCGAGAACATGGATTCCTTCGACGAGGCCTACTCCGCGATGGACTGGAGTGACTACGAAGACCTGCCGGCCTTCGAACAGACCAACCGCAGCAACGCCAACGCGGTCTATCTGGAGATGGAAGAGAAGCTCTTTTGAGCTCGGCCCCAGGGGAAGCCCGGTCGGTGCGTGCGTTGCGGGTCCTTGATGTATCCCTGAATCCCACAAGCGAAAGGAATGATCGCCAATGACGCTGAATATTGAACCGGGCCTGCTCATGGCCATCCTGTCCCTGGTGGCGGGCATCCTGATCCTGATCCGGCCCCGCCTGCTGAACTACATCGTCGCGATCTATCTGATTGTTATCGGGGTGCTGGGCCTGCTGGCGTATTTCTAGGGAGATGCTCAAGGGGCCCCAGCGCGGATGCGTGAATCGATCAGCGCCGCCCTGGCGACGTAAAGGTCTCCGTCACCGATAGTTTGGTGCCCAAAAGCATGGACCAACAGTGCGACTTCGTGCGCAGGGCGTGCGGACCCGTTACTCTTTGGCCACATTCTGATCGGGGGGCTACGCCTCAATGACCGCCGAACGCGTCCGAGAAATACCCTATAACTACACCTCATTCTCCGACCGCGAAATCGTTATCCGTTTCCTGGGTTCCGATACCTGGGACCTCCTCAATGAGTTGCGTGGGGAGCGTCGGACGGGTGTGTCTGCGCGCATGCTGTTCGAGGTTCTGGGCGACATGTGGGTGGTCACCCGAAACCCGTACATCCAGGATGATCTGCTGGAGGACAAGAAGCGCCGCAAGGCGCTGATTGATGCCATGCAGCATCGTCTGGGCCAGATCACGGCCCGGGCCGACGGCAACGAGAAGGCGCTCAAGCTGGGCCAGCGCGCGCAGGCGGCTGTGTCTGCCTTTGCGCAGGAGTTCACCGATACCGCCGCGCTGCGCGATCAGGTGCGCAAGCGCATGAAGGCCCTGACGCACAAGGACAACATCCAGTTCGGCGGCCTGGCGCGGGTCTCCCACGTGACCGATGCGACCGACTGGCGTGTGGAGCTCCCGTTCGTGGTGCTCACCCCGGATTCCGAGGAAGAGATGGGCCCGCTGGTCGCGGCCTGCATCGAGCTCGGCCTGACGGTGATCCCGCGTGGCGGTGGCACCGGCTACACCGGTAGTGCCGTCCCGCTGTCCAAGCGCTCGGCGGTCATCAACACCGAGAAGCTGGAAGGCCTGGGCGAGGTCGAGCGCCGACCCCTGCCGGGCGTGGAGCGTGACGTCCCGGTGGTGCGCGTGGAGGCCGGTGTGGTCACCAAGCGCGTCTCCGAGCTGGCCGATCGCAACGGTCTGGTGTTCGCGGTGGATCCGACCTCGCAGGACGCCTCCACCATCGGCGGCAACGTCGCGATGAACGCTGGCGGCAAGAAGGCCGTGCTGTGGGGTACCGCGCTGGACAACCTGGCCGCCTGGACCATGGTGACCCCCGAGGCGGAGTGGATGTATGTCGAGCGCCTCGACCACAACCTCGGCAAGATCCACGACGCCGAGATCGTGCGCTTCCGTGTGAGCCGCTATCAGCCGGACGGCAAGACCCCGAAGGGCGAGCCCGAGATCCTGGAGATGCCGGGACAGAGCTTCCGCAAGCTGGGGCTGGGCAAGGACGTGACCGACAAGACCCTGATGGGCGTGCCGGGTATCCAGAAGGAAGGCTGCGACGGTCTGATTACGTCGGCCGAGTTCATCCTGCACCGGATGCCGGACAACATCCGCACCGTGTGTCTGGAGTTCTACGGGACCGATCTGCACCAGGCCGTGCCGGCGATCGTCGAGATCAAGGATGCGGTGGACGCCGAGGACGAAGTCCTGCTGGCGGGTCTGGAGCATCTCGACGAGCGCTACGTGCGCGCGGTGAAGTACACCCCGAAGGGCGCCCGTGGTGACCTGCCGAAGATGGTCCTGGTCGCCGACATTGTCTCCGACAACGAGGATGCCCTGGGCAAGCTGGCGGCCAGGATGGTGCGCGCGGCGAACGCCCGCAATGGCGAGGGTTTCGTTGCGGTCAGCCCCGAGGCGCGCAAGCGCTTCTGGGCGGATCGCGCCCGCACCGCGGCGATTGCTCACCACACCAACGCGTTCAAGATCAACGAGGACGTGGTGATCCCGCTGGAGCGCCTGGCGGAGTACACCGAGGGGATCGAGACCCTGAACGTGCGCGAGTCGCTGACGAACAAGCTCCGGATGGTCGACGAGATGCAGGAGTGCATGCGCGGTGACCATCCGGAGCTGCGCGAGTTGCTGGACGACACCGGTGGCGAGGGCCAGCAGTGGTTCGAGGCCAAGCGCGAGCGTGCGGTGGAGGTCCTGGAGACGGTGAAGAAGCGCTGGGAGGCAATCTCGGACAACTTCTTCACCCAGGCCTCGGAATGTGACGAGCTGCTGGACGAGCCCGCTCGTGCGGATTTGCGCGACCATGACAAGCTCATCAATGTGCTGCTGCGGCGCAGCCTGCGCATCTCCTACCGCGCCGAGGTCGAGCGCCCGCTGTTCGAGATCTTTGGCGGGCACCAGCTGGAGCCGGTGCGCAAGCGGCTGACCGCGATCCACGACCGGGTACTGACCAGCCGCCTGTTTATCGCCCTGCACATGCACGCGGGCGATGGCAACGTGCACACCAACATCCCGGTCAATTCCAATGACTACCAGATGATGCACCAGGCCGAGCGCCTGGTGGATGAAGTGATGCGCCTGGCACGCGAGCTCAATGGGGTGATCTCCGGCGAGCACGGGATCGGGCTGACCAAGATGCAGTATCTGGAGCCCGAACGCATCGAGTCGTTCGCGAAGTACAAGAAGGACGTCGACCCGAATGGCGTGTTCAACGCCGGCAAGCTGCTGGTGGGCTCCGGGTTGTCCAATGCCTATACGCCGTCGCTGCGCCTGGTCAAGCAGGAGGCGTTGATCCTTGAACAAAGCGAGCTGGGCGATCTCAACGACGAGATCAAGGACTGCCTGCGTTGCGGCAAGTGCAAGCCGGTGTGCAACACGCACGTCCCGCGCGCCAATCTGCTGTACTCGCCGCGCAACAAGATCCTGGCGACCGGTCTGATCGTCGAGGCCTTCCTCTACGAGGAGCAGACCCGTCGCGGCCTGTCGCTGAATCACTTCGAGGAGATGAACGACGTCGCGGATCACTGCACGATCTGCCACAAGTGCCTGAATCCGTGCCCGGTCGACATCGACTTTGGCGACGTGACCATGCACATGCGTTCGATCCTGAACAAGAAGGGCAAGCGCAAGGCGACGCCGGCGACGATGATGTCCATGGCCTTCCTCAACGCGAAGGACCCGGCCACCATCAAGGGTATCCGCAAGGGTGCGATCCAGATGGGCTATGCCGCCCAGCGCCTGGGGCATTTCGCATTCAAGAAGCTGAACCTGACCGGGGAGGGCAAGACCCCGCGCTCGACCACCGGCAAGGCACCGATGCACGAGCAGGTCGTGCACTTCGTGAAAAAGCCGATGCCCGCCGGGTTGCCGAGCCAGACCACCCGCCAGATGCTGGGGCTGGAGGATTCGCGCTACGTGCCGATCCTGCGCGACCCGGTGAAGACCGATCTGGATTCGGATGCGGTGTTCTACTTTCCCGGGTGCGGTTCCGAGCGCCTGTTCAGCCAGGTGGGCCTGGCTACGCTCGCCATGCTCTACGACGTCGGCGCGCAGACCGTGCTGCCGCCGGGCTACCTGTGCTGCGGGTATCCGCAGAATGCCGGTGGCGATTTCGAGAAGGGCCAGCAGATCAGTACCGAGAACCGGGTACTGTTCCATCGCCTCGCGACCACGCTCAACTACCTCGACATCAAGACCGTCGTGGTGTCCTGTGGCACCTGCATGGATCAGCTCCTGAAATACGAGTTCGAGCGGATCTTCCCGGGTTGCCGGTTGCTGGACATCCACGAGTACCTGATGGAGAAGGGTGTCCATCTCGAGGGGCTCGAGGGCGTGCAGTACATGTACCACGATCCCTGCCATTCGCCGATGAAGTCGCACAAGCCGACCGACGTCGCGGCCAAGCTGCTGGGTCAGGAGGTCCTGCAGTCCGACCGTTGCTGTGGCGAGGCCGGGACCTTTGCGATCAGCCGTCCGGATATCGCCACCCAGGTGCGCTTCCGCAAGCAGGAAGAGCTGCACAAGGGCATCAAGGAGCTGACCGGAGAGGAGAAGGCGAAGGACGGCAACGTGAAGATGCTGACCTCCTGCCCGGCTTGCCAGCAGGGCCTGGAGCGCTATCGCGAGGATACCGGGATGGATACCGACTACATCGTGGTGGAGATGGCCAACCGTCTGATGGGCGATGGCTGGCAGAAGGCCTTCATCGAACGGGCCCGCGAGGGTGGGATCGAGAAGGTCCTGCTGTAGGGCTTGGAGCCGGCACAAGCGGGTGCTGCACATGGCCCGCCCGGGTTGGCTACAATCGGGGGCACCGGGCGGTCGCGACGGAATAAAGGATCGTCACGTCGCGTCGCCCCATCGGGCGTACGCAATGCCCGTCAAGGCCGCGGCAGTGTATGCGGCATGTCCACCCGTCCATGCAAGGGAGTTCGCATGACCTTTCGCTCTTTGAGTCCCCGTCTCGCCGTCATGGCCCTTTGTTTCGGGCTGGCGGCGGCCCCCGTCGTGGCCAGTGCCCAGGCCTTTGTCGAATTCCCCGGCCGCAGTCTTTACGAGCGATTCGGCGTGGATGCCGTGGACCTGTTCGATCTGCGGGGCCAGTTGTCGCGCTCCACGGTGATCGATGTCCGCCCGCGTCTGGAATACGACATCCTGCACATCGAGGGGGCCCATCATGTACCGCTGGGCGCCCCGGATTTCGAGGATCAGGTACGGGCCCTGGAAGAGCAGCATGGCGGGCCCCTGGTGTTCTACTGCAACGGGCGCGAGAGCTACATGTCCTATCGCGCTGCCGCGCGGGCCAACGCGGCCGGGCTCGGCCCGACCCAGGCCTATGACGCCGGTGTCGCGGACTGGGCAGACCGCTACCCGGGGCTGGCCATGCTCCGCGGCGAGCCGATCGAGGACCCCGAGACCCAACTCAACACGGACGAGGCCTTCGAGGCGCGGTTGCTGGATGCCGACACCTTCGCCCGTCGTGTTCGCAACGACGACAATGCGGTGGTGCTGGACGTGCGCGGCAACGAGGAGCGTGACGAGATCTCGCTGTTTGCCGGGCGCGAGATGTCGGCCCCGTTGGAGAACATCGATACGCTTAACCGCATCCTCGGCCAGGCCAACAGGGATGGTGATGCGCTGTTGATCTTCGACCAGAACGGTCAGCAGGTGCGCTGGTTGCAGTATCACCTGGAGGAACGCGGCATCGAGAACTACCACTTCCTGGAAGGCGGCCTGCAGCAGTTCTACGACGAGGTGATGACGCGCTGATTGTCCGTCTCACCGCTTGCCCACGTTAAAAAGGCCGGGATCGTATGATCCCGGCCTTTTTTTGGAGCGGTATCAGCGACGAAACAGCGCCAGGAGGATCGTGATCCCCACGCTGACGATGATCATCGTGGTGAGCGGGAAGTAGAAGCGGGCGTTCTCGCGTTCGATCACGATGTCACCCGGGAGCCGGCCCCAGGGGATTTTTCCGAGCCACGGCCACAGCAGACCGATCAGGACGATCAGCCCGCCGATGATGATCAGCCATTTGCCCGTCGCGGTCACCGTGGCGGACTCGACCCGCTTAACCGGCGGTCATCTCCTCGACGCCCGAGGCGGAGCCCACCAGCATGACATCCGCCGAACGGCGGGCGAACAGTCCGTTGGTCACGACGCCGGCGATATGGTCCAGCTCGGATTCGAGCTCAACCGGGTTCATGATGCGCAGGTTGTGCACGTCGAGAATCACGTTGCCGTTGTCGGTCTTGAAGCCCTCGCGCAGTTCCGGGTTGCCGCCCAGCTTCGACAGGGCGCGGGCCACGTGGCTGCGCGCCATCGGGATGACCTCGATCGGTAGCGGGAAGGCGCCGAGATAATCGACGACCTTGGTCTCGTCGACCACGCAGACGAAGGTCTTCGACGCCGCCGCGACGATCTTTTCGCGGGTCAGCGCGCCGCCGCCGCCCTTGGTCAGGTGCAGATGCCGGGTCGCCTCGTCGGCCCCGTCGACGTAGATCGGCAGCGGACCGGCGGAGTTCAGGTCCAGTACCTCGATACCGTGGCCGCGCAGGCGCTCGGCGCTGGCCTCGCTGGAGGCCACGGCGCCATCGATCTTGCCCTTGATGCCGGCCAGGGCGTCAATAAAGTAGTTCGCGGTGGAACCGGTGCCCACACCCACGATCCAGCCGCTCTCGATCCGTTCCAGCGCCGCCTCGGCGACCGCCTTTTTCATTTCGTCCTGATTCATCACCGTCTCCCGAATATTCTGTCCGTAACCCATTGAGGATACCGACTGCTCCGTCCCCGGGACAAGCGGAAGCGTTAAGGCCTCGCATGCTATCGTTTGGGGCATGAAATTCCCCTATCTCGAGAAGATCCTGACGGCGCGCGTCTACGATGTCGCGCGCGAGACGCCACTGGACCCGATGCCGAATCTGTCGGAGCGCCTTGGCTCCACGTTGTGGCTGAAGCGCGAAGATCTGCAGCCGGTGTTCTCGTTCAAGCTGCGTGGCGCCTACAACAAGATCGCCCAGCTAACCCCGGAGCAGCGCGCAAAGGGCGTGGTCGCCGCCTCCGCCGGCAACCATGCGCAGGGGGTTGCGCTGGGGGCCAGTCACCTCGGCATCAAGGCCGTGATCGTGATGCCAGTGACCACGCCGTCGATCAAGATCGACGCGGTGCGCCGGTTCGGTGGCAAGGCTGTGCTGCACGGCGACTCCTTCGACGAGGCGGCCGCCCACGCCCGCGAACTGGAACAGAAACACGGCTACACCTTCATCCATCCGTTCGACGATCCCGACGTGATCGCCGGGCAGGGCACGGTGGCGATGGAGCTATTGCGCCAGCACCCGGGTCATCTGGACGCGGTGTTCGTGTGCATCGGGGGGGGCGGACTGGCGGCCGGCATGGCCGCCTACATCAAGCGCCTGCGTCCGGAGATCAAGGTCATCGGCGTGGAGCCGGACGATGCGCCCTCGATGTACAAGGCGCTGCAACAGAACCGCCGGGTCACCCTCAAGCAGGTCGGGATCTTTGCCGACGGTGCGGCTGTGCGTCAGGTCGGCAAGGAGACCTTCCGTCTGTGCCGCGACCTGATTGACGAGGTCCTCCTCGTGGACACCGACTCCATTTGCGCGGCCATCAAGGACATCTTCGATGACACCCGCGTGGTGGCCGAGCCGGCCGGGGCCCTCGCGGTGGCCGGGATGAAGCAGTACATCCAGCGCGAGGGCCTGCAGGGCGCGAACCTGGCGGCGGTACTCAGCGGGGCCAATATCAACTTCGATCGCTTGCGCCACGTGGCCGAGCGCGCCGAGATCGGCGAGCATCGCGAGGCCCTGTTTGCGGTCACCATCCCCGAGCGTCCGGGTAGCTTTCGTCAGTTCTGTCAGGCCATCGGCAAGCGCGGGGTCACCGAATTCAACTACCGCTACGCGGATGACGAGAAGGCCCAGGTCTTTGCCGGTATCAAACTGGAGGGGGGCGACGCCGAGCGCCAGGAAATCCTGGCGGCCCTGGAGGAGGCGGGTTACGACGTTCTGGACATGACCGAGAACGAGGTGGCCAAGCTCCACCTCCGGCACATGGTCGGCGGCCACGGTGGCGAGGTCCGCAACGAACGGATCTACCGCTTCGAGTTCCCGGAGCGCCCCGGCGCGCTGCTGAATTTCCTGACGCACATGGGCCAGACCTGGAACATCAGCCTGTTCCACTATCGCAACCATGGTGCCGCCTATGGCCGCGTGCTGGTCGGCATGCAGATCCCCGCCGAGGATCGGGCGCGGTTCCGCGAGTTTCTGAAGGAGGTCGGGTATCCATGGCACGAGGAGACCGGGAATCCGGCCTACTCCCTCTTTCTGCGCTGATTGCGTCTCGCCTGGCGATCCCTGGCCAGGCAGACCAGGCTCTTCGTCCGATCTCTAGGGCCGCAGATGCGTGTGGGGTCGCCTGCCTTCGTGTGGCTGGCCCTGGTTCGTCCTCCGGTGTTTTACGGTGGCTTCGGTTCGCCGCCTGCCATGCGCTGACTCGCCAGCGCGCCGCGCCCGTTGTCGCTCAAAAACTGGCTTCTTTGCTCGTGCAAAGAAGTACCCAAGAAACACGCCCGACTGCCGCGACCCCGGCCCGCTGCGCGGGCCGGGGTTTCCCTCGCTCCGAGGCTTTTCGCGGGCGGCGCTGAACTCGCTACGCTGCGCTGCGCTCAGACATCCAGCGCCCCGTGTCTATTTAGAATCGTCCCGCGAAAAGCCTCTCCACTCGGCGCGACGACAACGGGGAGGCAGGTCCAAACAACGGCTATCCCAGCGTTCTTGCCAGTGGATGATGGCTAGGTCTTCGGACATCTTCGGCACGCTCGGCCTGTGGCCGTTGCGTGTCGCGCCCGCGCAGCGGGCGCCGGGGGGCGTAGGATGTGATGAGCGCAGCGAATCGCATCAGGGTTTCGCACGACGTGGGGAACGGTGCGTTTCGCTGCGCTCAACCGCACCCTACCGGATACCGTCGGTTTTGACCTTCGCCTCCCGTATGGAGCCCCTTGCGGAAGGGTCCTCGGGCCGGCCAGTTAAGAATAGACATGGGGCGCTGGATGTCTGAGCGGAGCCCAGCGCAGCGAGTTCAGCGCCGCCGGCCCGAGGACCCTGGAGCAAGGTTCCCGGGCGGAATCCGGGTGCGCCTCGAAGGGTACTTTCTTGGGCAAGCAAGAAAGTACCTCGCGGTGCGCTCGCGAGAGAGCGCATGGCAGTATGCGGACCGAAGCCACCGTAAACACCGAGCGATGAACCATGGCCAGCCACAACATGGCATATGCGGCCGGATGGAAGGCGGGTGCCTGGAAGGTGCTGCGCGGTAGCGGCCGGGTCAGGCGGGGCAGGGCGTTTGCCAGGTCGTCACGCGGGCGGGATCGCCGTCGGTGTTGTCAAGGCGGGCGAGGGTCATGCGGTTGCCCCAGACGCAGCCGCTGTCCAGGGCCAGCCAGTCCGGCCCGACGCGATGTCCGAGGGCGGCCCAGTGGCCGAACACGATCGGGTGGCCGGCGGCCGCGCGGCCGGGTACCTGGAACCAGGGGGTGAGGCCGGATGGGGCCTCTTCCGGCGGGCCGTTGCCGGCGAATTCCAGCGCACCGTCGGCGGTGATGTAGCGCATGCGGGTGAAGGCGTTGATGGTGTAGCGGGAGCGGTCGTAGCCGTCGAGATCGGGGCCCCACAGCGTCGGTTCATCGCCGTACATGACCTCGAACAGCGCCTGACGGCGGGCGGGGTCGCGTAGATCGGCCTCCACGCGCCGTGCCTCGGTCTGCGCTGTGTCCGGGTCCCAGGCCGGCGGGAGGCCCGCATGCACCAGGGTCCAGCCGCTGGACGCGTCGGAATGCAGTAGCGGGCGCCGCGCCAGCCAGTCCAGCAGGTCGGCGGCATCCGGGGCGTCCAGCACCGGGCGCAGGGTGTCCTTGCCGCCGGGGGGGCGCACGCCTTCCGCGGTGGCCAGCAGGTGCAGGTCGTGGTTGCCCAGTACTGTGGTCGCGGCATCCCCCAGCGCTCGGACCCGGCGCAGGCAGCCGAGCGAGTCCGGGCCACGGTTGACCAGGTCGCCGACCAGCCATAGATGGTCGGCCGCCGGGTCGAAGCGCACCTGCTCCAGCAGGCGTTCCAGCGGGGCCAGGCAGCCCTGGAGGTCGCCGACTGCGTAGAGGGCCATCGGGCCGGCCTAGTGCAGCGTGCGCGGGACGGATAGGGTGAACGGCGGGATTGGCGCGTCGAAGGTGTTGCCGCGTTCGTCGCGCATGCCGTAGCTGCCTTCCATGGTGCCCACCGGGGTCTCGATCACCGTGCCACTGGTGTACTCGAAACTGTCACCGGGCTCGATGCTGGGCTGTTCCCCGATCACGCCCTCGCCGCGTACCTCCTGCGTCTGGTCGCGGCCATCGCGGATGATCCAGTGGCGGTTGAGCAGTTGCACGGTCAGCGCCCCCGCGTTGCGGATCACCACGTGATAGGCGAAGACATAGCGGTCGTCATCGGGTTCCGACTGGTCTTCCACATAGGCAGTGGAGACCTCGATCTCGATGGTGTGGGCTTCGGTGTCGTGCTCTTGGGGCTGGTTCATGCGGTTGCGGCTCCAGATTCGTGAGCGGGAAACGCCCGTGCGCGGGGCAGGCCCGGCATCAGGGTTTCACGGACCGGCTGGCGTAAACGGCAGCGCCGAGCAGGCCCGGTTCGGGGTTCATGATAAGGGCCACGGGCAATTGCTCAAGCAAGTGGGTCATCGGTGGGCGATTACGGAAGGTGCTACGAAAGCGTGGTCCGCGGAATGCCTCGAGCCAGCGCGGGGCGATGCCACCGGCCAGGAAGACCCCCCCGGTGGGGAGTGCGGTCAGGGCCATGTCCGCCAGTTGCCCGGCGTAGATGCCGACGAAGCGATCGATGACGGCTTGAGCCGCGGGGTGCCCGGCGAGCGCCAGTTCGCCAATCGCCGCGGCGGGTTCGGCGGTCTCCAGGGCCTGTGCCAATTCGGGGTCAGGCTGGCGGTCGAGCTCGAAATGCCCGATGCGGGCGATTCCACGACCGCTGAGCAGATGCTCGCGTGTGCAGTATCCCAGTTCGCGGGCTACGAAATCGCCCAGTGCGGCCTCCTCCGCCCCGCTGGGCGAGAAGCGCGCGTGGCCGCCCTCGCCGGGAAAGATGGTGGCGGCGCCGGGCGGGCCCACCAGACAGGTGCCGAGCCCGGTACCGGCGCCCGCGACCAGGCGCAGGCCGGCGGGATCGTGCGTTCCTTCCTGCAGGGTTTCGTAGTCCTGTGGCTGCAGGGCGTCGAGGCTCGCGCCGATGGCGGCAAAGTCATTCAACAGAGTGACGGGCAGCCCCAGGTGATCCGCGAGCGTGGTGGTGTCCAGCGCTGGCCAGGGCAGGTTCGTGACGCGCGCCCGGCCGTGATGCACGGGGCCGGCCACCGCCAGACCCGCCGCAGCAAAGGTATCCACTGTCGCAACCTCGGTGCGCCAGCGTCCGAGGATGCTGGCCAGGTCGGGGTGTTCGCGGCTGCGGTAGCGCTCGCCCTCGTGCAAAGACCATCCGTCCGCATCGCGGTGGGCGCGGGCAACGCGGGTATTGGTCCCGCCAACATCGGCAACGATCAGGTCCATGGGCCCATGGTAGCGGATCGCGGCCGCCGGCTGTTCAGGGGGTGGCGGGGTGGAGGCGTCGAGCCAGGGCTTCGAAGCCGGTGATGTCGATGTTCTCCGGGCGCTCGCCCGGATCCAGGCCGGCGGCCTCGAGGTCGGCGATCTCGGCCAGGCCGGAGAGACCGCGGCGCAGGGTCTTGCGGCGGCTGGAGAATGCCTGGTTGACCACCCGCGCGAAGGTTGGGTACAGCGTCGGCGCGACGCGCGGTTCGGCCAGGGGCGTGATGCGCACGACGCTGGAGTAGACCTTGGGTGGGGGGTGGAAGGCCCCGGGGGGCACGGTGAACAGGGCGGTCGCCTCGGCGCGGGCGGCCAGCATCACCGTCAGGCGCCCGTAGCGCTTGCTGCCGGGGGCGGCAGTCATGCGCTCCACGACCTCGCGTTGCAGCAGGAAGTGCATGTCGCGGATGGCGCCGACCTGATCCAGCAGGTGGAACATCAACGGGGTGGAGATGTTATAGGGCAGATTGCCGACCACACGCCAGCCCCGCTCGGGCAACGCGCCGAGGTCGGATAGCTGCATATGCAGGGCGTCGCCCACGTGCAGGTCCAGGCGTTCTGGGGGGAAGCCGGCGCGCAGGCCGGCCGCCAGGTCGCGGTCGATCTCCACCGCGACCAGATGCTCCAGGCGCTCCAGCAGGGCGGCCGTCAGGGCGCCACGGCCAGGACCGATCTCCAGCACGGCATCGCCGGGTTGCGGGGCGATCGCCGCGACGATGCGCGCGAGGATGCCGGCATCGTGGAGGAAGTTCTGGCCGAAACGCTTGCGGATCGGCGACGAGGTCTTGATTCGGGTCATGCCCTGGGGGTGCTCCGGCGTGCGGCGGCTCGCGCCGCGAGGGTTTCGGCCAGGCGTTCGGCGGCCTGGAAGCTGCCGACCTCGGCGCGCCCGGTGCCGGCCAGATCCAGTGCCGTGCCGTGGTCCACCGAGGTGCGGATGAAGGGCAGGCCCAGGGTGACATTGATGGCGCTGCCGAAGCCGGCATGCTTGAGCACCGGCAGTCCTTGATCGTGGTACATGGCGAGCACGGCGTCGACGCCGTGCAGGGCGCGCGGGGTGAATGCGGTGTCGGCCGGGAGTGGCCCGCGCAGACGCATGCCGGCTTCCCGCAGGCGGTCCAGGGTGGGGGTGATGATCTCGATCTCCTCGCGTCCGAGGACACCATCCTCGCCGGCATGCGGGTTCAGCCCGCAGACGGCGATCACCGGGTCGGCGATACCGAAGTCGCGCTGCAGGTCGTGATGCAGGACGCGGGTCACGGCCTCCAGGCGGTCTGCGCTGATGGCGTCGGGGACCGCGCGCAGTGGCAGGTGGGTGGTGACCAGCGCGACCCGCAGGCCCTCGGTGGCCAGCAGCATCACCGGCATCGGCGCGCCGGCGCGCTCGGCAAGCCACTCGGTGTGACCACTGAAGGCGATCCCGGCGCGGTTGATTATGCCCTTGTGCACCGGACCGGTGACCATCGCCTCGAAGGTGCCGTCGAGGCAGCCGGCGGCGGCCGTGGCCAGCAAGGCCAGCACGTGCTCGGCGTTGGCCGGGTCCAGGGTGCCGGCGACCACCGGGGTTGCCACCGGTACGGGCAGGATCTCCAGGGTGTGGGCCGGGGTGACCGCGCGCGGGCGTTCCGGGTCGAAGTGGATCAGGCGCAGGGACTCGCCGAGCTGGCGGGCACGGGCCTCGAGGACGTCCGGGTCGGCGATGGCGACGCGCTGCGCGTGGCCGCGCTGCCGGGCCATTGCGATCAGGAGATCGGGCCCGATGCCGGCGGGGTCGCCGGCGGTCAGGGCCAGGCGCGGGACCGCGTGGGCCCCGCGCGGATCAGGAGCCGAAGCCGTCGACCCGGTATTCGACATAGGCCTCGTCCCGCAGGCGGCGCAGCCACAACTCGAGTTCTTCCTCGCGCTTGCGGTTTTGCAGGATCTCGCGGGCACGGGCCCGGATCTGTTCGCGCGAGGTGTCGACCTCGCGGCGTTCCAGGACCTCGATGATGTGCCAGCCGAACTGGCTCTCCACCGGTTCGCTGGCCACGCCCGGTTCCAGGGCGTCCATGGCCTCCTCGAAGCCGGGCACCAGTTCGCCCGGGCTGACCCAGCCGAGGGCGCCGCCCTGGGCGGCCGAGCCGGGGTCGTCCGAGTTGGCGCGTGCCAGGTCCTCGAAGCTCGCGCCCTCGCGGATGCGGTTGTATAGCGACTGCGCCTGGCGGCGGGCGTCCTCGTCGCTGCGCACCTGGTCCGGGCTGATCAGGATATGGCGCACGCGGGTCTGCTGCACGCGCGTCTGGTCGCCGCCCTCGCGGTCCAGCAGTTTCATGATGTGGAAGCCGCCGGGCGAGCGCAGGACCTCGCTGATCTCGCCTGTGCGCATCAGCACCGCTTCGCGGGCGAACATGCCGGGGATTTCGCCGGCCGAGCGCCAGCCGAGGTCGCCGCCTTCCAGGGCCTGAGGGCCTTGGGACTCGCTGATCGCGACGGTGGCGAAGTCCTCGCCCTCGCGCACGCGCTGGCGCAGCGCTTCGGCCTTCTCGCGTGCCTCGGCGATCTGGCTGGCATCCGCGCCCTGGGGCAGGGGGACCATGATCTGTGCGATGCGGTAGCGCACGCCGCGGTCGATCGCGCCGCTCTCGGAGGCGATCAGGTCGGCGATCTCCGGGTCGGAGACGCGGATGCGCTGATCGACCTGGCGGCGCTGCAGCTGGTTCACGGTCAGTTCGTGGCGGATCTGTTCGCGAAAGGCGTTGAAGTCCACCCCGTCCTGCATCAGGGCCTGGCGCAGTTGCGGCAGGGTCATGCGGTTCTCGCGGGCGATGTTTTCCATCGCGCGGTTCAGGGTCATCTCGTCGATATTGATGCCGACGCGCTCGGCTTCCTGCAGCTGCACGCGCTCGACGATCAGGCGCTCCATGACCTGCCGCGCCAGGGTGTCCTGATCCGGCGGGCGGGTGCCGCGCTCGACCATCTGCTGGGCGATCAGGTTCATGCGTTCCACCAGCTCGCGCTGGGTGATCACGTCGTCGCCCACCACGGCCAGGATGCGGTCGGTGAAGCGGTCGCCCTCCGGGGTGATGGGGGCGGCCGGGGCCCCGCTGTCGCGGGCGGCCCCGGGGGTGACCGGGGCCTCGACCGCGCCCTGCGAGAGGTCGCCGGCCGCGGGCGCGGTCGTCTGGCCCATCGCCGGCAGGCCGAGGCCGTAGACCAGGGCGGCCAGCAGCGGCAGCAGGGCGCGGGCCTTGCCGCGGCGGCGTTGTTCAGGGACGTGCGTCATATCCGGCAATACCCTCGCGCAATAGCGAATCCACGCCGGAATCGAACCGTGCCAGGCCGTCCAGCGTGAGTTGGAAGTAGATCGAGTTGTCGTAGGTCTCGTCGAAGGAGTACGCGCGGCGTGCGACCACGCGGATACCATAGCAGCAACTACGATACTGAAGCCCGGCCAGAAGTTCGAGATCGCGTTCCTCCTGCAGGCTGTAGTTCCAGCGCCCGATGGCGTCGATGCGCTCGGTGACCGGCCACATCACGGAGACATCGGTCTGGTCGATGGAGCGGGCGCCGGCCTCGCGCTGGCGGTAGCCCACGTTGATCCGGGCGCGTTCGCGCGGGCTGTAGCCGACCGAGACCGCCGCCAGGGTGGTCTCGCCGGAATCCTGGTTGTAGAGGATGGATCCGCGGCCGTCCCATGCATCGCCGATGCGGACCCGGCCTTCCAGCGCGAGATCGGAGCGTGACTCGGATAGTGGGTCATCTCCCGGGCGCCGGCGGACCTCGCGGTCTTCCAGATAGTGGATCTGCCCGGCAGACAGGCTCAGGCGTTCGCGCCCGGTCTGCTGGTCGAAGATGCGCGTGGTCAGGGCCGTGGTGACCTGATGGGTGTCGCCCACCCGGTCGGCGCCGACGAAGCGGTCCAGGCTGAACAGGTTGTCGAAGCTGAAGTCGGCCTCGCCGGTATCGAAGATCGGGATGTCATTCTGGTCGCGGTAGGGCACGTAGCCGTAGAAGATGCGCGGTTCGAGGGTCTGCAGGCGCTGGCCGTCCGCGATCGGACGTTCGAAGATCAGTCCGGTGTCGATGGAGGCGCGCGGCACGGTGCGGCTGATCGATTCCGGACCGGTCCGGCCGCGGCGGTCCAGCTCGTAGCGGGTGTGACGGACCCCGAAGGCGGGTTCGAAGAAGAAGCCGCCGGTGTCATGGCGCCAGCGCACCTCGGGGTTCAGGTCGAGCCGGGTGCCCAGCGGGCGCCCGGACTGATCTTCACTGCGCTCGAAACGCACCAGTTCGGTGTCGAGGTCCCAGGACAGGCCGTGGCCCAGGTATTCCCCGGCCTCCAGGGTGATCTGCGGCAGGCGCTGGTAGGGCTCGCCGGCGGCACTCAGCTCGGGGTCGACGATCTGGTAGTCCTCGATGCGCGTGCGCAGGCGATAGGCCGGCTGGTTCCAGGTCAGGTCGGCGGAGCGTCGCAGGTAGGGCGTGGAACCGGCGTAGCGGTCGGAGTTGCCGAAATCGAAGAAGTATTCCCGATCGGAGACATCCGCGACGTCGAGGCGCAGGTTCAGGTTGGAGGTGATCCGGGTCTGGTGGCGCCACTGGGCGAAGTGGCGGTCTTCGCCGGTCTCGCGGTCATCCGGCAGGTAGCGGACGTCAAGCACACCATTGTGCCGGGGCTGCAGATAGCGGAACTCGGTGCCCAGCATTACCCCGCGGTCGGCCATGATGCGCGGGGTAAATGTCGCGTCGTAATTGGGCGCGATGTTCCAGTACCAGGGCGTCGCGAGATCGAACCCGGTGCGCCCGCCGGTACCCGCACTGGGCAGCAGGAAGCCACTCTTGCGGCGATCATCCAGTGGGAAGTTGATGTACGGGGTGTAGGCGATGGGCACACCCTTGAAACGGATCGTCGCGTTGCGGGCCACGCCGACGCCGCTTTCGCGGTCCAGCTCCAGGTCGCCGGTGCGCAGCCACCAGGAGTCGTTGCCCACTGGGCAGGTGGTGTATTCGGCGTCCTCGAAGTCGTGGAGGTGCGGGGCATGCTGAACGCCGCGTTCGGCGCTACCGCGTGCCGGGATGGACTGCACCAGGAAATCGATTCGGCGGAACTCGCCGGTCGCCGCGTCCAGGCGATATTCGCCGCCCTCGGTGTGCAGCAGCAGGTCGCCGTCGAACAGCCGGGTGTCGCCCTCGGTGCGCGCAGTGCCGGAGGCGCGATCGTATTCGAGGAAGTCGGTATCCAGGCGTCGCCCGGCCTCGAACAGGTGCACGTTGCCCGTGGCCGAGATGCGTTCGCCATCGCGGCGGACGTGATCGGCGTCAATCTCGGTCAGGCCGCCCTCGAGGGTACGCAGCTCGGGCCATTCGATCCCCGGGGCAAACGCGCATCCCGACGGGCGGTCGTCGGCGGGAACGGTTACGGGGATCAGGCCGGCGGCCGCCAAGCCCAGGCTCACCGCGACCTGCCGCGCGATCGGGTGACGGCGAGGCGCGGAGCTGGCGGGCCGGCGGCTCATCCCGAATTCAGGACAGCAGCTGGCGGATCTCGTCGAAGATCAGCTCGATGTCGCGGGTGCCGTTGATGTGCTTGAGCAGGCCATGACCGTCGTAGTACTCGATCAGCGGCTGGGTCTGCTCCTCGTAGACCTTGAGGCGGTTGACCACGGTCTCTTCGTTGTCGTCCGCGCGGTGGACCAGGTCACCGCCGCACAGGTCGCACACGCCTTCCTTTTGTGGCGGGAAGGTATGGGTGTTGAACACTGCGCCACAGTCGCCGCAGGAGACACGCCCGGTCAGGCGCTGCTTGAGTTCCTCGAACGGGACGTCGATCTGGATCGCGCGGTCGAGCGGCGACTCGATGTCGGCCAGCATGGTATCCAGGGCCTCGGCCTGGGCGACGTTGCGCGGGAAGCCGTCGAGGATGAAACCCTTCTGCGCATCGGGTTCCTGCAGGCGATCGCGGATCAGCCCCAGCACCAGGTCGTCGGGGACCAGTTGGCCGGCATCCATCGCGCTCTTGGCCTGCTTGCCGAGTTCTGTCTCGGCGGCGACGGCGGCACGCAGCAGGTCGCCGGTGGAGATCTGGGGGATGCCGAAGGTGGCGACCATCTTCTTGGCCTGGGTGCCCTTGCCGGAACCGGGGGCGCCCATCAGGACGATACGCATAGCTGACTCCTGCCGGGTGCCGCGCCGAACCGCAGGACTAGCCGGGAACGGGGGCGGCACGGTGAATGGCGGTGGCGAAACGGGGCTGGTCACTGAAGACGCAAACCGTTTCCCGAGCGCGGTCTTATACCGCCTGAAGGTGCTTGCCCGCAACCGTTGGGGCCGCTGGCCGGGTGCCCTTGAGGTGCGTGTCCCCTGTATAATGCCCGGCTAGCCAAACCAACTTTTGGGAAGCAAGCATGGACATGAACCAGATCGAAGCCGGCAAGGATCTCCCCAATGACGTCAACGTCGTGATCGAGATCCCCGCCCACGGGCAGCCCGTCAAATACGAGATCGACAAGGACAGCGGGGCCCTGATGGTTGATCGCTTCATGACGGTCGCGATGTTCTATCCGTGCAACTACGGGTTTGTTCCGCACACCCTGTCGGAAGACGGCGATCCGGTGGATGTGCTGGTGGTCACCCCGGTGCCGCTGATGCCGGGTTCGGTGGTGCGTTCGCGTCCGATCGGCGTGTTGCAGATGACCGACGAGGCGGGTGTGGACGCCAAGATCCTGGCCGTGCCGGTGACCAAACTGCATCCGCAGTACGAAAAGTATCAGGGGCCGGAGGACGTGGGTCAGGAACTGCTGGACTCGATCAAGCATTTCTTCGAGCACTACAAGGAGCTGGAGAAGGGCAAGTGGGTCAAGGTCGAGGGCTGGGCGGACGCCGAGGCGGCCAAGGCGGAGATTGTTGCCAGCTACAAGCGTTTCCAGAAGAGCAAGATCTGACGTCGCCACCCGCTGCATGCAGCGCGAGGCCAGCGCCGGGCCACCCCCTTGGGGCGGTCCGGTCTTTGCGTGGGCGGTGGTCAGTGGGGGTCACGGCCCCGTGACCCCCTGAAATGGCCGAACGCGACGCCTACGGCGAGGAACAGCAGGACCGCGAACGCTTTGCCGTGCGCATCCTGCTGGCGCTGGTGATCCTGGCGGTCATTCTGCTGGCACTGGGCTGGCGGCTTTCGGGCCTGCAGGTCGGTGCGCACACGCACTTCACCACGCTCTCGGAGAACAACCGCCTACGGGTGGAACCGATTGCCCCCACTCGAGGGGTGATCCGCGACCGTAATGGCGTGCTTCTGGCGGGCAATCGCGCCTCCTATCAACTGGAGGTCACGGTCGAGCAGGCCGGCGATCTCGATTCCCTGCTCGCTCGCCTGCGCGGTTACGTGGAGCTAAGCGAGGCGGACGTCGAGCGGTTCCAGCGCGGGGTGCGTCAGCGGCGGCCGTTCCAGCCGGTGTTGCTGAAGGCCGGCCTGGACGACGAGACGGTGGCGCGGATTGCGGTTTCGCGCCACGAGCTGCCCGGGGTGGAGATCGAGGCGCGGCCGCTGCGGTTCTATCCGCTGGGGTCCAAGTTCTCGCATGCGGTCGGCTATGTCGGGCGCATCAATCAGCAGGACCTGCAGCGGGTCGACGGGCGTGCCTATGCCGGCACTTCGCATATCGGCAAGAGCGGCGTCGAGCGCTACTACGAGGATCTGCTGCACGGGCGGCCGGGCTATCGCCAGGTGGAGGTGAACGCCCAGGGGCGCGTGATCCGCGAACTCTCGGTGACCCCGCCGCAACCGGGCACGGACCTGACCCTGACCCTCGACGTCAACCTGCAGCAGGCGGCCTATCGGGCGTTGGCCGGGCGGGACGGGGCCATCGTGGCCGTGGATCCGAATAATGGCGAGGTGCTTGCGCTGGTCAGCGCCCCCGGTTTTGATCCCGAGTCGTTCGTCCACGGGATCTCGCAGGCCGACTTTGCCGCGGTGCGTGACGACTATCGCCGGCCCCTGTTCAACCGCGCCCTGAGTGGCCAGTACCCGCCGGGTTCGACGATCAAGCCGCTGGTGGGTCTGGCGGCCCTGGACGAAGAGGTGACCACCGCCGAGCGCGAGATGTTCGCCCGCGGGTATTTCCAGCTCCCGGGGCATGAGCGGCGCTATCGCGACTGGCGTCGCGAGGGGCATGGTCGCGTGGACATGTCGCGCGCCATCGCGGTGTCGTCGGACGTCTATTTCTACGACCTGGCCCACACCATGGGGATCGACCGCATGGTCCCGATTCTGGGGGCCTTCGGGATCGGGCAGCGGACCGGGATCGATTCCACCGGGGAGCGCCCGGGCATCCTGCCCAGCCGCAACTGGAAACGGGCCACGCATGACCAGGTGTGGTTTCCCGGCGAGACCCTGATCACCGCAATCGGCCAGGGCTACATGCTGTCGACCCCCCTGCAGATGGCCGACTTCACTGCGGCCCTTGCGGCCCGTGGCGAGCGTTATCAGCCGCACCTGCTGCGCGCCATGGACAACGGAGTGGGCGAACCCGAATATCGCTTGCCCATGCTGCGGGATCCGGTAACGGTCGACGAGAAACACTGGGACGCCATCCATGGCTCGCTGGTGGAGGCCGTGAACGCGCGTCATGGCACCGCCTGGGGTAGCATCGGAAGTACCCGGCCGGAGTACACCATCGCCGGCAAGACCGGTACCTCGCAGGTGTTCAGTCTGGGCGAGGACGAGGAATACGACGAGGAGGAACTGGCGCGCCGCCTGTGGGACCATGCCCTGTTCGTCGGATATGCCCCGGCCGAGGACCCGCGCATCGCGGTGGCGGTGCTGGTGGAACACGGCGGTTCCGGTGGCCGGGTGGCGGCGCCGGTGGCCCGCGAGGTCCTGGACGCCTACCTGCTGGAGGGGGCGGGCATGACGATCGATGTCCCGGAGGACGAATGATCAGCGTGACCGGCCGCGAGATGTCCGTTAGTCAGTGGGCGCTGCGCAGCCTGCGCCTGGACAGCGTGCTGCTGGTGCTGCTGTCCATCCTGCTGTTGCTGGGGCTGGCGGTACTGTTCAGCGCCACCGGCGAGAGCGTGGTCGCCCTGGAGCGACAGGTCATGCGGATCGGCCTGGGGGTGGCCGCCATGCTGCTGGTCGCCCAGGTGTCCATGCATGCCCTGCGCGCGATCTCGCCATGGCTCTTTGTAGCCGGGGTCCTGCTGTTGCTGGCGGTGATGTGGGTCGGGGATGTTGGCAAGGGCGCGCAGCGCTGGCTGGATCTCGGCTTCATGCGCTTCCAGCCTTCGGAGATCATGAAGCTCGCGGTGCCGATGATGGTGGCCTGGTACCTGTCCCAGCGGGATGGTCGTCCGCGCTTCCGAGACCTGGTGGTGACTGCGGCGCTGATCCTGGCGCCGGTCTATCTGATCATGCAGCAACCGGATCTGGGCACCTCGATGCTGGTCGGGGCCGCCGGGTTCCTGGTGATCTTTCTTGCGGGGCTGGGCTGGCGCTGGTTCGTTGGGCTAGGGTTCACGGCGGCCGCCGCCATCCCGATCCTGTGGTCGCAGATGCTGGATTATCAGCGCCAGCGGGTGCTGACGCTGTTCAACCCGGAGTCCGATCCGCTGGGCGCCGGCTATCACATCATCCAGTCGAAGATCGCCATCGGGTCCGGCGGGCTGTATGGCAAGGGCTGGCTGAACGGGACCCAGTCGCAACTGGAGTTTCTGCCCGAGCGTTCCACCGACTTCATTTTTGCGGTCTACGCCGAGGAATTCGGCTTTATAGGTGTCGCGCTGTTGCTGCTGCTGTATTTTGCGATTGTTGCGCGCGGGCTCTGGATCGCCGCGCTGGCACAGGATCGCTACGCCCGGTTGCTGGGCGGGAGTATCAGCCTGACCTTTGCGGTCTACATGGTGGTCAATATCGGCATGGTGACCGGCCTGTTGCCGGTGGTCGGCGTGCCGCTGCCCCTCGTCAGTTACGGGGGTACTTCGCTGGTGACCCTTATGGTCGCCTTCGGTATTCTCATGAGCATAGCCTCCCAGAAACGCCTGGTGAATCGATGAGCCTGAACTTGCGCCCCGTGTGGGCCCGCATTGTCCGCCCGACCCTGTTACGGACGGGGCTGGTCCTGTCCCTGGCTGCCGTGTCCCTCCCGGTCGCGGCCGAAAGCGAATTCCGTGCCGGCGATCCGCCGTATCTCGAGCGCGACGAGGTGCAGGCGTTCATCGACGAACAGGTGGAGGCCGGCCGCGACCGCGAGGCGCTGGAGGCGATGTTTGCCGCCGCCGACCCCCAGCAGCGCATCCTCGACCTGATCTCCAGCCCGGCCGAGGCGCGGCCGTGGAAGGACTATCGTCCGATCTTCATCACCGACCAGCGCATCGAGCGCGGTCACGACTTCATGGAAGAACACGGCCGCTGGCTCAAGCGCGCCGAGGATCGCTTTGGTGTGGAGCCGAAGATCATCGCCTCCATTATCGGGGTCGAGACCTACTATGGCCGCAACACTGGCGGCTTCCGCGTGTTCGATGCCCTGGTGACCCTGGGCTTCGACTACCCGCCGCGATCGGATTTCTTCCGCCGCGAGCTGGGTGAATTCCTGACCCTGGTGGACGAGGAAGGCCTGGATCCGCGCGAGACGCGCGGATCCTACGCCGGGGCCATGGGGCGCGGTCAGTTCATCTCGTCCAGCTACCGCCACTACGCAGTGGACTTCGACGGCTCCGGTCAGCGTGACCTGTTGAACTCCTGGCCGGACGCGATCGGCTCGGTGGCCAACTACTTTCGCGAGCACCACTGGAACCATGGCGAGCCGGTGGTGGCGAAGGCGCGGGTCGAGGGGGATGCCCACGAGGCCCTGATCAGTCGCAACTATCAGGCCCGCTTCGGTCTCGACGAACTGGCCGAGCACGGCATTTATCCCGACGAGGCCGTGGACGAGGATGGCGAGTATTCCTTCATTCGTCTCGAGGGCGATGACGGTTACGAGTACTACCTGGGATACCCGAACTTCTACGTGATTACCCGCTATAACCGGAGCCCGCTGTATGCGATGGCCGTGCACCAACTTGCCGAGGCACTGGCCGACTAGTCCGGCCTCCGGGCCTGCGCCCGGGGCGCTCCTGCTGGGGTTGGTGTTGCTGGCGCTGGCTGGCTGTTCCGGTACCCCGGAGCGCGACCCGCGCCCGCTGGGTGACGCCGCCTATGACAGTTACCCCGATGCGGCCGACGTGCCGCAAGATCTCGCCCTGATCCCGGAACCGGAGCCGCGCAACGAGCCGCCCAGCCGCTATGGCAACCCGTCGGAATACGAGGTGTTCGGGCAGCGTTATCGCACCCTGCGGACCAGTGACGGCTTCGAGGAAGAGGGCATTGCCTCCTGGTACGGCACGAAATTCCACGGCCGGCGTACGTCCAGCGGCGAGCCCTATGACATGTATGCGATGACGGCGGCACACAAGTCTCTGCCGCTGCCAAGCTATGTCGAGGTCACCAACCTGGAGAACAACAAGCAGGTGGTGGTGCGGGTGAATGATCGCGGGCCATTTGTGGATGGGCGCATCATCGACCTTTCCTACGCTGCGGCCCATCGCATCGACATGACCGATGCCGGTGTGGCTCGGGTGCGTGTGCGCTCGGTGGGGCCGGGTGATACCGAGTCCGACGACCGAGTTGCGGCCGCGCCGGCCGCGGGGCCCGTCGTCGACGTGGCCGCCGTGACCTCGCCGGAACGGGTGGGCGAGCGAGCCCCCGAACCGCTACCGGAGACAGCAGACTCCGGGATGCCCGCCGCCGGGTCCAGCGGCGAGGGCGCCGGGGGCGGGCGTTTTGTCCAGGTCGGGGCGTTTTCCGAGCGCCATTCGGCGGAACAGGTGCGCGAAGATCTGCGCGCCCTGGGTTTCGACCCGGTTCGTATCTCCACCCTGGGGCGGGACGACGGTGCGGACCTCCATCGCGTGCGGATTGGCCCGTTGGCGGATGGCGATGCGGTCCGCGCGATCACGGATCGCCTGCAGGGTGCGGCGCACGTTGATTACCGCGTAGTCGAGAACGCCCAGTAAAGGCTCTGCCGCTGTTGTTTTTCCGGCCCGTCCCGGGCCCCACTCTGCTATCGTAGACCGGTCCTTAAGGAGGGCCTTCCCTGCCATGACTCTGTCCGTCCGCATTCCCTTTTTGCCGTTTCTGGTGGCCTGCCTGCTCGCGATGCTGGTGCTTGCTCCGGTGCACGCGCAGGAACAGCAACTGCCCGTGGCCGGGGATGGGGCGAAAACCCCCAGCGGGATCCCGCGCCCGCCATCGGATGTGACGGCGGCGAGTTATGCGCTGATGGACTTCGACTCCGGTCTGATGCTGGCCAGTCGCGAGCCGCAAGTGGAGCGCGAGCCGGCCAGCCTGACCAAGGTGATGACTGCCTACGTGGTGTTCGGCGAGATCACCGAGGGCCGCATGGCGCTGGACGATACGGTCACGGTGAGCGAGCGTGCCTGGCGCACCGGGATGACCGGGGCATCGCGGATGTTCATCGAGGTCGGCGAGGAGGTCGCGGTCGAGGACTTGTTGCGGGGCATGATCGTCCAGTCCGGGAACGACGCCTCTACCGCTCTGGCCGAGCATGTGGCCGGCTCCGAAGGGGCCTTTGTCGACATGATGAACTCCCAGGCTCGTGAACTGGGGATGCGCCAGTCCTATTTTGCCAACCCGCATGGCCTGCCTTCCGAGGAGTCGCAGTACACCACTGCGCAGGACATGGTGCTGCTGGCGCGGGCGCTCATTCGCGATTTCCCGGATCTCTATGGCTACTACAGCGAGCGGTCCTTCGAGTACAACGACATCTCCCAGAGCAACCGCAATATGCTCCTGTGGCGCGATTCCGGCTTTGATGGGCTGAAGACCGGCTGGACCTCGAGCGCCGGGTACAACCTGGTGTCGTCGGCCAAGCGCAATGATCGTCGCCTGGTGGCCGCGGTGATGGGCATCGAAGCGGCCGACCATCAGCAGGGCGGGACCCGCCGCGCGAACGAATCCCAGGCGCTGGTGAACTGGGGTATGCGTTTCACCGCGACCCGCAAACTGTTCGAAGGGGCGCACGAACTGGGAACGCCACGGGTCTACCGCGGGGCGGATACCGAGGTCGCCGTGGGGCTGGCCGAGGACTTCTGGGTGATGGTTCCGCCGGGGCGTGAGGACGACCTGGACGCCTCGATGGAGGTGCACCAGCCGTTGGAGGCACCGCTGGCGGCGGGTGACCCGGTCGGTGAGGTGGTCGTGCGCCTGGATGGCGAAGTGATCCGTACCCAGCCACTGGTTGCGTTGCACACGGTGGAGCAAGGTGGCCTCGTGCGCCGCCTTTGGGATGGGGCAGCGCTGGGTATCCAGGCGGCCTGGCCGTTCTGACACGCAGGTTGCGCGTGAGTATTGCCTACTTCAACGGGGACTACCTGCCGCTGGACCAGGTGCGGATCTCGCCGCTGGACCGCGGTTTCCTGTTCGGGGATTCGGTCTACGAAGTGATTCCCAGCTACGCGGGCGAATTCTTCATGCTCCCCGCGCATCTCGAGCGCCTGGATCGGTCCCTCGCGGCCATCCGCATTCTCAGCCCCTTTGATGCGGGGCAGTGGACTGCGCTTCTGGAAGATCTGCTGGCGCGCAATGCCGATCCCGCTACCCCGGATTTGGGGGTGTACCTGCAAGTGACCCGCGGCGTGGCCCCGCGCGATCATGCCTTCCCGCCGGATGCCCGGCCGACGGTCCTCGCGATGGTGAGCCCGATCCGTCCTCTGCCGGAGGCCGTGCGCACGGAGGGTGTGGCCGCCGTGACCGCCGAAGATCGCCGCTGGGGCCACTGCGACATCAAGGCGACCACGTTGCTGGCCAATGTCCTGAACCGCCAGGCCGCGGTCGAGCAGGGTGCGGTCGAGGCGATCCTGCTGCGTGATGGACAGCTCACCGAGGGTGCGGCCAGCAACGTCCTCGTGGTCCTCGACGGCCGTCTGGTGACGCCGCCACTTGCGCCTTCGGTGCTACCCGGGGTGACGCGGTCGCGGGTTCTCGATCTGGCGCGCGAGTTGGGCTACCCGGTGGAGGAGTGCGCGGTAAGCGAGTCGGAGCTGGCACGGGCGGAGGAGATCTGGCTGACCAGTTCGACCCGCGAGATCCTCCCGGTCACCCGCCTTAATGACCGGGTCGTGGGCACGGGACATCCTGGTCCGGTCTGGAAGGCCCTCCATGCGGCCTATCAGGCTGCCAAGCCGGGTGCGCTCGTGAGTGAGCCAATGCAGTCCGGAGGTGCCGCATGAGTGACCGCGAGACCCTGATCGAATTTCCCTGCCGGTTCCCGGTGAAGGTGATGGGGGATGCCCATCCAGAGTTGATGGAGGCCGTAGAAGGCTGCGTGGCCGAACACCTGGATGCCGATGACGCGGTGATCGAGCAACGGGCCTCGCGCGCCAGCCGTTACGTCGGCATCACCATCACCTTTACCGCGACGAGCCAGGCACAACTGGACGCCTTCTACCGCTCCCTTGGCCGCTGCGACCGGGTGCGCATGATCCTGTGACACCGGCCCCGGTCGAGGTGCGCGAGCTGGGGCTGCACCCTTACGTCCCGGTCTGGCAGGCGATGCAGTTGCATGGGCGCGAACGCGCGGCCGAAGCCCCCGATGCCCTGTGGTGCGTGCAGCACCCCCCGGTCTTCACCCAGGGGCGCAATGGCCGTCCGGAACACCTGCTGGATCCCGGGGCCGTGCCGGTGGTGGCGATCGACCGCGGCGGGCAGATCACCTATCACGGGCCCGGCCAACTCGTCGTTTACACCCTGCTGGATCTCAGGCGCCTCGGGATCGGCGTGCGCCGTCTGGTCGAGTGCCTGGAACAGGCCATCATCGATACGCTTGCCCAATGGGGTATCGAGGCCGAACGTCGGGCCAACGCGCCCGGGGTTTATGTCGGGCAGGCGAAGATTGCGGCCCTCGGCTTGCGCGTGCGCCACGCCCGCAGCATCCATGGCCTCGCCCTGAACGTGGCGCCGGTGCTGGCGCCGTTTGCGCGCATCAACCCCTGTGGCTATGCGGGCCTGCCGACGACCTCCATGCAGGTCCAGCTTGGTGGTCCGGTCGCAATCGACCGTGTTCGCGACGCGCTCCTGGCGAATCTCGCCATCCAGCTGTACGAGGGGGCGGATGTCGCGCTTCGGCATGAGGCGGCGTTGCCCGCCGAACTGGTGCGCGTGCAGGCGCTGGGGCGTTGCCCGGCGCCGTAACACGTCGCCTGGCCTTCCCAAGGCTGGGTTGTGGCTGGTCCTGGTTCGTCCTTCGGTGTTTACGGTGGCTCCGGTCCGCCGCCTGCCACGCGCTCTCTCGCGAGCGCGCCGCGAGGTACTTCTTTGCTCGTGCAAAGAAGTACCCAAGAAACACGCCCGACTGCCGCGACCCCGGCCCGCTACGCGGGCCGGGGTTTCCCTCGCTCCGAGGCTTTTCGCGGGCGGCGCTGAACTCGCTGCGCCTGCGGCTTCGCTCAGACATCCAGCGCCTCTTCTCCCGCGAAAAGCCTCTCCACTCGGCGCGACGACAACGGGGAGGCAGGTCAAAACAACGGCTATCCCAACGTTCTTGCCAGTGGATGATGGCTAGGCTTTCGGACATCTTCGGCACGCTCGGCCTTTGGCCGTTGCGTGCCGCGCCCGCGCGGCGGGCGCCGGGGCCTTCGGACGGCATTGCCTATTGTTATGTCCGGGGGACGGAACACCTTCTGTCTTGACCTTCCCCTCCCGTATGGAGCCCCTTGCGGAAGGGTGCTCGGGCCGGAAGAAGGCGCTGGATGTCTGAGCGAAGCGAGTTCAGCGCCGCCGGCCCGAGGGCCCTGGAGCAAGGTTCCTGGGCGGAATCCGGGTGCCCTGCTTTGGGCAAGCAAGAAAGTGCCTCGGGGCGCGCTGGCGGGTCAGCGCCGGGCAGTATGCGGACCGGAGCCACCGTAAACACCAGAGGATGAACCGGGGCCAGCCACGACCAGGCAGGCGGTGGCGCGAGGCCCTGTAAACAATCGGTTTTCAAGCCGCTCTAGCTACGGGCTGCGCTGGTACGACACGTGAACGTTCGGAGCAGCCAGGCCGCACCGGACGCGTTGCCGCGGCAAGGCACTCGGGACGGGTCAGGCGGTTTCGAGGCCCTGGGCCTGGAGGTCGGCGTGGTAGGACGAGCGGACCATCGGGCCGCTGGCCACCTGCTTGAAGCCCATCTCGCGGGCACGGTCGCCGAGCTCGTCGAACTCCTCGGGGGAGAGGAAGCGCGTCACCGGAAGGTGATGGCGCGACGGCTGCAGGTACTGGCCCAGGGTCAGCATGTCGCAGCCGTGGTCGCGCAGGTCCTGCAGGACCTCCAGCAGTTCTTCACGGGTCTCGCCGAGCCCCAGCATCAGGCCCGACTTTGTCGGCACGCCAGGGTGCTGTTCCCGGAACTGCCGGAGCAGCTCCAGCGACCAGGCGTAGTCGGCGCCCGGGCGGGCCTCGCGGTACAGGCGCGGGACCGTCTCCAGGTTGTGGTTGAAGACGTCTGGCGGGGCCTGGTGCATGATTTCGAGCGCGCGATCCATGCGACCGCGAAAATCCGGTACGAGGATTTCGATTTTCATGCCCGGATTCAGGGCACGCACCTCGCGGATGCAGTCGACAAAGTGCCCGGCACCCCCGTCGCGCAGGTCGTCGCGGTCCACCGAGGTGATCACGACATACTTGAGGCCAAGCGCCTGGATGGTCTCGGCCAGGTGACGGGGCTCGTCCGCGTCCAGGGCCTCGGGGCGGCCGTGGGCGACGTCGCAGAATGGGCAGCGGCGGGTGCAGATGTCGCCCATGATCATGAAGGTGGCGGTGCCGTGGGCGAAGCATTCGCCGAGGTTCGGGCAGCTCGCCTCTTCGCAGACCGTGTGCAGTTTCTGCTCGCGCAGGATGCCCTTGATGCGCTGTACCTCGGGCCGTGCCTGGCTTTGCGCGCGGATCCACTTGGGCTTGCGCTGGGGCTTCTCGGTGGGATGGATCTTGACCGGGATGCGCGCGACCTTGTCGGCGGCGCGCTGTTTTTCACCGGGCTGGGGGCGGATTCGAGTGTCCATGGACCTTCCCTGAATTTCGTGGCGGCCGGGTTGTGCGGCCGGTGTGGGGCGATCGGGCGTGCTCAGGCAACCTCGCGGATCAGCGCCTCGACTTCCTGCCTAGCCGTCTCGATGGCGGGCAGGTTGCCGTCCTCGTCCAGGATAAAGCCGAGGCGTTCCACTGCCCGCAGGTCGGTGAGCGGGATGCGGTCGGAGAGCAGGTCGTCTTCGGCATCCCGCGGGCATGCGGCGCGGGCGATTCGCACGATGTCGGTCAGGGCGTGAGCCTCCGGATTCTCCGGGCCGCCGGAATCGCGAATGGCCTCTATGATATCGGATGCCAGGTCCCATTGCTGGGCAACCAGTTCGCCGATCAGGCCTTCCAGTCGGAACAGTACGCGTTCCACTTCCCCGGGTGTTCGGTCCGGATGGGTGCGGGCGACCTCGGCGATGACCGGCAAGGCCCCGACTCGGTGCAGGAGGCCGGCGAGCAACGCACTCTGCGGATCGGCGGCCTCGCACTGGTCGGCCAGCACGCAACTGACCGCGGCAATGCGTGCGGAGCGCCGCCACAGGCGTTCCAGCAGTTCATGGTAGGGGTTGTCGCGATGGATGAAGACCTGGTGCATCGCCAGGGCCATCACCAACTGGCGGGTGCGTTCCAGTCCAAGCCGGGCGACGGCATCCTGAAGGCGCGAGACGACACGGCGGCTGCCCATGGCCGGGCTGTTCGCCACACTCAGCAGGCGGCCGGCCACGCTCGGATCTTCCTCGATGATGCGGGTGGCCTCGGCGATGGAGACATCGGGGTCCCTGAGGGCCCGCTGCAGGTGCAGGGCAACCTCGGGGAGCTGGGGCAGGGCCAGTTCCCCGGAGTAGGCATGGGTGTAGATGCTGCTGAACAGTTCGCCCTCGAGATCGGATAGCTCGATCTCGCTGACCTCGACGCTGTCCCGGCCGCCGCCGTCGATCAGGGTTTCATAGACCTTGCGATCAAGCATGGCGAGGGTCGAGCGAGTCGCGGCGATGGCATGGCTGTGGTAGTCGTGCGCATCGAACAGGGGGTTCAGCGCTTCGCTGCTGTCGCCTTTCAACATGACCGAATTGCGCCCGCTGGCCAGGATCATGCGGCCTTCCAGCAGGAAGATCATGCTGCGGAATTCGTCGCGTGCATGCAGCTTGAAGCCCGGATCCACCGTCATGGTCCGGGCGTGCTGCAGTAGCTTGTCGCGGGCCCGGTCGCTCAGCTCGGCAAACGGGTGCAGTTGGGGGAGGCGTTGCTCGATCACCGCGGTTCAGACGTTGAACATGGCGCGGAGTTCTGCCAGATCCTCGGCGCGCTCTTCCAGGAACGTGATCGGCTCGCCGGGTGGGGGCGGGGTGATCCCGAGGACCTCGAAGGCCGCGACAGCGGTGGCCTCGGGGACGGCCTCGCCTTCGGCGCGGCGGGTGGCCCATTCCGCAACCAGGGCGATGCTGGCGTAGTCCGGTTCGCTGGCGCGATAGCCCCAGTCTCCGGCGTGTTCAGCGACCGTTACCAGGTCGCCGCCCAGATCCCAGTAGTTGATTACCAGGACGCCGGCGAGATTGCTCAGGCGCCGCACCAGCGATTGCACGCGCTCGCGGTCGGGATGGTCCTCGCGCAGCTCCACGAACTGGATGATCGGGACCGCGCCGATCCCGGCGACCAGCCCGGCCAGCAGTGCCCGCTCGCGGTCCAGCTGCTTCAGCGAGTCCGCGATCAGGTAGCTGTAGGCCGACTGCAGGGCGCCGTGTTTCCAGCTGGACTCCATCGCGTCGCGGGTCGAGGCGTGCTTGGCCTTGAAGGCCTGACGCAGGGCCATGTTCATCGCCAGCATGCGGGTGTTGCGAAAGCCCAGGCGGTTGACCGCGTCGCGCACGGACTGGATCTGCTTGGCGGCGCGAAACAGCGGGCTGTTGGTGGCGTGCAGCAGCGCACCGGCGATCGTCCCGTCGCGCTGGATGACCTCGGTGAGCTTGTCCAGGTCGGCATCCGGATCGTTAGTCAGTTCCTGAATGCGCAGCGCGATCTCCGGCATGGTCGGCAATTCCAGCCGATTGCTGGTGATCAGGTCGTAGAGCTCGCCGAAGAAGGCACCCTCGGTGTCGTCCAGGTCGGTGTCGTGCACTACGAGCGAGGCACTGTGGGCCTTCTTCAGCGCCGCTGTGGGGATCTCCAGCAACTGACAGGTCTTCTCGGTAATGAGGAAGTCCTGCTGCCCGATGTTCTGGTCGAACATCTGCAGGGGGCTGTCCGGATCGGTCGACTCCAGGGTGATGCGGGCCGGATTACCGCCGCTGACGCGGACCAGCTGGCCGCGTACCAGGAACAGGTAGCGATCCTCGACCTCCTGCGGGCGCAGGCGCCGCCCGGCGTCCAGTTCCCGGGCCAGGCAGGCCGAGGCCAGTTCGCTGCGGGCTTGCTCCGACAGGCTTGAGGTCAGGTCCAGGTCCTGAAGCAGGGCATCAATGCTGGTGCTATCCATGGGGCGGTTCCCGATCCGTGCTGTGCCAATCCGTTCCCGCGCTGCAGCGCCGCGTGGCGGGCCGCGGGGCGTACCCGCTGCGCGGGTTACTCGACTGGTGCCAGTGTAGCATCCGATCCGGTGGCGGGAAGCGCTGACGCCGCCCCACGGCAGGCGAAGCGCGGTCGGTCTGCGGCGTCGATCAGGTCATGGGCTTGCAGAAAGCCCCGCGCATCGGCGGCGTCCTCGCGGAACCAGGCGGCGGTATTTCCCAGGCGGAAGCTGTAGCCCCAGGCGTCCATGTCCCGCATCAGCCGCTCGCGGCCGACGCCGGGGATCTCGTCGGCCAGCAGGATCTGCAGATAACATACGCCGCACTCCTCCAGGTCATCGCCGCCCGCATTGGTATGCAGGGTGGCGCGCCGTCCTGCGTCCATGCAGATGACGTGTCCGGCCTCATGCAGGGCCGAGTGGATGGGGGTGTCGGGACGCACATGCACGTCATGGCCGACGATCCCGGCCTCGGGTTCGCCCCACCAGCTGCCGGGCAGCGGCGCCTGGGCCGGGTGCACGACCAGGCGCAGGCCGTAGCGGGCGAACAGGGTCACGAGCGCGTCCTGCAGGGCCGGGTCGCCACAGGTCTGGATCGCGGGATTGTTCATGTGTCGGAGTCGTCGGGCAGGGCCGTGGTGCGCTTGCGGCTGCGCCGCGGGCATTCCTCGGGGTGCTCGCGGCACCAGGCGTCGACCCGCTCGGTGAGGTCGTTCTGAAAGCACAGCAAATAGAACCGCGCCTGCTCGCGGTTGGCGATGGCGGGCCGCCCCAGGGTGTCCACCACGCCGGTGCGCAGCGCCGCGATGATCGCGTTGGCGGCCTTCTTCTGCGGCCAGGCGGTGATCTGCTCCCAGGCCTCGGGCGTGAAATACAGGCGCAGGAGGTCGGGGCGGGTGGTCAGCAGCATGCGCGTGACGTTGCGCAGGGTGGTCTCGGCCTCGCCCCAGTCGTGTACCAGGCCACCCTCCAGCAGGCGTTCGATCTCCTCGCGACCCTTGGGCGACAGCATCGGCACGCGCGCTGAACGCCTCAGGCGTTCGGGGCATCCTCGGGGGTGAAGGCGCGGATGGACAGGGCGTGGAGTTCGCCGGAGTCGATCTGCTCGCGTACGGTGGCGTAGACGGTCTGATGTTTCTTGACCGCGTTCATGCCAGCAAACTGTGGGCTGACGACCAGGGCCTCGAACTTGCCCTCGCCTCCGGTAACCTCGACCTTCTCGGCCGACGGCAGGCCGGCGCGAATGAGTTCGGCCACTTGATTGGCATCCATGATGAGTCCCCTGATTGGTGCGTATTGGTCAGCCGCGGATGATAGCCGGGCGATGGGCCTGACAGAAGTTCCCCCACGCGGGGAACTCGTTCCCGCGGCACGGGTTCGTAGGAAAACACCTGCATGGATTGTCGGGCTGGTTTGGGTTGTTCCGGGTTGGCTGCGCTAGCATCAGGTCACTAACGTTCGGCCCGCCGGGCCATGGAGGCAATCGCAATGATCTTCAAGCAACTGTTCGAGGACGAGTCGTCCACCTATACCTATCTTCTGAGCTGCCCGGATACCGGTAAGACCGCATTGATCGACCCGGTCATCGAAACCGTCGACCGCGACATGCGCGTGTTGCAGGAGATGGGCCTGAGCCTCGATTACGTCATCGAGACCCATATCCACGCCGACCACATTACCGGCGCCCGGATGCTGCGCGAAAAAACCGGCTGCAAGCTGGGCGGGCCGGCGATGGACGAACTGCCGTGTCGCGATTTCGGCCTGCGCGAGGGCGAGCCCTTCCAGGTGGGCAACCTGGTGGTCAACCCGCTCTATACCCCGGGACACACGGATGCGCACCACGCCTACCTGATGGATCACGTGGGCCTGAAAATGCTGTTCTCCGGCGACGCCCTGCTGATCGAGGCCTGTGGCCGCACCGATTTCCAGTCGGGGGATGCCAAGACGCTCTATCACTCGATTCACGACAAGTTCTTCACCCTGCCGGACGAGACCCTGGTGTATCCCGCGCATGATTACGAAGAGCGCCAGATCACCACCATCGGCCAGGAGAAGATGCGCAACCCGCGCCTGGGCAAAGGCAAGCCGGAGGCGGAGTTCGTGAAGATCATGGACGAGATGGACCTGCCGTACCCGAAGAAGATCGACTGGGCCCTGCCGGGCAACGAGGGTTGCGGGATCTGCCCCGACAACCTGCCGGACGAGAAGAGGCGCCTCTGCGAGACCGATCAGCAGGGTTAGTCCGACCCCTTCCGGTGGCCCCGCCAGGAGCCACCGGTTCCGAATGTTCATCCGGTGGGCGGTTTTTACCGCCTGCCGGACCCCGTACACTCCCGCGATGACCGAACACACACCCGTTGACGTGCTGGGTCCGCTGGACCGCCTGCGGGCGATCATGGCGCGGCTGCGCGATCCCGAATCCGGCTGTGCCTGGGACCGGGCGCAGACGGCCGGGACTATTGTCCCGTTCACCCTGGAGGAGGCCTATGAACTGGCCGACGTGATCGCGCGCGACCAGGGCGCGGCGGCGGACACCCGCGAGCTGCGCGACGAGCTGGGGGACCTGCTGTTCCAGGTGGTATTCCAGGCGCGCATCGCCGAGGAGGCCGGGCGTTTCGATCTGGATGATGTAGCGCGCGCGATCGGCGACAAGCTGGTGCGCCGGCATCCGCACGTGTTTGCCGATGTCGAGCATGCCTCGGATGCGGAGCGCGAGGCGGCCTGGGAGGCGGACAAGGCCCGGGAGCGTGCCGATCGCGCCCAGACCAGCGCCATGGACGACATCCCGCTGGCTCTGCCGGCCCTGTCGCGAGCGGTGAAGAGCCAGCGCCGCGCCGCCCGGCTCGGTTTTGACTGGGACGATCCGGCGCCGGTGGTCGCCAAGATTCACGAGGAGCTGGCCGAGGTGCAGGAGGCCGTGGATCAGGGCGAGGCCGAGGCGCGCATCGCCGAGGAGGTCGGCGACGTGCTGTTTGCCGTCAGTAACTGGGCGCGCCACCTGGGTGTGGATCCGGAGGGGGCGCTGCGCGGAAGTACGCGCAAGTTCGAGGCCCGCTTCCGGCATATGGAGGCCCTGGCCGCTGCGCGCGGCGAGACCCTGGGGGCGCTGGACTTCGCGGTCCAGGAGACCCTTTATCAGGAGGCGCGGCGCCGCGAGCACCAGCCTTACGACGAATCCGAGACCAAGGACCCGAGATGAGCGACGCCGTCGAACTGCCCGACCACTTTCTGCCGGCCCGGATCGAGACGATCGAGCAGGTCACCCCGTTGATCAAGGTGTTCACCCTGGCCGCGGACCCGCAGCGTTTTACCAGCAAGGCCGGCCAGTGGCTGGATCTGGTGATCCCGCAACCCGAGGGCAAGCCCTTCGTCGGTGGTTATTCGGTCGTGTCCGCGCCGCGCGCGGATGGCCGTTTGCAACTGGCCATCAAGTACGCTGACCACCACCACGCGACGCATCACCTGCACGCGGTCGCGCAGGAAGGCGACACCGTGTACATCACGCCGGGACAGGGCAGTTTCTTCTTCGAGCCCGGCATGGCAAGGAATGTCGTGCTGCTGGGGGCCGGCATCGGCGTGACGCCGCTGTTCGGCATCCTGCGCGCGATCCACGCCGACATGCCCGAGGTCTATGCGCATCTGGTGTACAGCGTGGCGCACCAGGACGAGGTGCTGTTCCCGCAGGAGCTGGAGGCGATGGCCAAGGCGCCGAATATCGACGTCAGCCTGACCGTGACCCGCGAGGCCGAGGACTGGCTGGGCCACACCGGACGTATCAGCCATCGGCTGCTGGAGTCGCTCGATCTGCCGCGCGATGCGCTGTTCTACTTCTGTGGCTCGCGCGAGTTCATCGAGGACATGGCCACCCTGCTGGCGGAATGGGGCATCCCCGAGGCGCAGCTGAAATACGAGAAGTGGTGGTAACGCGCCGCGTGTCTAGCTGAACCCGTCATTGCGAGTCGCCGCAGGCGACGTGGCAATCGATGTGCTCGGCCACCTGATCCCAGCGCTTTGCCAGCGTGGGGGGGATTACTCGCTCCGCTCGCCCTTCGGGCCGGCCTGCGGCCATTCAACGCAGCTTCGCTGCTTTTGTGCTTCGTCGCTGCGCTCCTCGCAATGACGGGAGGGAAGGCAGGCGCGGTGCTCGAACCGAGAAGGATTACGGCCGGCGGGTGTCGCCCGGGCGCAGGGCGTTTTCGGGGGCGAGGATGGTCGGCTGGCCGTCCAGGGCCGGGTCGGTGTCCGGGTAGTCGCGGATAAAGTGCAGCCCGCGGCTTTCCTTGCGCGACAGGGCACTCTTCACGATGATCTCGGCGACCATGGCGAGGTTGCGCAGCTCCAGCAGGTCCGGGGAGATGCGGAAGTGGCTGTAATACTCGTGGATCTCTTCCTGCAGGATGCGGATGCGCCGCTCGGCGCGGTGCAGGCGTTCGCGTGCGCGCACGATCCCGACGTAATCCCACATCAGCCGGCGCAGCTCGTCCCAGTCGTGGGCGACCACCACCTCTTCCTGCGACTCGGTCACTCGGGACTCGTCCCAGGCCGGCGGCACGGGGAGCTTCTCGGGGGCGGGCAGATCGGTCTGCGACAGGATGTGGTCGGCCGCGGCACGGGCATACACCAGGCACTCCAGGAGCGAGTTGCTGGCCATGCGGTTCGCGCCGTGAAGGCCTGTGTAGGAGGCCTCGCCGGCGGCGTACAGCCCCGGCAGGTCGGTCTGGCCGAAGTGATTCACCATCACGCCGCCGCAGGTGTAGTGCGCGGCCGGCACCACCGGCAGCGGCTCGCGGGTCATGTCGAAACCGTATTCCAGACAGCGCTCGTGAATGGTGGGGAAGTGTTCGCGGATGAACTCGGCCGGCTTGTGGCTGATGTCGAGGTTCACGTGGTCGATGCCGAGGCGCTTCATCTCGTGGTCGACGGCACGGGCGACGATGTCGCGCGGGGCCAGTTCGGCGCGCTCGTCGAAGCGCGGCATGAAGCGTTCGCCGTTCGGCAGGAGCAGGACACCACCCTCGCCGCGGACCGCCTCGGAGATCAGGAACGACTTGGCCCGCGGATGGAACAGGCAGGTCGGGTGGAATTGCATGAATTCCATGTTGGCGATGCGGCAGCCGGCGCGCCAGGCCATCGCGATGCCGTCGCCGGTGGAGCCGTCCGGATTGGAGCTATAGAGGTAGACCTTGCTGGCGCCGCCGGTGGCGAGGATCACGGTCGGGGCGAGGATGGTCTCCACCTCGCGGGTCTTGGCGTCCTGCACGTAGGCGCCAACCACGCGGCGGGTGCCGTCCACCGGCTGGGTGATCAGGTCCACGGCCACGTGGCGTTCGAACACCTCGATGCTGCCCTGGCCCGAGGCGCTGCGCACCAGGGCTTCTTCGATGGCTCGCCCGGTGGCATCGGCGGCGTGCGCGACGCGCCGGGCGCTGTGCCCGCCCTCGCGGGTCAGGTGCAGCCGGCTGCGGCCCTCGAGCGGCTCGCGGGTGAACGGCACGCCGAGGTTGAGTAGCCAGTGGATCGCCTCGGGGCCCGCCGCCACGGTGCGGCGCACGGCGTCCGGGTCACACAGGCCCGCGCCCGCGTCCAGGGTGTCCTGAATGTGGGCGTCGAAGGAGTCAGTGCGGTCGAGGACTGCCGAGATCCCGCCCTGGGCATAGCGGGTAGAACCCTCGTCCACCGGGCCCTTGCTGATCACGGTGACGCGACGGTGCGGGGCCAGATGCAGGGCTGCGGAGAGCCCCGCTGCGCCGCTTCCAATCACGAGGACGTCCGCCAGGCGCGGTTGTTGTACTGTCCCCATGGGTCAGGTAACGTGCTGCGCTTGTTGCCAGAGCGAATTGTGGCCCTTGCGCAACAGTGTTGTGCGCAAAGCGAACTTAATGCGAGTCAGGCGGTCCATGCAACATAGAATACCGGAGACTGGCGTGTTGGCGGGAGTCCCCGCATGAGCGAGAAGGCTTCCGACGAGGCCCTGGTCAAGCGAGTTCAGAAGGGCGACAAGGCGGCCTTCGACGTCCTGGTGCTGAAGTACCAGCACAAGATCGTCAACCTGGTCGGGCGTTATGTCCATGACCATGCAGCGGCCCTGGACGTGTCTCAGGAGGCCTTCATCAAGGCCTACAAGGGGCTGGCGAATTTTCGCGGCGAGAGTGCGTTCTATACGTGGCTCTACCGCATCGCCATCAACACGGCCAAGAATCACCTTGTCTCCCAGGGACGGCGGCGGCCCGAGGCCGAAATCGATGCGCAGGACGCGGAACAGATGGGCGGTGACTCCGCCCTGAAGGACAGTGCAACCCCGGAGGGGGAGCTGTTGTCCGAAGAGATTGAAGGGACGGTGCGTCGCACCATCGAGGAACTGCCCGACGACCTTCGGATGGCCATCACACTGCGCGAGATCGAGGGACTGAGTTACGAGGAAATCGCGCAGACGATGGGATGCCCGATCGGCACGGTCCGGTCGCGCATCTTCCGGGCCCGCGAGGCCATCGACCGGACCTTGCGTCCTTTGTTAGACAACAACTGAACGAGTAGCGCCATGACAGAGCAAGTCTCAAAGAATGAACGTCTTTCGGCCCTGGTGGACGGAGAAACGGATGACTTCGAGACGCGTCGCCTGATGGATGAACTGGTCAAGTCCGAAGAGGACCGCGGCCAGTGGGAACGCTATCACCTGATCGGCGATAGTCTGCGCGGCGGGATGCGCCGCACGGCCCCCGCGAACTTCATGGACGGTGTCCATGCGGCCCTGGCTGACGAGGCGCCGCTGTCGGCTGCCCACAAGCCGGCGCAGCCGCGCTGGCTGAAGCCGGTTGCGGGCACTGGCGTGGCCGCCGCGGTCGCGATGGTGACCCTGGTCGGGATGCAGATGCTGGGGCCCGACACGGGCACGCAGGAGGCCGCTCCGGTCGCCAGCGAGACCCGTACCCCGGCACAGGTCGCCGATGGCGTGCAGCGGGCCAGTACCTCCGACGTCGAGGCCCCGGCCGCCGGACGCGAGTCGCTGGACCCACGTTTTGCCCGCTACCTCGAAAATCACGCGGAACTGACCGGGCCGGGTTCTACCGCCCTGGGCCGGGTTCGTTACTCGGTGAGTGACGAGTAACGCGTGATGCGCCGCGGCCTGCCGTTCGTCCTGGTTGCCGCCACTGCACTTTGCTGTGTTCCGTTGCCGGTTCTGGCCGGGGATCAATCCCCGGCAGACTGGCTGCAGCGGATGACCAGTAGCCTGCATTCGGAGAGTTACCAGGGAACTTTCGTGCTCCAGCGGGATGACCGACTGGATGCCATTCGTGTGGTGCACGCCGCCGAGAACGGTGGCTACCGCGAGCGCCTGGAAACCCTGACCGGAAGCCACCGCGAGATCCTGCGGTCGGTCGACCGTCTGAGCGCGCTGAAGGGAGCCAGGGCCGCGGCCGGCGAGGGTGGAGGGGCCCCGCACTGGCCGGCCGGCGCGCCGGTCTTCCTGCTCGAACACCACGATCACTACGCCCTGGAAGACATGGGCGTGGACCGTGTCGCCGGACTCGAGTGCCGCATGATCCTAGCGCGTGCCCGCGATATGCTGCGTTACAGCCATCGCTACTGCCTGCACACCGCGACCGCGCTCCCCTTGCTCAGCGAACTGTACGACGGTCACGGGGCGCTGCTCGAGCGCCTGGCCTTTACCGATCTCGAGCATCTTGACGAGGTCGCGGAAACCGCCCTCGAGGCGACCCGCGAGGACGCCGAGCATGTCGAGGTGCGAGCCGACCATGGGCACAAGAAGCCCGACTGGGACGAGCAGACCGGCATGGACGGCTGGAGCTTTGCCAACCTGCCGGATGGCTTTTCCGCGATTGCCGCGTCCGAACGCCGTGTCGGAGACGACCAGGCCAGCCTGCGTCATTTCGTGTTGAGCGACGGTCTGGCCTCGGTCTCGGTCTATATCGAGAAGGCCAGCGGCGAGCAGATGTTCGAGGGCACGACACGTGCCGGGGCCACGCACGGGGCCGCGCGTTCGATCGCGGGGCACCAGGTCACTGCGGTGGGCGATGTCCCGCAGGCGACGGTGCGGGGCGTGCTGGACGCCGTGGTGCATCACCCCGGCAATTGAATCGCCACATGGGCCCGCAAGCATGAGTGAATGGATCCGCGAACAGGGAACCGTGCTCTCGGTGGAGGGCTACGCGGCGCGTGTGCGTATCGAGCGTCGTTCGACCTGCGGCAGTTGTTCGGCCCGGACGGGCTGCGGCAGCGGCGTCCTGTCCGAGGTGCTGGGCCGCAAGGCAGTGGAGGTGTCCATCGGCCATCCCGGCTCGCTGCAGCCGGGAGATACCGTGACCCTGGGTATTCGCGATCAGGCGCTGGTTTCGGGGGCCCTGGCGATGTACCTGTTGCCGCTCGCCGGCCTGGTGGCGGCGCCGGCACTGCTGATGCTGGTCGTGCCCGGACTCGGGGAGGGCTTTCATTTGCTGGCCGGGGCCCTGGGGTTCGCGGGCGGGCTGCTCGGCGTGCGCGCCTGGCTGCGCCGGCGCGCCCCGGATCTGGCGCCGGTGCTGCTGGAGCGCCATCCGGCCACGGGAACCCACCGCGCTGCGGCACCCATGGCTGCGCCCCGGCCCTGAATCTTCGCGCCGGTCGTCGGGAACTTGCGGCCGGGCCGGCTTTCTAGAGCCATGAACCTACGACTTCCCAATGCGGGCTGGATGATGATGAAACCGATGCAATGGGCACTGGTGGCCCTGACCTTTCTCGCCCTGTCGCTGCCGGCCTCGGCGCGCATGCTGCCGGACTTCGTGCCGCTGGCGGAGGAACACAGCCCGGCGGTGGTGAATATCGCGACCACCCGCGAGCGCGAGAACCCGCATCGCAGTCAGATGCCGGACTTCGAGGGCTCGCCCTTCGAGGATCTGTTCGAACGTTTCTTTGGGGGCCCCGGGGGCGAAGGCCCGCGCGGGCCGGAGCGCTTCGAGCGCAACTCGCTGGGTTCCGGGTTCATCTATACCGAAGATGGCTACATCATCACCGCCAACCATGTGGTGGAGGGCGCCTCGGAGGTTGTCGTGCACCTGTCCGACCGGCGCGTGTTTGACGCCGAGATCGTTGGCAAGGACCCGCAGAGTGATGTGGCCCTGCTCAAGATTGACGCCGAGAACCTGCCCACTCTGAAACTCGGCTCCTCGTCCGATCTGAAGGTTGGCGAATGGGTGCTGGCGATCGGTTCGCCGTTCGGCTTCGACCACTCGGTGACCGCCGGCATCGTCAGTGCCAAGGGGCGCAGCCTGCCGAGCGAGAATTACGTGCCGTTCATTCAGACCGATGTGGCCATTAACCCGGGCAATTCCGGGGGGCCGTTGCTGAACCTGGATGGCGAGGTGATTGGCGTCAACGCGCAGATCTACAGCCGGACCGGCGGTTTCATGGGGCTGTCCTTTGCCGTGCCCATCGAGATGGTGGGCGACGTGGTACAGCAGTTGCGCGAGCACGGCGAGGTGACGCGTGGCTGGCTGGGTGTGCTGATCCAGGAAGTGACCCGCGAGCTGGCCGACTCCTTCGGCATGGACAAGCCGGCCGGGGCGCTGGTCTCGCGCGTGCAGCCGGACAGTCCGGCGCAGAAGGCCGGCTTTGAAACCGGGGACGTAATCCTGTCGTTCAACGGCATCGAGGTGCCGAACTCGTCCGCACTGCCGCCGATTGTCGGGCGCACGCCGGTGGGCGTCGAGGCCGAGGTCGAGGTGCGCCGTGGTGACGAGACTCGTACCATCATCGTCGAGATCGAGCGTCTGCCGGAGGATATCTCCGCCCAGCGCGGCGGGCCGCAGCGTGAGGCCCCGGAGCGAACCGAGCCGCAAAGCCTGTTGGGGATGGTCCTGGAGCCGCTGGATGCCGAGCGTGCCGCAGAGCTGGACGTCGATGGCGGCCTGGTGGTCCGGGACGTCACCGACAATCCGGCGCGCTCGGCCGGGGTGCGCTCCGGCGACGTGATCGTCCAGTTTGGCGGCCATGCGGTCGACTCGGTGGAGACCCTGGAGAAGCAGATCGAAGAGGTGGGTGAGCGGCGCACGGTGCCGGTGCTGGTGTACCGTGGCGGCAATCCGACCTATATCGCCCTGCGCGTTCCGCGGGACTGAAACCGTCTCGTGCTGCGCTCGCGCGGGTCCAACGGCGCGGGTGCTGCGGGGCAGCAATGGAGAACGGGAGGGCTGCCGGCGGGTTCGGCAGCCCTCCCAATCGTTTCTGGATGACCGAACTGACCCTTTATCATCGCGAGAGCTGCGGTCTCTGCCATGACATGCTGGCCGAGATCATGGCCCTCAAAAGCCGTTATACTTTCGCGCTTACGGTCGTCGACATCGACGAGCACCCGGACCTGCAGGCGCGTTTCAACGTCAAGGTCCCGGTGCTCGCGGTCGACGACGACATTCTCTGCTGCCATTTCCTCGACCGAAAGGCACTGCTGGACCTACTGGCCCCTGCATGACCGAAACCCGCCTTACCCGCAATTTCTCCATCATCGCGCACATCGACCATGGCAAGTCCACGCTGGCGGACCGCCTGATCCAGGGTTGCAACGGCCTGACCGAGCGCGAGATGTCGGAGCAGGTGCTGGACTCGATGGATCTGGAGCGCGAGCGCGGAATCACCATCAAGGCGCAGAGCGTGTCGCTGTTCTATGACGCCCAGGATGGTCAGCGCTACCAGCTGAACCTCATCGACACCCCGGGACACGTGGATTTCTCCTACGAGGTGTCGCGCTCGCTGTTCGCCTGCGAAGGCGCCCTGCTGGTGGTCGATGCGTCGCAGGGGGTGGAGGCGCAAAGCGTCGCGAACTGCTACACCGCGCTCGACCAGGGCCTGGAGGTCGTGCCGGTCCTGAACAAGATCGACCTGCCGGCCGCCGAGCCGGATCGGGTGGCGGCCGAGATCGAGGATGTGATCGGTATCGAGGCCACCGACGCCCTGCGAGTCTCCGCGAAGACCGGCGAGGGGATGGCCGAACTGCTGGAAGAGATCGTGCGTCGTATCCCGCCGCCGGAGGGCGATTCCGAGGCTGCACCCAAGGCGCTGGTGATCGATTCCTGGTACGACAACTACCTGGGCGTGGTCGCGCTGGTGCGGGTGAAGGCCGGACGCTTCCGCGCCGGGCAGAAGATCAAGGCGATGTCGGTCGGGCGTGCCCACGAGGTCAGCCGGGTGGGGGTGTTCACGCCCAAGCCGGTGGATCGCGCGACCCTGGAGGTCGGCGATGTCGGCTATCTGATCGCGACCATCAAGGACATCTCCGGGGCCAAGGTCGGGGATACCTTCACGGACTTCAACAACCCGGCCTCCGAACCCGTTCCGGGCTTCCAGGAGGTTCAGCCGCGGGTGTTTGCCGGGCTGTTCCCGGTCAGTGCAGAGGACTTCAACGACCTGCGCGATGCCCTGGACAAGTTGCGCCTGAACGATGCCGCGCTGTCCTTCGAGCCGGAGACCTCCCAGGCGCTGGGCTTCGGCTTTCGCTGCGGCTTCCTCGGCATGCTGCACATGGAGATTGTGCAGGAGCGCCTGGAGCGTGAATACGACCTCGACCTGATCACCACCGCGCCCACCGTGGTCTACGAGGTGGAAAGAAGCGACGGCGAGGTGGTCATGGTGCACAACCCCTCGGAGCTGCCCCCGAACAACGAGATCGGCGAGATCCGCGAGCCGATCATCGAGGCCAATATCCTGGTCCCGCAGGAGTATGTCGGCGCGGTGATCACGCTGTGCGTGGAAAAGCGTGGGTCGCAGACCAAGATGCAGTACCTGGGGCGCCAGGTGCAGCTGGCCTACGAGTTGCCGATGTCCGAGGTGATGCTGGACTTCTTCGATCGGTTGAAGTCCGCGACCCGTGGCTATGCGTCGTTCGACTATCAGCCGCTGCGGTTCGAAGCGGCGCCGCTGGTACGTGTGGATATCCTGATCAACGGCGACCGGGTGGATGCGCTGTCGGCCATCGTGCATCGCGACCACGCCGAGTCGCGCGGGCGCCAGATCATCGAACGCATGGCAAAGATCATCCCGCGTCAGATGTATGAGGTGGCGATCCAGGCAGCGATCGGGTCGAAGATCATCGCGCGCTCCACGGTCAAGGCGATGCGCAAGAACGTGCTGGCCAAGTGCTACGGCGGGGATGTCTCGCGCAAGCGCAAGCTGCTGGAAAAGCAGAAGGCCGGAAAGAAACGCATGAAGTCGATCGGCCGGGTGGATGTCCCGCAGGAAGCCTTCCTCGCGGTGCTGTCGGTAGACGACGACAAGAAGTAACAACCAGGCCTGCGGCCCGGACGGGTCGCAGGGCGATCCCCGGCGGACCGGGAACAGAGGACACGGCATGGCAAATCTCGAACTGATCCTGGTGCTGGCAACCGCCGTGACCGGCCTGATCTGGCTGGGCTGGGTGATCCTGCGGCGGCGTCGGAGCCCCGAGCGCCAGCGCGAAATGCCCTGGTTCGTCGATTACTCGCGCTCGTTCTTCCCGGTCCTGCTGATCGTGCTGATCCTGCGCTCGTTCGTGGCCGAGCCCTTTCGCATCCCCTCGGGTTCGATGATGCCCACCCTGCTGGTGGGCGACTTCATCATGGTCAGCAAGTTTTCCTACGGCATTCGTCTGCCGGTGACGCGTACCAAGATTCTCGACACCGGGGAACCGGAGCGGGGCGAGGTGGTGGTGTTCAAGTACCCGCGCAACCCGGCCGAGGACTACATCAAGCGTGTGATCGGCCTGCCGGGCGACACCATCGCGTTCCGCGACCGCGTCCTGTACGTGAATGGGGAGCCGCAGTCGGCCGAGCGCGTCGGGACCTTCGAAGGCGAGGGCTCGGGGCAGGTGATGTCGGGTGCCTCGATCTTCGAGGAGACCCTGGACGGGCGCACCTATAACACCCTGATGCGCGAGCAGCAGGCCAGCCTGGATGGATCGGTCACCGTGCCCGACGGGCACTACTTCATGGTCGGTGACAACCGCGATAATTCCAACGACAGCCGGTCCTGGGGTTTTGTCGCCGAGGAGCATCTGGTTGGGCGTGCGCTCTTCATCTGGCTGCATTGGGATTACAATGAAGGCCATCGGGACTTTTCCCGGATCGGCCAGGCGATTCGCTAGTAGCCCCGCGGGGGCGGGCAAACAGGGACGGGGTTTTCATGCAACATTCCAGACACTCGATGCAGGGCGCGGGCGCGATCACCATTCTCGCGCTGATCTTCCTGGCGCTGCTGGTCGGTACCTTCGTGATCAAGATGGGCACGCAGTACACCCAGTTCCTCACCGTGCGCTCGATCATGCAGGACGTCGCCACTCAGGCCGGCGCGGCAGAGAAGAGCGAACGCGAACTGTGGCGCGAGATCAACCGCCGCTTCCAGATCAATTCCGTATACGACGGGATCGGCGAGGAGGACTTCAGCGTGACCGAGAATGGCGCCAGCCGCCAGCTGCATCTGCAGTACGAGGTGCGCCGGGAATTCCTCGGCAATGTGGACGTGGTGGCGCGCTTCTCGAACAGCGAGACGCTGGCCCCCTGATGGGGTCAGCGTCGGTTCCTTGCATGCTTTGTCGGGTGGGTTCGTGAGCCGGGATTTTCGCAGTCTGCTGCCCGCGGCCGTGCGCGACGGCGACGGGATTGACCAGGCGTTGACCCACCGCAGCGCCGGCGGGCGCAATAATGAGCGCCTGGAGTTCCTGGGTGACGCCGTCCTTGGGCTGGTGATCGCCGACGCCCTGTACGAGAAGCTCCCGGACGCCCCGGAAGGGGATCTCACCCGCCTGCGTGCGGCCCTGGTCAATCGCGAGTCGCTGGCGGATCTGGCTCGGGAGACCGGCCTCGAGGGCACGCTGAACCTGGGGCAGGGCGAGCGCAAGAGTGGCGGCCAGCGCCGCGACTCCATCCTGGCCGATGCGGTGGAGGCCCTGATCGGGGTGACCTACCGCGAGGCCGGGATGGAGGCCGCGCGCGACTTTACCCTGGCGCTGTATGTCGAGCGCCTGAACGATCTCCCGTCGGCCGAATCGCTGAAGGACCCCAAGACCCGGCTGCAGGAACAACTGCAGGGCCGCAATGCGGATCTGCCGGTCTACGAGGTGCTGGAGGTGGTCGGCCCCGATCACAAGCGCCAGTTCACCGTGGCGGTCCACCTGCCCACCCAGGGCTGGGGCCAACGTGGCCAAGGCTCCTCGCGCCGTCGCGCCGAACAGGCCGCGGCCGAGGCGGCCCTGAAACGCCTGCAACAGGTACAGGAACAATGAGTGAAACCGTAGTCCCCGAACCCGCCACCACGCACTGCGGGCTGGTCGCACTGATTGGCCGGCCCAACGTGGGCAAGACCACGCTGATGAACCGCCTGGTTGGGGAGAAGCTGGCGGCGACGACCCGCCGGCCGCATACCACGCGCAATCGCATCCTCGGCATCGTGACCGAGGGGCAGGACCAGGTCGTACTGATGGATACCCCGGGGATCGATACCGAGCGTACCCAGCTGGTGAACCGGGTCCTCAATCGCACGGCCAGTCAGGCGCTGGCGGATGCCGATCTGGTCTGCTTCATCGTCGAGGCTGGAGAGTTCGGCCCCGGCGACGAGCGCATCGAGGAGACCATCCGTCATTCCGGGCGTCCGGCACTCCTGGTGATCAACAAGGTGGACCAGTGTCGGGAGAAGGAAGAACTGCTGCCGTTCATCGAGGCCCGCGCCGCGGCCTTCGGCTATGTCGGCGTGGTACCGCTTTCGGCGAAGACCGGATCCAACCTGGACGGTCTGATTGCGGAGATTCGGGCGCATATCCCGGAGGGACCGTTCCTGTACGACCCGGATCAGCTCTCGGATCGCCCGCAGCGCTTTCGTGCCGAAGAGATGATCCGCGAGTCCATGCTGGAGCATCTGGGGCAGGAAGTCCCGTACTCGGTGGCGGTGCGCGTGGAGGAATGGGCGGACGAGCCGCGCACCACTCACATTGATGCCGTGATCCTAGTCGAGCGCGACAGCCAGAAGGGCATCGTGATCGGCAAGGGCGGGCAGCGACTCAAGCGCATCGGCCAGGCCGCACGCGTCCAGTTGGAGGCGCTGCTGGAGCGCAAGGTGATGCTGCGCCTGACCGTGCGTGTCGAGGCCGACTGGACCCGCAACCCGCGCGCCCTGCGTGACCTCGGGATCGAAGAATCGCGGTGAGCGCGACCGCCGGGCTCACCCAGGGGGTGGTCCTGCACGCCCGCCCGCTACGCGAGAACAGCCGGGTGCTCGACCTGCTCACCGCCGAGGCCGGGCGCCTGTCGGCAGTGGTGCGCGGCAAGGCCGGATCGGTGCAGCCCTTCGTGCTGCTGGATCTCGCCTGGCGTGGGCGCGGCGAGCTGCCGACGCTGAATGTGGCCGAGCAGCAGCGGGTCTTCCCGCTGACCGGGCGGGCCCTGGTCTGCGGGCTGTACCTGAACGAACTGATCCTGCGCCTGTACCCACGCGACGCACCGATCCCGGAGGCCCTCCCGGCGCTGTTATCCGCTTATGCCCGGCTGGCCGCCCGCGAGCGCGCCGATACGGTCCTGCGCCGCGCGGAATGGGCCCTGCTCGCACCACTCGATTCCGGGCTCGAACACGTGGACCCGGCCGAGCTGGACCCCGATGCCTGGTACCGCTACGACCCGGAGGCGGGGGTCGAGCGTGTGGCCGCCGGTCGCAGCGAGGCGATCCCCGGTGTCGCGCTGCAGGCGCTGGCCAGCGCCTGCGACGTGCCGGATAATCAGGCCCGCGTCAGCCGCGACTTCATGCGTCGGCTGATCGACACCCATCTGGCCGGGCGGCCGCTGCGGACCCGGGGTCTGCTGTAGTGGCCCGGACCGCAGCCATACAAGGGCATCGCATCATGTCGCATCCTGCTCCGCTGAAGCTCGGGGTCAATCTCGACCATATCGCCACCATCCGCCAGGCGCGGCATACGCCGTACCCGGACCTGATGCAGGCCGTGCGCCTGGCCGAGGCCAGCGGGGCGGATTCGATCACCCTGCATCTGCGCGAGGACCGGCGCCACATTCAGGATGACGACGTGTTCGGGATCAAGCCGCGGCTGAAGGTCCCGATGAACCTGGAGATGGCCGCCACCGAGGGGATGCAGGCGATCGCCCTGAAGCTGCTCCCGGAGGCGTGCTGCATCGTGCCGGAAAAGCGCGAGGAGTTGACCACCGAGGGCGGCCTGGATGCCGTGGGCCAGCTGGAGCGGCTGCGCGAGTTTGTCGCGCCGCTGACCGCCGCCGGGATCGAGGTCTCGCTGTTCGTGGAGCCGGATGCGCGCCAGCTGGAGGCCGCCGTGGCCATCGGCGCCCCGGTGGTAGAGCTGCACACCGGCGCCTATGCGAATGCCCGCGATGTCGCCGAGCGCGAGCGGCTCCTGGGCGGGATCAACGAGGCCGCTGCGGCCGGCCGGGCCATGGGGCTGGTCATCAACGCGGGGCACGGGCTGGACTATGACAACGTGCGGCCGATTGCTGCCAACCCGGTGTTTCACGAGCTGAACATTGGGCATTCGATCGTGGCCCGGGCCCTGTTCACCGGCCTGCCCGAGGCAGTCAGCCATATGCGCGGCCTGATGGATGCCGCGCGCCAGGGTCTGCCGCCCGGTCAGTACCCGGTTTGAGCGCCGGATGATCCTGGGCATCGGAACCGATCTGGTGCAGGTCGCGCGCATGCAGGGCATGTGGGAGCGCCACGGTGCGCGCCTGGCGGAACGTATCCTGCACCCGCTGGAGCGCGCGGACCTGCCGCCCGAACACCCGGCCGGTTTTCTCGCCCGGCGCTTCGCCGCCAAGGAGGCCCTGTCCAAGGCGCTCGGCTGCGGCATCGGGGCGGATATGGCACTGGCCGAGGCCGGCGTGACCCATGATGCCCGTGGTCGGCCGGAGTTCGTGCTGGAGGGGCGTGCCCGCGCCACGGCCGAGCGTCTGGGCGCCGGGACCATCCATCTCAGCATCAGCGACGAGCGCGATTACGCCCAGGCGTTTGTCGTGATTGAGGCCGAGCCGGCCGGTATGCGCCCCGAGTAACCCCCATTTCCCTCCGGACGTGGTTGCCCGCCCGGAGGCACCTCCCTAGAATGTGACCCCTTATGCCCGCCGGTCTCCATGGATTCCGCGTCGGGCGCAGCCCTGAGCGAGCGACGGAGTCCACTCCATGCCCTGGAACGAACCGGGAAACAACAACCGCGACCCCTGGAGTGGGGGTGGTGGCGGCCAGCGCGGTAGCGGTGGCGGCGGAGGCGGTAACCAGCCGCCCGATCTCGAAGAAATGATGCGCAAGCTGTCGCGTCAGCTGAACGGCATCTTCGGCGGGGGCGGCAGTGGCGGCTCCGGCGGTTCCGGAAGCGGCGGCATGGGCCGCGGCACGCAGGCCCTGGTCAGCCTCGGCCTGATCATTGCCGTGGTTGTCTGGCTGGCCTCCGGATTCCATATCATCTCGGAAGGCGAGCGCGGCGTCGTGCTGCGTTTCGGCGAATTCCAGCAAGTGAAGAATCCGGGGCCGGGCTGGCACCTGCCGTACCCGATCGAGCGCGTCGAGATCGAGAATGTCGACAACGTGCGTACGCTCTCCCACCGTGCGCTGATCGTGACCGGGGACGAGAACATCATCGATGTCGACATCGCGGTGCAGTACCGCGTCCTCGATCTGGTCGACTACCTGTTCAACGTGCGCGACCCCGACACCACCGTGAACCAGGTGATGGAGTCGGCGATCCGCGAGCGTATCGGCAAGAACAACCTGGACTTCATTCTCGGCGAGGGGCGTGGCGAGATCGCATCCTCCTCGCGAGTGGTGATGCAGGAAAACCTCGATTCCTATGGCGCGGGCATTATCGTGACGGCCGTGTCCATGCAGCAGGCGCAGCCGCCGGAGCCGGTGCAGGAGGCCTTTGCCGACGCGATTCGTGCCCGCGAGGACGAGGTGCGTTTCCGCAACGAGGCCGAGGCCTACGCCAACGGTGTGATTCCGCGGGCACGCGGTCAGGCCGCCCGTATCATCGAGGAGGCCGAGGGTTACCGGGACCAGGTGATCGCGCGCGCCGAGGGTGACGCCTCGCGCTTCGATCAGTTGCTGGCCGAATACCAGCAGGCGCCGGATGTGACTCGCGACCGTCTGTATCTCGAGGCCGTCGAGGCCGTGCTGCAGGATTCCCGCAAGGTCATGCTGGATGTGGGCAGCAGTAACAACCTGATGATGCTGCCGCTGGATCAACTGTTCCAGGGGCAGCGCTCCACCACTAATTCCGGTGACACGCCAACACCGCGGCCGCTGGATACCAGCCGCAGCACGTTCGGCAACAGTGGCACGGGCACGAACCGACTGGGCGATCGCAGCCCGGCCGCCCAGCGTTCGCGGGAGGTTCGCTAATGTTACGCATCGTCGGTATTGCCGTAGTCGTGCTCGGGATCGTGGTCGCGCTGTCGACCTACACCGTCGACGAGCGTGACCGCGTGATCAAGTTCGCCCTCGGGGAGATCCGGGAGGTCGACCCGGCCCCTGGGCTGCACTTCAAGTTCCCGCTGATCCAGAACGTCGAGAAGTTCGACGCCCGGATCATGACGCTGAATATCCCGCCGGACCGGTTCCTGACCTCCGAGGCGAAGAACATCATTGTCGACTTCTACGCCAAGTGGCGGATCGACGATGTCGGCCAGTTCTACCGTGCCACCCGTGGTGACGAGCGTCTGGCCGAGGAGCGCCTGGCCCAGATCCTGCGCGACGGGATGCGTAACGAGTTTGCGCGCTTCGAGTTGCAGGACGTGGTCGCTGGCGAACGCCTGACGATCATGGGTGCGGTGCGCCAGACTGCGTTGGAGACCGCGCAGGAGCTGGGGATCGACCTGGTTGATGTCCGCATCCGCCGCATGGACCTGCCGGAAGAGGTGTCCGAGTCGGTGTACGAGCGCATGCGCGCCGAACGTCAGCGGGTCGCCCAGGACTTCCGCGCCCGTGGTCAGGAAGAGGCCGAGCGCATCCGCTCGCGCGCCGACCGTGAACGCACGGTCATCCTGGCGAACGCCTATCGGGACTCGGAAGAGATCCGCGGTGCCGGTGATGCGATCGCCACCGAGACCCTCGGCCGGTCGTTTGGCGAGGATCAGGAGTTCTTCCGCTTCTATCGAAGCCTGATCGCCTACCGCAATAGCATGAGTGGCGAGAACAGCACCTTCATCCTGGAACCGAACTCCGAGTTCTTCCAGTTCTTCAACGCCCCCGGTGGCGAACGCCCGGCGCCGTTGCCGACCCGGTAAAGGAGGGGCGGAGGCGGTCCGCCGTGGCCGCCTCGAAGGTGGCCGTTTGCAACGGGCCCGGAAGATTCCGGGCCCGATTTTTGCCGGGCCGCCACTCGGGCGTGGCGGATCACAGCACAAGAGCAGGGACGAGATGACCGATATCAACCGCTGGTTGCTGCCGGACGGGCTGGAGGAGGCCCTTCCGGATGCTGCGCGCCGTCTGGAGGACCTCCGCCGGCGCGTGCTGGACCAGTTCGACACCTGGGGCTATGACCTGGTGATGCCGCCGCTGGCGGAGTATCTGGAGTCCCTGTTGACGGGTGCCGGGCACGCACTGGATTTGCAGACCTTCAAGCTGACGGATCAGCTCACGGGCCGCATGATGGGCGTGCGCGCCGACCTGACCCCGCAAGTGGCGCGGATCGATGCTCACCGTCTGCGTGTCCAGGGCCCGAATCGGCTTTGTTACGTGGGCAGTGCGCTGCGTACCCGGGCAGATGAATGGTCGGGTTCACGCAGTCCGCTCCAGGCCGGGGCCGAGCTGTTTGGTCATGACGGGATCGATAGTGATCTCGAGATTATCCGCTTGATGCTGGCGACCCTGGCTGCCTGCGGAGTGGAGCGTCCTAGCATGGATCTCGGCCACGTCGGGATCTATCGCGCCCTGGCGCAGGATGCGGGTCTGGATGCGAGCCAGGAGCAGGAATTTTTCGATCAACTCCAGCGCAAGAGCGTGCCCGAGATCGAACAGACCCTCGCGGCCTGGGAGGCCGGCGGCATGGATCCGGCGGCCTGTGCGCGGCTGCGCGCGCTGGTGGATCTGAATGGCGATGCCACGGTACTCGACGCTGCCCGTCGCGCCCTGGCCGGTGCACCCGCCGAGGTGGCGGTGGCGCTGGATCACCTGCAGGCAGTGGTCGCACGGCTTGAGGCGAGCGAGCCGGGCCTGGACCTGCACCTGGACCTGGCCGAGTTGCGCGGCTATGCCTATCACACCGGTCTGGTGTTCGCGGCCTTCGTGCCCGGCTCCGGTCAGGCGATCGCGCGCGGTGGCCGTTATAACGAGATCGGTCGCGTCTTCGGCCGCGCACGGGCGGCCACCGGTTTCAGCACCGATTTGCGCGCCTTCGTACGCCGCGAGGCCGGGGCGCCGATGGCGCCTCGTCAGACGGTGCTGGCACCGGCCACCGGCGATGTGGCGCTGGAGGCGGCCATTGCGGATCTCCGTGCCCGCGGCGTGCGCGTAGTGCGCGAGCTGGAAGGCCAGGACAACGAAGTACCCGGGGGCGCGCGGCTCGAGCAGCGCGCCGGGGAATGGACAGTAGTGGAGCATTGATGGCGATGGGACGTTTTGTAGTCGTACTGGGCAGCCAGTGGGGTGACGAGGGCAAGGGCAAGATTGTCGATCGTCTGACCGAGGATGCCGCGGCCGTCGTGCGCTTCCAGGGCGGACACAATGCCGGGCATACCCTGGTGATCGATGGCGAGAAGACCGTGCTCCACCTGATCCCGTCGGGCATCCTGCGGGAGGGCGTGGAATGCATGATCGGCAATGGCGTGGTGCTCTCGCCCGAGGCTCTGATTACCGAGATGGAAGAGCTTGAGGCCAAGGGCGTGCCGGTGGCGGACCGTCTGCGCCTGTCGGATGCCTGCCAGCTGATCCTCCCCTACCATGTAGCCCTCGACCTGGCGCGCGAAAAGGCCCGTGGCAAGGCCGCGATCGGGACCACCGGGCGCGGCATTGGTCCCGCCTACGAGGACAAGGTTGCGCGCCGGGGCCTGCGCCTGGACGACCTGTTCCACCGGGAACGCCTGGCGGCCAAGCTGGGCGAGGTGATGGACTATCACAACTTCGCGCTGAAGCATTACTTCAAGGCCCCGACCATCGACCAACAAGAGGTCTTGGAGCAGTGCCTGGCGCACGCCGAGCGCCTGCAGCCGATGGTCACCGACGTGGCGGGCCGCCTGCACAAGCTGCGCGAGCAGGGCAAGGACGTGATGTTCGAGGGGGCCCAGGGCACGCTGCTGGACATCGACCACGGCACCTATCCGTTCGTGACCTCGTCGAATACCACCGCGGGTGGTGCGTCCACCGGGTCGGGTGTGGGGCCGCGCGACCTCGACTACGTGCTGGGGATCACCAAGGCCTACACGACCCGGGTGGGCGCCGGACCGTTCCCGACCGAGCTGTTCGACAACATGGGTGAACACCTGGCGCGGCAGGGCAATGAGTTCGGTTCCACCACGGGGCGCGCACGGCGCTGCGGCTGGTTCGATGCCGTCGCGCTGAAGCGAGCAGTCAAGGTGAACAGCATCAGCGGATTGTGCATGACCAAGCTGGATGTGCTGGATGGCCTGGAGAACGTGCAGATCTGCGTGGGCTACAACTGCGATGGCGAGACCCGCGAGGCGCCGCCGTCCGGCGCCGAGGCCTATGCGGCCTGCACGCCGATCTACGAGGAGATGCCGGGGTGGACGGAATCCACGGTTGGGATCCGCGAGTATGACCAGTTGCCGGCTAATGCCCGCGCCTATCTGGAGCGTCTGAGCGAGGTGGTCGGGGTGCCGGTCGACATGGTCTCCACGGGGCCCGATCGTGACGAGACCCTGGTGTTGCGCGACCCGTTCGACAGCTGATTGCGTGTCTCCCTGGGCACGTCGGGGCGCGCACCACCGTGCGGGCTCCGGCGAGCCGAGTGGTGGAGCAGGCGGGATTCGCCACGCAGAAAATCCGCCACCCTCACGGGTGTCGCTTCGCGTATAACAGGGATTCGAATACAGCTGAAAAATGGTGCCGAGGAGAGGACTTGAACCTCCACGGGGTTACCCCCACTAGCACCTGAAGCTAGCGCGTCTACCAATTCCGCCACCTCGGCACGAGGGACGACACACAATGAGGAAACCGTGTGTCCTGCGCTTCAGGAGCGCGCAATATAGTGCGCGGCTGGGGGGCTGTCAACGCCCCGGAGCGGGAATGTTTCCCTCCGGTGTGGTCGGCAGGGGGCGCGCAAACGCGCCCCCTGCGCAACAAAATTCCGCATGCCTCATAATGGGCGCTTTGCGCGCCCAGCCGGATTCCCGGCGAGGGGCTGCCCATTGCAACATCCACAGAGTTCACTGAATGCCAAGACAACGTCGCAAGACCCCCGCCGATCCCAATTTCGAGCGCGAGGCGCAGAAATACGACAACCCCATCCCCAGTCGCGAGTTCATCCTCGGGCTTCTGCAGGAAGCCGACAATCCGTTGTCCTACGACGAGATCGCGGAACGTCTGAAGATCGACGACGACGATCGCCTCGAGGCCCTGCGCCGCCGCCTGAAGGCGATGGAGCGCGATGGGCAGGCCCTTTGCAACCGTCGCGGTGCCTATCTGCCGGTCAACCAGGAAGACCTGATCCGCGGGCGCGTGATCGGTCACCCGGATGGTTTTGGTTTCCTGGTGCCGGACGAGCAGGACGACGACCTGTTCCTGTCGCCGAAGCAGATGCGCGGGGTATTTCATGGCGACCGGGTTCTGGCCCGGGTCATGGGCGTGGATCGTCGCGGCCGCCGCGAGGGCGGGATTGTCGAGGTCCTGGAGCACAACACCACCCAGGTGGTCGGGCGCCTGAAGATCGAGGACGGTGTCGGCATCCTGACCCCGGACAACAAGCGCATCACCCACGACATCCTGGTGCCGCCGGACGGCCTGGGCGAGGCGGAGGACGACCAGATCGTGGTCGTGCGCATCCGTGAATCCGCTTCACGCACGGCGCGCCTGCGTGGGGACGTGCAGGAAGTCCTGGGCGAGCACATGGCGCCGGGTATGGAGATCGACATCGCGATCCGCGCTCACGCCCTGCCGCACGAGTGGCCGGACGAGGTCACAGCGGCGGCCGACGAGCTGGGCGCCGAGGTGGCCGAGGCAGACAAGAAGGATCGCCTGGACCTGCGCGAGAAGCCGTTCGTCACGATCGATGGCGACGACGCCCGCGACTTCGACGACGCCCTGTACTGCGAGCCGGAAGGCAAGGGCTGGCGGCTGTGGGTTGCGATCGCCGACGTGTCGCACTACGTCCAGCGCGACGCCGCGCTGGATCGCGAGGCGCGCACGCGCGGCACCTCGGTGTACTTCCCGAACAACGTGATCCCGATGTTGCCGGAGGCCCTGTCCAACGGTCTGTGCTCGCTGAATCCGAACGTGGACCGGTTGAGCATGATCTGCGAGATGGAGATCGGTGCGCGCGGGGCGCTGAAGAGCTATCGCTTCCACGAGGGACTGATTCGTTCGCACGCCCGCCTGATCTACGAGGACGTGGCCGCGATGCTCGACGGCGACGCGGCGCAGCGCGAGCAGAACGCGCATGTGATGCCGAACCTGGAGACCCTGCACCAGGCCTTCAAGGCCCTGCACGCGGCGCGCAATCGCCGGGGCGCGATCGATTTCGACACCACCGAAACCAAGATCGTCTTTGGCGAGGACCGCAAGATCGAGAAGATCGTGCCGACGGTGCGCAATGATGCGCATCGCCTGGTCGAGGAATGCATGATCATGGCCAACGTGGCCGCCGCGCGCTTCCTCAAGAAGCACAAGGTGCCGGCCCTGTACCGCATCCATGATCAGCCGCCGTCGGACAAGATCGATGACCTGCGCGACTTCCTCAATGGCGCGGGTCTGAGCCTGGGCGGTGGTGACGAGCCGAGCCCCGCCGACTACACCGAGGTCCTGAAGGCAGCGCGCCAGCGCACCGACCAGCAGCTGATCCAGACCGTGCTGCTGCGTTCGCTGAGCCAGGCCGTGTATGCCCCGGAGCTCGATGGCCACTTTGGTCTGGCGCTGGACGACTACGCGCACTTCACCTCGCCGATCCGCCGCTATCCGGACCTGCTGGTGCATCGCGGTATTCGCCATGTGCTGCGCAAGGGCAGTGGCAAGGCCTTTCCGTACTCGCATGGCGACATGGAGCAGTTGGGTGAGCATTGCTCGATGGCCGAGCGACGCGCCGACGACGCGACCCGCGACGCGGTGGCCTGGCTGAAGGCCGAGTACATGCAGGACAAGGTCGGCGAGACCTTCCCCGGCGTGGTCTCCGGAGTCACCGGGTTCGGTCTGTTCGTGGAGATCAAGGACGTCTACATCGAGGGCCTGGTGCACGTGACCAGCCTCGACAACGACTTCTACCACTTTGACCCGGCACGCCACAGCCTGACCGGCGAACGCGGTGGCCGGGTGTTCCGTATCGGCGACGAGCTCCAGGTGCAGGTGGCCCGGGTGAGCCTGGATGATCGCAAGATCGATCTGGCCCTGGCCCAGGAAGCGGGCCAGCCGAGTCCCGCCGCTCCGCCGCCGAAAAAGCGCAGCCGTCGTAGCAAGCGCCGCAAGGATGCCGATGCGGCGCCGGTCGAGTCCGCCGCCGAACCAACCGCAGCAGCGCCCGAGCCTGAGGCAAAACCCACAGCAGCCGGGCTGGAGGCGCCCGCGGCCGACGATGATGCCCCGGCGCCGAAGAAGAAGCGCCGCCGTCGTGGTGGCCGCCGCCGTGGGGCCGCCGGTGGCGACACGAGCCCTGCTGCCGAGCCGAGCCCGGCGAAAGAACCGAGCTCGGAGAAAGAGCCGAGCCCAGGGAATGAGGCGAGCCCGGGGAATGAGGCGAGCCCGGGGAATGAGGCGAGCCCGGGGAATGAAGCAAGCCCGGGGAATGAGGCGAGCCCAGGGAATGAAGCAAGCCCGGGGAATGAACGGACCCGGGGCAGCGGACGTGGCCGGGGCAACGCACGCCGCCCGCGGAACGCGCCGGATGAAGGCAACAGCGATGCCCCGGAACCGGGCAACGAGGCGGTTCCGCCGCCGCGCCCCGAGGCCGACAAGGACGGAAATACCATTGTCGAGCCGAGTGCGGATCGCCCGGCCAAGGCCAAGGAATCCTCTGGGTCCGGACGTGGCCGCAGCCGTCGTCGACGTCCGTCCTCGTCCTGAGGCGCCGGGTGAACCCGCTTCTGTTCCCTCGCTTGCTCGGGGGCTGCTCAGACGGTGTCCGCCGGGGCGTTGACCCGTGGCGGGATCGCCGTGGCGGAGGTCCGCGATGAGCAAGGGGGGCAAGGGTAGCCGCGCCGAGACCTTTGGTGGCATCCACGCAGTGGCCGCCGTGTTGCAGCGGGCCCCGGAGCGGGTCAAGCGACTGCAGCTGGCGCCCGACCCCATCGAACCCGCCCTGGAGCGCCTGCGAGCGCTGGCGCAGTCGCGGGGTATCTCGATCGAGCGGGTAGGCCGCGAGCGGCTCGATCAACAGCTTCCGGGGTTCCAGAACCAGGGTGTGGTCGTGCACTGCACGCCGCGCCCGCTGCTGGACGAAAAGGCCCTGATCACCCGGGTGCGCGATGGCCTGGATCTGCTGCTGGTGCTCGACGGGGTGACCGACCCGCACAATCTCGGGGCCTGCCTGCGGACCGCGGATGCGGCCGGGGCCGGGGCGGTGGTCATGCCGCGCCATCACAGCGCCGCATTGACCCCCGCCGCCATCAAGGTGGCGTCCGGGGCCGCCGAGACCGTGCCGGTGGTGACGGTCGGCAATCTCGCGCGGACGCTGGCAGCCCTGAAGGATGGCGGGATGTGGACCGTAGGCCTGGCCGGGGAGGGGGGTGAGAGCCTCTATGACCTGGACCTGCGCCCGCCGACCGCGATCGTCATGGGGGCCGAGGGCGAGGGCCTGCGGCGTCTGACCCGGGAGGCCTGTGACCACCTCGCGGCCCTGCCGATGCAGGGCGCGGTAGAAAGCCTCAACGTCTCCGTCGCCACCGGCGTCACCCTGTTCGAGGCGGTCCGTCAGCGCCGCGAAGGTCCGCCGGCTGGTTCTGCGTAGCCGGTAGCCTTCCGGGGGCGGTGCAAACCCCTGTTTCGCCGGCTCCCTGCTTGTTGTTGGCGCCCGCTTCGGTTATCGTGTCGCGCCTTTCTGCCCTGCGGCTGCGTCCGCTGGGTCGAACCCTTGCCTCACCGCATTTGACGGGAGGCTGATACCCGCAAGGAGTTCCCGATGCGTCATTACGAAGTTGTATTCCTGGTCCACCCGGACCAGAGCGAGCAGGTCCCGGCGATGATCGAGCGCTACAAGGGCTTGGTCGAAGGTCATGAAGGCAAGATCCACCGCCTGGAAGACTGGGGCCGCCGTCAACTGGCCTACCCGATCCAGAAGCTGGTGAAGGCCCACTACGTGCTCATGAACATCGAGGCCTCGGAAGAGGCGATGGAAGAGCTCGCCAGTGCCTTCCGGTTCAACGATGCCGTGCTGCGCCACCTGGCAATGCGCATGGAAGAGGCCGTGACCGAGATCTCCCCGCTGGCCAAGGGCCAGGAAGAGGAGAGTGGCAAGGGCCGTCGCCGCGAGCGTGACGACGAGGGTGGCGAAGGCGCCTCCGACGACTCGGCTTCCGCCGAGTAAATCCCGCCCGTTCGTTGACCGAATCATTGAAGGAGATCTGACATGGCCCGTTTTCCGCGTCGCCGCAAGTATTGCAAGTTCACCGCCGAAGGCATCGAGTACATCGATTACAAGGACCTGAATCTGTTGAAGGGTTTTGTGACCGAGACCGGCAAGATCGTGCCCAGCCGTGTCACCGGCACCAGCGCGAAGTATCAGCGCCAGCTGGCCACGGCGGTGAAGCGTGCGCGCTTCCTGGCCCTGCTGCCGTACAGCGATAACCACTAAGTCCCGCACCGGTTCGCCGGGGCCGTCGCCATATGCGCGTGCTGGCCGAATTTGCGATGAAAAGCCGGAGCCGCGCCGTAGGCGCGGTTTCCGGCTTTGGCGTGGCGGGCCTGTTCCTGCCTCCGGTGGCGCTGCTCAGCAGTGCGCTGATCGCCCTCGTGGGGCTGCGCATCGGCCTGCGCCAGGCACTCCTGGTGATGGTGCTGTCCGCAGTGGTGCTCGGGGTGGCGATGTTTGTCCTGATCCCGGAAGCCCCGCTGTTCGCGGGGGTGGTTGCCGGGGTGGTGCAGTGGGCGCCAGTGGCGCTGCTCGCCGAGCTGCTGCGGCGCACGATCTCGTGGCGCATGACGCTGCAGGTCGCCGCCGCGGTCGCCGGGGTCGGCGTGCTGGCTGTGCACCTGCTGGTGCCGGATCTCGAGTCCACCTGGGCCGAGGTGGGCATGGCCCTGCTGGGGCCTCTGGTCGAGGGCAGCGACACCGGGCCACAGGAGTTGGAGGCGGGGCTGCGCCGCGCGGCGCCGTACCTGACCGGGCTCTTGGCCGGGATCCTGCTGCTGAGCTTGACGCTGGCCGTGCTGCTGGGTCGCTACTGGCAGGCACTGCTGTACAACCCGGGGGCGTTCGGCGAGGAGTTCCGGGGCCTGCAGTTCGGGCGGATGCTGAGTGCCGTCACGCTGCTGCTGGCCGGTATCGGGCATCTGGGCCCGGTCCCGGTGGCCACCGAGTTGGCGTTCATCCTGGCGGTGCTGTTCTTCCTGCAGGGGATCGCGCTGATGCACGCGCTGACCTTCCGGCAGGGGATGAGCAGTTTCTGGCTGGTGGGGATGTACGTGCTCCTGGCCCTGGCCATGCCGCAGATGTTTCTGCTGCTGGCCACCATCGGGGTGATCGACGCCTGGGCGGATATCCGCTCGCGACTGGGCCCCGGTTCCGCGCAGGGCGGGCAGGACAGTGACAACAATCCGTGAGACCGGTCCGAGACCGGTGTAGAATGCGCCCCTTCGGGGGCTGATCAAACGTTACAGGAATACCAAAGATGGAAGTCATTCTGCTGGAAAAGATCGATAACCTGGGCACCCTGGGCGACCGCGTCAACGTGCGTCCGGGCTTTGCGCGCAACTTCCTGCTGCCGCAGGGCAAGGCCAAGTTTGCCACCGCCGAGAACATCGCCGAATTCGAGGCGCGTCGCGCCGAACTGGAAAAGGCGGCGGCCGAGGCCCTGGCTGCGGCCGAGGCCCGCAAGGAAAAGCTGGACGCAACCGTGCTCGAGATCACCGCGAAGTCCGGTGGCGAAGGCAAGTTGTTCGGCTCCATCGGCCCGGCGGACATCGCCGACGCGCTGACCGCCAAGGGTACCGAAGTCGAAAAGCGCGAAGTGCGCATGCCGGAAGGTCCGCTGCGCACCACCGGTGAATTCGAAATCGGCCTGCACCTGCACTCGGACGTGGACGTCGACATCCGCGTCGTCGTGATCGGCGAAGAGTGATCCGCCGGATGTCGGGAGGGTGGCCCCACCGGGTCGCTGATACCCGGCACATGGGCGGGTTCGTCGCATGAACTCGCCCATGATCCCGAACCCGCGGGTCCCCCCGCATTCCGAGGAGGCCGAGCAGGCGGTCCTCGGAGGGCTGATGCTGGATAACGCTGCCTGGGACCGGGTGGCGGACCGCATCACTGCAGACGACTTCTACCGCCATGATCACCGCCTGATCTTCCGGGCGGTGTCCGCGTTGGCGGATCGTAATGCCCCGTTCGACATGGTCACCGTGTCGGAGCAGCTGGATCGCACGACCGAGCTGGAATCGGCCGGGGGCATGGCCTATCTCGGACGGCTGGCCGCCGAAACGCCGAGTGCCGCCAACATCGTGGCCTATGCGGATATCGTCCGCGAGCGCTCTATCCTGCGTTCGCTGATCTCGGTAGGTACCGAGATTGCCGATTCCGCCTATACCCCGGACGGCCGCGGTTCCAAGGAACTGCTGGACGTGGCGGAGCAGAAGGTCTTCCGCATCGCCGAGCAGGGTGCGCGCGGGGCTCAGGGCTTTCGCGGGATGAAGCCACTGCTGACGGCGGCGGTGGACCAGATCGAGTATCTCTACGAAAGCCAGAATCCGATCACCGGGATTGCCACCGGTTACCAGGATCTGGATGCCCTGACCTCGGGGCTGAATCCGGGCGATCTGGTGATCGTGGCCGGGCGGCCTTCGATGGGGAAGACCTCGTTCGCGATGAACATTGCCGAGTATGTGGCGATGAAGAACTCCGAGCCGGTCGCGATTTTCTCCATGGAGATGCCGGGTGAGCAGCTGGCCATTCGCCTGCTGTCCTCGATGGGGCGGATCAACCAGCAGAAACTGCGCTCCGGACGCTTGGAGGATGGCGACTGGCCGCGCCTGACCAGCGCGGTGCAGATGCTGTCCGAGGCCCCGCTGTACATCGACGATACGCCGGCGCTCTCGCCCACCGAGCTGCGAGCACGGACCCGGCGGTTGATGCGCGAACACAAGGGCCTGGGCCTGATCGTGGTCGACTACCTGCAGCTGATGCAATCCCCCGGCAGCAGCGAGAATCGCGCCAACGAGATCTCGGATATCTCGCGTGGCTTGAAGGCCCTGGCGAAGGAGCTGAGTGTGCCGATGATCGCGTTGTCGCAGCTCAACCGTTCGCTGGAACAGCGTCCGAACAAGCGCCCGGTGATGTCCGACCTGCGCGAGTCCGGGGCCATTGAACAGGATGCGGACATCATCGCCTTCGTTTATCGCGACGAGGTCTACAACGACGAGTCGCCCGACAAGGGCACGGCGGAGATCATTATCGCCAAGCAGCGTAATGGTCCCATCGGGACCGTGCGCCTGACCTTCCACGGGCAGTTCACCCGTTTCGAGAACTACGCCCCCGACGTCTACGGCGAGATCGGCCACTAGGCACGACGTGAGACGCGCGGCCAGCATCCACCTTCATCCCGAGGCGCTCCGACACAACCTGGGTGTGGCGCGCCGCTTGGCGCCGGGCGTTCCGATGTGGTCGGTCATCAAGGCCGAGGGCTACGGCCATGGTCTGCTGTGGGCGGCCGAGGCCCTTGCGCAGACGAGCGATGGTTTGGCGGTCTCTCAGATCGGCGAGGCCCGCGCCTTGCGCGCTGCCGGCTTCGGCGGCCCACTCCTCGTGTTGCAGGGCCCGCGCGACGTCTCCGAGGCGCGTGCCTGTACCGAGTTCGACCTGCAGCCCGTGCTGCACGACGCGACGCAGCTTGACCATCTCGACGCCGCTGGCGTGGTGCTTCCCGTGGTCTGGGTCAAACTCAATACCGGCATGAATCGCCTGGGTTTCGCGCCGCAGGTGGCAAAGCGCGTCGCCACGCGTTTGCGGGCCGCCGGACACGGGTGCGGTGGCCTGCACTGGATGACGCACCTGGCGTGCGCCGACGAGCCCGGGCATCCGCAGAATGCTTGCCAGCTGGAACAATTCGGCGCGACGGTTTCCGTTTTTCCGGGGCTCCGTAGCGTGGCCAATTCGGCGGCCCTGTTCGCCGGCTGGGGCAAGGGCGGACCGTCGGCGGCGCCCGGCGACTACTGGGCACGCCCCGGCATCATGCTCTACGGCGCGCATCCGGCCTCGGTCCCCGTCGAGGACCTCCCGGAGGGCCCGGACGGTGATCTGCGCCCGGCAATGACCGTGCGCGCCCCGATCATCGCCACCCAGCCTCTCGAGCCTGGCAGTACGGTGGGCTATGGCGCGACCTGGACCGCCGCCGCTCCGGGCCGTGCCGGGATCGTGGCAATGGGATATGCCGATGGCTACCCGCGGCATGCCCCGTCGGGCACGCCGATCCTTGTGCAGGACCGGCTCTGCCCGTTGATCGGACGTGTCTCCATGGACATGCTGGCGGTGGACCTGTCCGGGTTGCCGGAGGTGCAGGTCGGTGCCATGGCGACGTTGTGGGGCGAGGGCCTGCCGGTGGAGCGGGTCGCCCGCGCGGCGGGCACCATCAGCTACGACGTGCTCACGCGCGTGGCGGAGCGGCTGCAGCCCGGAAACTGACGGAAACGCCGGGTACACTGTCCGGTCAGCAATCCGTGGCCCGAGAGACCCCAATGACCGATTTCGATCCCAGCGAATACGACCCGCAGACCGTCGCCATCCGCTATGGCTACCAGCGCACGCCCGAGGGCGAGCACTCCGAGGCGATCTTCCCGACCTCGAGCTTCGTGTTCGGCTCGGCCGCGGAGGCCGCCGCGCGCTTCGGTGGCGAGGTCCCGGGCAATATCTATTCGCGCTTCACCAACCCCACCGTGCGCACCTTCCAGGACCGCCTGGCCGCGCTGGAGGGCGGCGAGTCCTGCGTGGCGACCGCCTCCGGGATGTCCGCGATCCTGGCGACCATGATGGGCCTGCTGAAGGCGGGCGATCACGTGGTTTGTTCGCGCTCGGTGTTCGGGACCACCACCGTGCTGTTCAACAACTACCTGGCGCGTTTCGGCGTCGAGGTGACCTACGTCGAGCTGTCGAACCTCGAGGCCTGGGAACAGGCGACGCAGTCGAACACGCGGCTGTACTTCTGCGAGACGCCATCGAACCCGCTGGGCGAGGTGGTGGACATCCGTGCGCTGGCCGACATCGCCCATCGCCGCGACGTGCTGCTCGCGGTGGACAACTGTTTCTGCACGCCGATCCTGCAGCGCCCGCTGGATCTGGGCGCCGATATCATTATCCACTCGGCGACCAAATTCCTTGACGGCCAGGGCCGCTGCCTCGGCGGTGCCGTGGTGGGCGACGCCGAGCGGGTGGGCAAGGAGGTCTACGGCTTCCTGCGCACCGCGGGTCCGACGTTGTCGCCGTTCAACGCCTGGGTGTTCCTGAAGGGGTTGGAGACGCTGCCCCTGCGCATGCGCGCACACAGCGATAACGCGCTCAATCTGGCGCAGTGGCTCCAATCCCACCCCGCGGTCACGGCCGTGCATTACCCCGGCCTCGAAGATCACCCGCAGCACGCGATCGCGAAGCAGCAACAAAGCGGCTTCGGCGGGGTGCTGAGCTTCGAGGTCGCCGGCGGACGCGACGCAGCCTGGTCGGTGATCGACGCCACGCAGTTCCTGTCGATCACCGCGAACCTGGGGGATGCCAAGACCACCATTACCCATCCGGCCACCACCACCCACGGTCGCGTGGACCCGGAGAAGCGCGAGGCCCAGGGTATTACCGAGGCCCTGGTGCGGGTCGCGGTCGGGCTCGAGGCCGTCGCCGACATCCAGCGCGATCTGGCGCGCGGCCTCGACGCCCTGGGCTGAGACGGGTATGTCGGCTTCCAGCGGGGAGGCCCGTTCGCAGCCGCGCCGGCGGCGCCCGCGCTGGCGCGTCCTGCTGACTGTGGTCATTGCGTTCCACCTGCTGGGCTTCCTGTCCTCGCTGGATGCGCTGATGTCCACCCGCACATCGCAGGGCGCGGTGGCCTGGATCGTTTCACTCAACACCGTGCCGTATGTGGCTGTCCCGGCCTACTGGGTGTTCGGTGCCAGCGAGTTTCGCGGCTATGTCGTGGCGCGCCGCGACGAGGACTCCAGCCTGGCCCGCGCGCTGCAGCCGAAGACCGAGGAGCTGTGGTCGCACCAGTACGTCGCCCAGGAACCGAGCAAGCACCTGGATGGCGTACAGCAGCTCGCCCGCTGGCCGTTTCTCCACGGCAACGAGGTCGAGCTGCTGGTGGACGGCGAGGCGACCTTCGACAGCATCTTCCGGGGGATCGAGCAGGCCGAACGCTACCTGCTGGTGCAGTTCTATATCGTGCGTGACGACGCGATCGGGCGCGAACTCCAGCGCCGGCTGGTGGAGCGTGCCGAGGCCGGTATCGAGGTCTATTTCCTGTATGACGAGATCGGGAGCTACCGCCTGCCCGGGAGCTACCTGGACACCCTGCGGGAGGCGGGCGTCCATGTGCAGCACTTTCATTCCACCCGCGGACGCGGCAATCGCTTCCAGCTGAACTTCCGCAACCATCGCAAGATCGTGATCGCCGATGGCGAACAGGCCTGGCTCGGCGGGCTTAATGTAGGGGACGAGTACCTGGGCCGCGATCCGGCAATCGGTGCCTGGCGCGACACCCACCTGCGTATTGCGGGGCCGTCCGCCCTCGCGTTGCAGTCGGTGTTCCTGGAGGACTGGCACTGGGCCACCGAGGCGGTCCCGGAGCTGGAATGGAAGCCGGCGACCATGGCGGAGGACGGGGTCCCGGTACTGATCCTTCCCTCCGGTCCGGCCGATGAATTCGAGACCGCCAGCCTGATGATGCAGCAGGCGATCCACGCGGCGGACCGGCGCATCTGGATCGCCAGCCCGTACTTCGTGCCCGACGAGGGCGTGCAGGGCATGCTCAAGCTGGCCGCCTTGAGCGGCGTCGACGTGCGCGTGCTAATCCCCGAGGTCACCGACAACCCGCTGACCACGCATGCGGCCTACGCCTTCCTGGGGCCGCTGTTGGACGCCGGCGTGCGCATCTATCGTTACGAGGAAGGCTTCCTGCACGGCAAGGCGTTCGTGGTGGACGACATGGGCGCGGCCGTGGGTACCGTGAACCTGGACAACCGTTCCTTCCGGCTGAACTTCGAGGTCACGGCACTGGTGCTGGACCCGGCCTTCGCGCGCGAGACGGCGCGCATGTTCGAGGCCGACTTTGCCCGTTCCCGCGAGATGACTCCGCAGGACGTGAACGATCTTCCGCTCTGGCGCCGCGTGGCCGCGCGTGCCGCCTACCTGCTGGCGCCGGTGCTGTAATGTTCTTGTGCTTCCCTGTTTGATCTATCTCATGTGAACGGTCCGCGACGCTGCTAGACTTGTAAAAAGAATGCTCTTTCGAGGCCTGCCCGTGTCGCGAGCCCTGTCCCATCTGCTGACTCTGCTGATTGCCGCCGCGCTGTTGCTGGCGCCGATCGCCGGTGCGGGCATGATGCATGGGGATCACGGGGCGGCAATCGCCACGCCGGGCCACTGTCCGGATCAAGGCGCCACATCGCCCTCGGAACCCCTGCCTTTGGACCCCGCGGTTCAGGCGGACTTCTCGGGCTGCGAGATGCCGTGCGCGGTTTGCGGTATCTGTGGGGTCTCCGCCTTGCCTTCCTCCGTGACCAAGCCGGTCACAGCATCACTGTCCCGCCCCGTTCCGGGGGCCGTGGCCATGGGTCCCGGCGCCCGTTCGGGCCCGGATCTGCGTCCCCCTCTCTGAGTCCTCCCTGGCCGGGCGTCCGCCCGGCCCCGGGCGATTGCGGATCGCCCCCTCGATACGCGAAACCGCGTATCCCCATTGAATTTAAGTCCTTGGGAGGACTCCATCATGATGAATGAACAAGGTTTTGGCTGGCTGGGCGGTATGGGTCTTGGCGGAGGCCTGATCGGCCTTCTGGTCCTGGTACTGCTGATCCTCGCGATCGCCGCGTTGATCAAGTATCTGTTCGGTGGCCGGTAAGGAGTCACGCGATGACGACGTCAGAAACGAAGCCGGCGACCGCCCGCGAGGCGGTGGTCATCGTCCCCGGAATGGGATCGGACCACTGCGGGGGCATCGTGCGCTCGGCGCTGGAAAAGACCCCGGGGGTGACCTCGGTGGGGACCAATATCGCCCGGCACCGGGTGACGGTGGGGTATGACCCCGACCAGGTCGACCCGCAGGGCCTGCGCGCCGCGGTGGAGGGCGCCGGCTACGACGTCGCGCAGGTCGAGGGCGGGGCCGGGGGTTCCGGTTCGGTGCGGCTGGTGGTGCCGGGCATGGGCTCGGATCATTGCGCCGGCATCGTGCGCGCGGCGATCGAGAAGCTCGCCGGGATCGAATCCATACGCACCAACATCTCGGACCACCGGGTGACGGTGGAGGCGGCGGCGGACGGGCCCGATGGCGAGGCCCTGCGCGCGGCGGTGGAGGGGGCCGGCTACGACGTGGCGGCGGTGGAGACCGACGACGCCGCCAGCGAGGCGGATGACGCGGCGATTGATGCCGCCTACGTAAAGCAGGCCTGGAACCGTCTGTGGTTCGCGATGGTGCCGACCATCGCGATCATGGTCCTGATGATGCCGCACATGTTCTGGCAGCCGATCCCCGGCTATCTGTTGATCATCGCGTTGCTGGCCTTCCCGGTGGTGTTCCTGGCGGGGGGCGCGGCCACGCATCGGTCCGCCTGGCGTTCGCTGAAAAGCGGCAATCTGAACATGGACGTGCTGATCTCCATGGGCTCGCTGCCGCCCTACCTGATCGGGCTGGTTGGTTTCGTCTATCCGATGACTTCGTTCATCGAGATGGCGGCGACCATCATGGCCTTCCATATGCTCGGGCGCTATCTGGAGTATCGCGCGAAGGGCGAGGCCTCCTCGGCGATCCGCAAGTTGCTGGACCTGGGTGCGAAGACCGCCCGGGTCGAGCGTGATGGCGAGGAGGTCGAGGTGTCGGTCAAGTCGCTCCAGGTGGGCGACGTGATGATCGTGCGCCCGGGCGAGAAGGTGCCGACCGATGGCGAGGTGGTGGCCGGCGAGAGCACCGTGGACGAGTCCATTGCCACCGGCGAGTCGGTCCCGGTGGACAAAGGCGAGGGCGACACCGTGCTTGGCGCGACCCTGAACCAGCAGGGGCGCCTGAAGGTGCGCGCCACTCGGGTGGGGGCCGATACCTTCCTGTCGCAGGTGATCCGCCTGGTCAACGAGGCGCAGGGCTCGCGCGTGCCGGTGCAGGAACTGGCGGATCGCATCACCGCACGCTTCGTGCCGGCCGTACTGGTCATCGCGCTGGCCGCTTTCGCGGCCTGGCTGGCGTTCTCCGGGGCGTTGCAGCCGATCCTGATCTGGGGCGAGGGCTTTCTGCCCTGGGTCGATTCCGAACGTCCGCCGCTGGTGCTGGCGATCCTGGCGGCGATCGCCGTGCTGGTCATTGCCTGCCCCTGTGCGCTGGGGCTGGCCACGCCCACCGCGCTGATGGTCGGGTCCGGCATGGGGGCCGAGCGCGGCGTGCTGATCCGCTCGGGCTCCGCGATCCAGACGCTCAAGGACATTGCGGTGATCGTGCTCGACAAGACCGGCACTATCACGCGGGGGAAGCCGGCGCTGACCGATGTCATCCCGGCCGAGGGCTTCGACGAGTCCCGAGTGCTGCGGGCGGCGGCGGCCGTCGAGGCCGGTTCCGCGCACCCGCTGGCCGACGCCATTGTGCAGGGCGCGCGGGACCGGGAGCTGGAGGTCGCCGAGGTCGAGCAGTTCCAGTCGCATACCGCACGTGGAGTGGAGGCCCGCCTGGACGGCGAACGGGTGCTGGTGGGAAGCCAGCGCCTGCTGGAGGAGCAGGGCCTGGATCCGTCGGCCCTGCTTGGGCCGTTGCGGGAACTGGAGGATGCCGGCAAGACCGCGATGCTGGTGGCTATCGGCGACCGGCCGGCTGGCGTTGTCGCGGTCGCCGATACGCTCAAGGAAGAGTCGCAGGCCGCGATCGAACAACTGCATGCCCTCGGCATCCGCTGCGTGATGGTCACCGGCGACAACGAGCGCACCGCGAATGCCGTGGCCGCTCAGGTAGGGATCGACGAGGTGCGCGCCGGCGTGCTGCCGGAGGGCAAGGTCGAGGCCATCCGCGAGTTGCAAAAGGAGCACGGCGAGCACGTGGCAATGGTCGGCGACGGCATCAACGACGCCCCGGCCCTGCAGCAGGCGAATGTCGGGATTGCGATCGGGGCTGGTGCCGACGTTGCGATCGAGGCCGCGGACGTGACGCTGGTGCGCGGGGAGCTGACCAAGGTCGTCGAAGCCGTCCAGCTGTCGCGCCTGACCTTCCGCAAGATCGTGCAGAACCTGTTCTGGGCCTGGGGCTACAACAGCGCCGCGATCCCGATCGCCGCGGCCGGGCTACTGCACCCGATGATCGGTGTGGTCGCGATGACCGCCAGCTCGCTCTCGGTGATCGGCAATTCCATTCTGCTGCGCCGGAGCATGCCGGCATCCCGTACTGGAGAAAAGCAATGATGAAACGACGTCAGTTTCTGGGGCTGGCCGCGGCGCTTCCCGTCATCACCACATTCGGCGGTTGGAGCCTGTTCAACCATGCAGTGTCCGCCCCCCGTTTCGACAACGCCCTGTTTCTGCCCGGCGCGGACGGCCCGTTTGGGGTGCTCGCACCCAACAAGCCGTTCACCCTGGTCGCGGAGCAGGGGTGGTTGCCGGTGCCGGGGCGCGAGGAGACCCCGTTCCTCTGGTACCGGACGCAGATGAACGGCCATGACTACCAGAATCCGATCCTCTTGTTGCGCACCGGCGATGAACTGGACGTGACCCTGGACAACCAGCTCGACGAGGGCACGATCATCCACTGGCATGGCCTGCACGTTCCGGGCCGGGTGGACGGACATCCGATCCATACGGTCGACCCCGGTGAGCAGTACGAATACCGCTTTAAAGTGACCAATCGTGGCGGTACCTACTGGTATCACACCCATGCCCATCACCGGACTGCGCGCCAGGCCCACCAGGGGCTGGCGAGCTTCCTGCTGGTGAGCGATGACGACAACGACGCGCTGAACGAGGCGCTGGGGCTGGAGCTGGGCAAGACCGACCTGCCGCTCGTACTGCAGGACAAGCGCTTCGACCGGCTCGGCCATCTGGTGTACCAGCCGAATCCGATGCAGCGGATGATGGGCTATCTCGGCGACGAGGTGCTGGTGAACATGACGCCGGCCGCGACGCACGAGGTGGAGCGGCGTATCCATCGTCTGCGCCTGCTGAACGGCTCCACCGCCCGGATCTACCGGCTGGCCCTGCGCGCCGAGGGTCAGGCCATTCCGTTCCGGGTCATCGGCACGGACGCGGGGCTGCTGGAGTCGCCCCGGGAGGCCCGGGAGGCCTTCCTGTCGCCGGGAGAACGCCTGGAGGTCCTGGTTGACTTCGCCGCGTTTGCCGGAGGCGACCGGGTCGAGCTGCACAGCCTGGAATTCGACCCGATGGCCGGTGGCGGCATGGGCGGAGGAATGATGGGGCGTGGCATGGGCGGCGGCATGGGTCGCATGATGGGTGGCGGCATGCACGACGGCGATCCGCTCGCATTGCTCGAGTTCGTGGTCCAGGAGGGCGAGGCGGTCACCGCCGAGGTGCCCGAGCGTTTGTCGCGGATCGAGCCCATCGACGTGACGGATGCCGGCGAACGGGATATCCGTCTGGACATGGCGCCGATGCAGTGGCGCATCAACGGAGAGACGTACGACCCTGACCGGGTGCCGATCGAGGTGGATGCCAACACCCGGGAGGTCTGGACCATCCGCAATGCGGACCGCAGCATGCCGCACCCGATGCATATCCATGGCTTCTCGTTCCAGGTGCTGTCACGTTCGGGCGGTCCGGACTTCGTGCGCCAGCAGGCCGTGAACGATGAAGGCCTGACCGTCACGGACTTGGGCTGGAAGGACACGGTCCTGCTGTGGCCGGGCGAGACGGTGCGCATCGCGATCGACTTCACCCATCACTACGATGGCGATCAGCTCTACGTGTTCCACTGTCATAATCTGGAGCACGAGGACAACGACATGATGGTGAACGTGCGCGTCCGGGCCTGACCGTGCGTAGCGACAGAGAGATGCCATGAGCGAAAGACCGCGGCCGCACCCGGCCGTCTACCGCGCGGCCGAGGCCGCCCTGCGCGAGCGCGACCCGGAGGCCAAGTCCGAGCGTGTGCTGGAGCTGGCGCGCGCCTGGTGGGCGGATGAGCTGGAGGGAACGGATGCCCCCGCGCCGCAACGCATGGAGGTGCCGGGGCGGCCGGAGCGGCCGGTGCTGGTGCATCCGAAGGAGCTGCCGCGGCGTGGACTGAATACCACTGCCGGTCGGGTCGCGCTGGTGCATGCGGTGGCGCACATCGAGTTCAATGCGATCAACCTGGCGCTGGATGCCGTGTACCGCTTCCGCGACATGCCGGCGCCGTTTGTCAGCGACTGGCTGCAGGTCGCGGCAGAGGAGGCGCGGCACTTCCGGTTGCTGCGGGCGCGTCTCCTCGAGCTGGGTGCGGACTACGGGGATCTGGCGGCCCACAACGGCTTGTGGGAGGCGGCGCTGGCGACCGACCACGACGTGATGGTGCGCATGGCGCTGGTGCCGCGGGTACTGGAGGCGCGCGGGCTGGACGTAACCCCGGGCATGATCCAGCGGCTGGAAGCGGCGGGCGACACCGACACCGTGGCCCTTTTGGAGATCATCCAGCGCGAGGAGGTCGCGCACGTGGCGATCGGTACGCACTGGTTCCGCGAACTGGCCCGGGCACGCGGTCTCGATCCCGAACCGCTGTTCCTCGACCTGCTGGCCGAATACATGCCCGGCCGCGTGCGCCCACCATTCGCGCACGCGGCACGCCGCGCCGCCGGCTTCACCGAATCCGAGATGGCGCAACTGGAGGCCCAAGCCGCCGCAACCTCTTCGTAGGGTGCGGTTGAGCGCAGCGAAACGCACCGGCATTGCGTTTATCTTCGCGCTCCAAGGCTGGTCCTGGTTCGGCATCGGGTGTTTACGTGCCTCCGGTCCGCCGCCTGCCCGGCGCTGATTCGCCAGCGCGCCCCGAGGTACTTTCTTGCTTGCCCAAGAAAGTACCCAAAGAAGGGCCCCCGGATTCCGCCCGGGAACCTCGCTCCGGACGCGCTGGGCCGGCGGCGCTGAACTCGCTACGCTGCGCTTCGCTCAGACATCCAGCGCCTTCTCCCGGCCCATCACGCCCTCCGCGAGGGGCTCCATACGGG